>CAXUHE010000227.1:0-6110 GCA_964250725.1 uncultured Enterovirga sp. | reverse complement strand
CTCGACCTCCTCCTTGTCCTTGTAGAGCTGCTAGTTCGGGTACACCTCGACCTTCACGCGGCCGTTCGTGTACCTCTCGGCGAGCTCCTTGAACCTGTCTGCGCCCTTGCCCTTCGGGGTGTCGGGCGCCACGACGTGGCTGAACTTGATGACGATCGGAGCCTGGGCGAGCGCCGGTCCGGCCCCGGCCGACAGGAGGATGGCCGCGAGCCCGGCCGTGACGGTTCTGCGCTTCATGATGTATTCCCTTCCCTGGTTCGTTGCAGTCTGATCGGCCTGCGGGTCTCTCGCCCGGCTCGGCCGTGAACTGATCTACCCGCCCGCCTCGGCCTCCATGCAGGTGCGACCGTCGGCACTCTGCGTCCAGCACGCGATCCCGCCATCCGGCCGCCGGGCGGCCGAGACCGTGAAGCTGCCGCCCGCGATCAGCGGCGAGAGGCCGCGATAGCGGAAGCGCCGCGGCGGCCGGCCGCCGAGGGCGGCCGCAGCGTTGAGAAGCAGCGTCGCCTGGATCGGACCGTGGACCACGAGCCCCGCATACCCCTCCTCGCCCGTGACGTAGGGCAGGTCGTAATGGATGCGATGGCCGTTGAACGTCAAGGCGGAGTAGCGGAACAGGAGGACTGGATTCGCCTCGACGCTCCAGGTGAGGTCGGCACTCCGAACCTCCCCCGTCCCCTTGTCCCGAGGACCTGGCGCGAGCGTCGCCGTCTCCGCCTCGCGATACACGATGTCGTGCCGCTCCGAGACCGCGAGGCCCCGTGCGGTCAGGTACTCGTGCCGGACCGCCACGAAGCAGAGCGCGCCGGAGCGCCCCTCCTTCAGCGACACGTCCTCGATGGTCGAGCGCCGGGTGACGCTGTCGCCGACCCGCAGCCCCGCGTGGATCTCGACGGCGCCGCCCGCCCACATGCGCCGCGGCAGCGGCACCGGCGGCAGGAAGCCGCCGCGCTTCGGGTGCCCGTCCGGCCCGATCTCGTCCGCCGGCACGATCGCCGGGGACAGGCACCAGTGGATCGCGAGCGGCGCGTCGCCCTCATCTGCTCGCGCGAGGTTGGGCGCGAAGGTCGCGCGGAACTCGTCCGCGAGGCGCGGCGTCACGAGGTCCACCGCCTCGGCCTCGCGGCCGATCCAGCCCCGCAGATGCGCGATGTCGACGCTCACGGGCTCAGTAGGAGCGCGGCATGCCGAGGACGTGCTCGGCGATGTAGGAGAGGATGAGGTTCGTGGAGATCGGCGCAACCTGGTAGAGGCGCGTCTCGCGGAACTTGCGCTCGATCTCGTACTCCTCCGCGAAGCCGAAGCCGCCATGCGTCTGGATGCAGGCGTTCGCGGCCTCGAACGAGGCGTCCGCCGCCAGCATCTTCGCCATGTTCGCCTCAGCGCCCGGGTTCGCGCCGCTCTCGTAGAGCCGCAGGGCCTCGTGCACCATCAGCTCGGCCGCCCGCATGTTCGCGTAGGCGCGGGCGACCGGGAACTGGACGCCCTGGTTCTGGCCGATCGGCCGGCCGAAGACCTGGCGCTCCTTCGCGTAGCGGGTCGAGCGCTCGGTGAACCACTTGGCGTCCCCGATGCATTCGGCCGCGATCAGGATGCGCTCGGCATTCATGCCGGACAGGATGTAGCGGAACCCCCGCCCCTCCTCGCCGACGAGGTTCCCGGCCGGGATCTCCATGTTGTCGAAGAAGACCTCGCAGGAGTTGTGGTTCATCATCGTGCGGATCGGCTTGATCGTCAGCCCGCGCCCGACCGCCTCGCGCATGTCCACGATGAAGGTCGAGAGCCCCTCGGTCTTCTTCGCCGCCGGGTCGCGCGGGCTCGTGCGGGCAAGGAGCAGCATCAGGTCGGAATGCTCCGCCCGGCTCGTCCAGATCTTCTGGCCGTTGACGACGTACCTGTCGCCCTCGCGCCGGGCAGTGGTGCGCAGAGCCGTCGTGTCGGTGCCGCTCGTCGGCTCGGTCACCCCGAAGGCCTGGAGGCGCAGCTCGCCCGTCGCGATCTTGGGCAGGTAGGCCTGCTTCTGCGCCTCGCTGCCGTGGCGCAGGATCGTCCCCATGATGTACATCTGGGCGTGGCAGGCGCCGCCGTTGCAGCCCTGGCGCTGCACCTCCTCCAGGATCGCGGCCGCGCCCGAGAGCGGCAGGCCGGCGCCGCCATACTCCTCCGGGATCAGGGCCGCGAGCCAGCCGCCCTCGGTCAGCGCCTGGACGAACTCCGTCGGGTAGCCCCGCGTCTCGTCTAGCTTGCGCCAGTACTCGCCCGGGAAGCCGGCGCAGAGCTTCGCGACCTCCTCGCGGATCTCCGCGAAGGGCCGGTCGGTGGTCGGGATGGAGGGAAGACCGTCGCTCATTCGGCTGCTCTCAGGATGACGCCGGTGGCCGGCACATGTCGGGGGCGGGTCTGTCGGGGGCGGGTCTGTCGGGGGCGGCTCTGCCGCATGAGGTCGATGACGCCGTCGAGCTGGTCGAGTCGCAGGACGTCGTCCGCGAGCGCGACGGCCGCGTCGGCACCCAGCACCGCGTCCGCGAGGCCGGCGAACTTCGCCCGGAACTCCGCCTCGGTGGGGAAGTTCGCGGGCTCGCCCTTCGGAACCACGACCGTGCGGGTGAAGACCCGGCCGCGCGCCCGGACCGTCAGCTTGCCCGACATGTTCGCCGGGAACTCGGCCTCGATCTCGGGATCGGTCTCGCAGCGGATGCGCGGCATCAGCGCCCGGATGGCGGGATCGTGGAGCAGCCGGTAGCTGCCCCAATCCATACGGCCGGTCGCGAGCGCGACCGCGATCACGAACGGCCCGCTGAACTGGCCGTCCACGACGTTGCGCGGATCGGCCTTCTTGGCCGCTGGCTCGCCCACGAGGAGCAGGCCGGCGCGCGAGACGCCGAGCGTCACGCTCTCGATCTCGCCGGCCTCGAGGCCGTGCTCGGCCCGCAGCGCCAGCGCGGCGTCGATCCCGGCATGGCCCCAGCGGCAGGACGGGTAGGGCTTCACGCCCGTCGCCATCAGCTCGTAGACGCGACCCAGGTCGCGGTTGACCCGGGCCGGGTCCGGCGACGGCGCGTAGGCGTTGAGGAAGCCGTGCCGGCCCTCGATCGGCTCGGACGCGCCCACGAACCCCTCGCGCGCGAGGCTCGCGGCCGCGAGACCCGCCATCCCGGCCCAGCCGACCTGGAAACGCTTGGTCCAGGCGCCGTTCGCCAGGAATTGCAGGCTGCCGGCGCTCTGGCTCAGCGCGATGCCGAACGCGGACGCGACCCTGTCCGCGTCGAGCCCGAACACGCGCGACGCCGCGGCCGCGGCCCCGAACACCCCGCAGGTCGCGCTCGGGTGGTAGCCGCGGTCGTAATGCGCGCCGGCCGGCAGGGCGAGCGCGAGGCGGAGCGCCACCTCGTAGCCGGCCACGATCCCGGCCATCACCTCGGCCCCGGACGCGCCCGTCATCTCGGCGGCCGCGAGCGTGGCCGGCACGATCGGGGCCGCCGGATGCACGATCGCGGTCGCGTGCGTGTCGTCGAAATCGAGCGAGTGGCCGAGCGTCGCGTTGACGAGCGCCGCACCCATCGGCGCGTAGCCGCGCCCGTCCGCGAAGACGTGAGCCGATCCGTCCGCGAGCCCGAGCGCCGCGACCGCCGCGAGCAGGGCCGGCGTGCTCTCGGCATCGTGCCGGGCGCGCACCGCGTTGCCCACGATGTCGAGCACGAGGAGCCGCGCCCGGCCCACGACCTCGGGCGGCAGGGCCGCGATGTCGGTGCGCGCCACGAAGGCGGCTAGTTCGGAGGTGATGGCCATCAGGTGCCCCTTCGTTCCTTGCAGCCGGATCAGGCGGGTTCGAGGATCGGGGCCGGACGCCGCCAGCGGGCCGGTCCCTCCCGGTGGATCGACGTCCCGGCACTATCGACCGCGACCGTGACGGGCATGCTCTCGACCACGAATTCGTGGATCGCCTCCATGCCGAGATCCGCGAAGGCGACGACGCGGGACGAGCGGATCGCCTTCGACACCAGATAGGCGGCCCCGCCGACCGCCACCAGATAGGCGCAGCCGTGGCGGCGGATGGTCTCGACCGCGGCCGGCCCGCGCTCGGCCTTGCCGACCATCACCAGGAGCCCCGTGCGCGACAGGATGGGTTCGAGGAACTTGTCCATGCGGGTCGAGGTCGTGGGGCCGGCGGGCCCGACCGCCTCGCCGCCGACGGCATCGACCGGGCCGACATAGTAGATCGCCCGGTCGCGCAGATCGACGGGGAGAGGCTCGCCGGCCTCCAGCATGCGGGTGAGGCGCAGATGCGCGGCGTCGCGGCCGGTGAGCAGCCGCCCCGACAGGAGCAGCGTCTCGCCCGCGCGCCACGTCGCGACCTCGGCCCGCGTCAGCCGGTCGAGGTCGACCGGGCGGGCGGTGGCCGAGACGCCCATGGCGATCTCCGGCCAGAGCGACAGGTCGGGCGGCACGAAGCTCGCGGGCCCCGACCCGTCCAGCGTGAAGTGGACGTGGCGGTCGGCCGCGCATTGCGGGATGAGCCCGACGGGCTGCGAGGCCGCGTGGACCGGGAAGGTCCGGATCTTCACGTCGAGCACTGTGGTCAGCCCGCCGAGCCCCTGAGCCCCGATGCCGAGCGCGTTGATCCGGTCGCAGAGCTCGATCCGCAGCTCCTCCAGGCGCGAGGCGGGCCCGCGCCGTCGCAGCTCCGGCATGTCGATCGGCTCGAACAGCGATTCCTTCGCGAGCACCATCGCCTTCTCGGCCGAGCCCCCGACCCCGATCCCCACGATGCCCGGCGGGCACCAGCCCGCGCCCAGGGTCTCGACCGTGCGCAGCACCCACTCGACGAGCGAGTCGCTCGGGTTCAGCGTCGCGAACCGCGCCTTGTTCTCCGACCCGCCGCCCTTCGCGGCCACGTGGATCTCGACGCGGTTCCCCGCCACCATCTCGACGTGGAGGTTCGCGGGCGTGTTGTCGCCCGTGTTCGTGCGCCCGAACAGGGGGTCGCGGACCATCGAGGCGCGCAGCGGGTTGCGCTCGGTCAGCCACGCCCGCCGCACCGCCTCGTCCACGAGGTCGGCGAGCGCCGTGTCCGTGTCGAACCGCGCCCCCATGCCGATCTTCATGAAGACCGTCGCGACCCCGGTATCCTGGCAGATGGGGCGGCGGCCGATCGCCGCCATGCGGGAGTTGGCCAGGATCTGCCCGATCGCGTCCTTCGCGGCCGGGCTCTCCTCGCGCCGCCAGGCCTCGCTGAGGTTCGCGATGTAGTCGGCCGGATGGTAGTACGAGATGAACTGCAGCGCGTCGGCGATCGACGCGACGAGGTCCGCGGCGCGGATCGGCGCGACCTCGCGCGAGATGGACGCGACCTCGTCCGCCATCTCAGGCGACCTCGCGCGAGGTCGCGAACTCGCGCCGGATCGCGTCGGAATGCTGGCCGATCGCCGGGACGGCGCCGAGCCGGGGCGTCGCCCCGTCGCGGATGACGGGCGGCGCCACGATCGAGGCCGGACCGCCCGGGGTCTCGACCGTGACGCGCCGGAGCGCGGGATGCCCGGCCAAGTCACCGAGATCGTTGACGAATCCGTACGCGATCTGCGCCTCCCGGAGCCTCGCCGCGACCGCGTCGCGGGTCAGCGCCCCGAAGGCCGCCGCCACCTTGGCGTCGACCGCCGGCCGGTTCGCCACACGCGCCGTGTTCGTCTCGAAGCCCGGCGCCTTCGGCAGGTCCGGTTCGCCCAAAAAGGCGGCACAGAACTTCGCCCACTCCCTCTCGTTCTGGATTGAGATCAGGACCAGCCTCCCGTCCGCCGTATCGAAGGCCCCGTAGGGACAGATCGACGGGTGGGCGAGCCCGACCCGCTTCGGCGCGACGCCGGTGCCCTCGAAATAGAGCAGCGGCACGTTCATCCAATCCGCCACTCCGTCGAAGAGGCTGACCTCGAGCCGCGCCCCCTCCCCCGTGAGGCCGCGCGCCAGGAGCGCCTCGAGCACGCCCGCATAGGCCGACATCCCGCACGCGATATCGCAGACCGAGACGCCGACGCGCCCCGGTCCGGCCGGGTGGCCGGTGATGCCCGCGAGCCCGCTCTCGGCCTGCACCAGGAGGTCGTAGGCCTTCATCTCGG
>CAXUHE010000226.1:0-6176 GCA_964250725.1 uncultured Enterovirga sp. | reverse complement strand
GCTCTCGCGCGGCATGCGGGCGAGCGTCAGCGGCACGCCCCAATGGTTGTTGTAGGAGGCGGCGGACGCGTGCGTCGCGCCGAAGCGCGACAGGACGAGGCGGAGCGCCTCCTTGGTGCCGGTCTTGCCGACCGAGCCCGTGACGGCGACGATCCGGGCCTCCGTGCGGGCGCGGGCGGCGCGCGCCATCTGGCGGAGATAGTCGAGCGGGTCCGGCACGGCGACGAGCGGGCCGGCCCCGGCGAGCTCGGCCGCGCGGCCCTCCGCCACGATCGCGGCCGCGGCCCCGGCCGCGAGCGCGGCCGGCACGAAGTCGTGTCCGTCGCGGGCGTCGCCCACGATCGCCACGAACAGGTCGCCGGGCCGGAGCGTGCGGGTGTCGATCGAGACGCCCGACACGTCCCCGACCGCGCCCAAAAGGCGGGCGCCCGGCAGAGCCGCGAGTTCGGCCGCCGTCCACAAGGGCGTCATCATGCCTCGATCTCCGCGATCGCCGCCCGGACGGCGTCCTGGTCCGAGAACGGCAGCGTGCGCTCGCCCACGATCTGGCCCGTTTCATGGCCCTTGCCGGCCACGACCAGCACGTCGCCCGGCCGCAGCATCTGGACGGCGGCCCGGATCGCGTCGGCTCGATCTCCGATCTCGCGCGCGGCCGGGGCCGCCGCCAGGATCTCGGCGCGGATGCGGTAGGGCATCTCGGAGCGCGGGTTGTCGTCCGTCACGATGACCACGTCCGCGCCGTCCTGCGCGATGCGGCCCATGACGGGGCGCTTGGTGCGGTCCCGGTCGCCGCCGCAGCCGAACACGCACACGAGCCGGCCCGTCGCGAAGGGCCGCAGGCTCGCGAGCACGTGCTGAAGAGCCTCGGGCTTGTGCGCGAAATCCACCACGCAGAGCGCGCCCCGCACCTCGCCGACGCGCTCCAGCCGTCCGGGCACGCCCTGGAGGTGTGCGAGCCCGGCGATGATCTGCGGCATGTGCTCGAGGCCCCGCGCGGCCGCCGCGAGGCCGGCCGCCACCAGCGCGTTCTCAACCTGGAACCCGCCGGCGAGCGGCAGGTCGACCTCGTGGTCGCGGCCCCCGTGGCGGAGCGAGAGGCGTTGCGCGAAGCCGCGCCGCGTCACCTCGCCGAGCGCGAGGTCCCGGCCGGTGCGCCCGACCGTGACGGTCGCGAGGTCGCGCGCGTTCGCGGCCGCGTAGACGTCCGGCGCCTGCGCGCAATCGGCGTTCACCACCACGGTGCCGTCCTCCGGCAGCAGCTCCTCGAACAGGCGCAGCTTCGCCGCCAGATAGGCCTTCACGTTCGGGTGGTAGTCGAGGTGGTCGTGGCCGAGATTGGTGAAGGCCGCGGCCTTGAGGCGGACGCCGTCGAGACGGCGCTGCTCGATGCCGTGCGAGGAGGCCTCCATGGCGAGGTCGGTCACGCCCTCCCGGGCGAGCCGGTCGAGCGAGCGGTGGAGCGAGATGGGGTCCGGCGTCGTCAGCGAGCCGTAGGCGGTCCCGTCGGCCGTCGTGATCCCGAGCGTGCCGAGGCTGGCGCTCCGCCGGCCGAGACCGCCCAGCAGCTGGCGGGTGAAATCCGCGACCGAGCTCTTCCCGCTGGTCCCGGTGACGGCCACGATCGTGTCCGGCTGGCCCGGATGCAGGCGGGCCGCCGCGAGCGCCAGCGCGCGGCGCGCGTCCGGCACCCGCACGTAGGCGACCTCGTCCGACAGGCCTGGCGGGCGCGCCGCCTCGGCGACGATCGCGGCCGCGCCGCGCCCGACGGCATCGGCCAGGAACGCGAACCCGTCCGCCTTGGTGCCCGCGAGCGCCACGAAGACGGAGCCCGGCCGTGCCTCGCGGCTATCCGCCGTGAGATCCGTGACGGGCGTGGCGGCGGCCGGGCCGGTCGCCTCGGGCAGGAGGTCCGCGAGGGTTAGAGACATGCGGTCATCCTGCGTGCTTCGAGGCCGAGCTTCGCTCGGCACCTCAGCATGAGGACCTTCGCGCAAAGGACTCGACTGATCCCTCCCCGAAGGGGAGGGCCGAGTCGGCGAAGCCGAACCGGGGTGAGGATAGTCCGGCCGGGAGTCCCCACCCCGGTTCGAAGCTGCGCTTCGACTCGCCCTCCCCTTCGGGGAGGGATCTCCAGGGTTCGTGCAAAGCTCTACGGCACGAGGACCGAATGTCAGCACGTCCCGCTCGGCATCCACCGTCATCGGATGCCCCACGCGTTCACCTTCGCCATCTGCGGGAAGGGGTTCACGGGCGGGTCGAAGCGCGGCGCGATCGGCAGCATCGGGGCGATCCGCTCGACCATCCGGCCGGTCGTCTCGCCCGCGTTCCAGGCGGCGGTCGCGAAGCCGTAGGTCTCCTTGGTGGGCTGCGGCTCGTCGTAGACGGTCACGAACAGGTATTGCGGCTTGTCCATCGGCAGCGCCGCCATGAAGGTCGTGAACAGGCGGCTGTGGTCGTAGCGGCCGCGCACGACCTTCTCGGCCGTGCCCGTCTTGCCGCCCACGAAATAGCCCGGCACCGCGGCCTTCGAGGCCGAGCCCTTGGTGGCGTTGAGGCGCATGATGAAGCGCATCGCCTCCGAGGTCTCGGGCTTGATGACGCGCGGCGCGTTGCGGAGCGCGTCGGCCTCGGTGCGCTTCAGGAAGGTCGGGTTGATCAGGTAGCCGCCGTTGATGAGCGCGCCGACCGCCGCCGCGGCCTGCATGGGCGCGACCGCGATGCCGTGGCCGAACGCGATCGTGATGGTGTTGAGCTCGCCCCAGCGCGCCGGCACGATCGGCATCGCGCTCTCGGGCATCTCGGTGCGCATGCGGTCGAGCTGGCCCATCTTCTTGAGGAAGGCCTTGTGGCCCTCGACGCCCACGAGAAGCGCCTCCTTGGCGGAGCCCACGTTCGAGGAGTGGATGAACACTTCGGGCACGGTCAGCATGCGGTGCGTCGAGTGGTACTCGTGGATCGTGAAACGGCCGAATTGCAGGTTGGTGCGCGCGTCGAACAGCGTGTTCACGGTCGCCTTGCCGGAATCCATGACCATCGCGGTCGTCAGAGCCTTGAAGGTCGACCCCATCTCGTAGACGCCGACGATCATGCGGTTGATGCGGTCCTTCTCGAGCGCGTCGACCGGGTTGTTCGGGTCGTAATCCGGCAGGGACACGAGTGAGACGACCTCGCCCGTCGTCACGTCGATCAGCATGGAGGCGGCGGATTTGGCGCGGAAATGCTCCATGCCCTTGGAGAGCTCGTCGCGCATGGCGTGCTGGACCCGCAGGTCGACCGAGAGCTGGACGGGTTTCAGATCGGCCGCGTCGTGCGCGAGGCCGAACCCGGTCAGGTCCTGGAGCCCCTGCGAGTCGATGTACTTCTCCATCCCGGCGATGCCGACGTTGTCGATATTCGCGAAGCCGAGCACGTGGGCCGCCGCGACGCCGTTCGGGTAGACGCGCTTCGATTCGGGCACGAACCCGACGCCCGGGATGCCGAGCCGCTGCACCTCGGCCTGCTGCTTGGGCGTCGCCTCGCGCTTCACCCACACGAAGCCGCGCTTCTTGTTGAACTTGGCGCGAAGCTCGCCGGCGTTCAGCTCGGGCAGGACGGCGGTGAGCAGCTCCACCGCCTCGTCCTTGTCGATGAGGTTGCGGGGCTCGGCGAAGATCGAGACCGTCTTCACGTCGGTCGCCAGGATCTCGCCGTTGCGGTCGATGATGTCGGGACGCGCCGCCACGGAGGCGGCCGTGAAGCGCCGGATGCCCTCGGGCTCGACCGGCGCGACGGCCAGGAACACGAGGCGCGCGCCGATCGCCCCGAACAGGGCCACGAAGGCCAGCATGACCCAGCCGACCCGCCCGCCGCTCTTGTCGAGCCGCAACCGGAACATGTCGCGCACGACGAGCCCGGCGCGGCGCATGCCGCTGGGGCGCGGTTCGGCCGAGACCGGGCCGGGTTCGGCATCCGGTTCGAGATCGTCCCGGTCGTCGGGCGTGGAGGGCATCGTCATCTCGCGGGCGTCCGCGTCGCGGCGGGCGTATGTGCGTCACCGAGCCGCTTGTCCTTGGGAGTCGCGGTCGGCTCGATCATCAGGGTCTCGAGCTTGCGGCCGATCTCGTCGCCCTTGGGCGGCCGCACCGGCAGGTCGGACAGGCGGGCGAGCTGGTTCACTGTCAGCGGCACCATGTCGAGATGCTGGTCGACCATGACCTGCAGCCGCTCCGGGCGCGTAAGCAGGACCCACTCGGCCTTGGCGACCGCGATGGCGTCGCGCTCCTTGTGGAGCCGCGCGCGGATCTTCGCGATCTCCTCCGCGTAGTACAGCGTGTCGTACTTGATGCCGTACGCGTAGGCGGCCGACGCGATCAGCATCGAGATCGCGACCGCATGCAGGAGACGCATCATCGTGGCGGCTCCCGGGTCGCGGCCGGGCCCGCCTGGGCGGTCGTGCCCGCCTGGGCGGTTGCGCCCGCCGGGATGGGAGCGTCGGTCCGCTCGACGACGCGCAGCTTGGCGGAGCGCGCGCGCGGATTGGAGGCGATCTCCGCCTCGCCCGGCGCGATCGGGCCGCGCACCACGGCCGCGAAGGTCGGCTCGACAGGCTCGGGCGACGGCATGTGGCGCGAGGCGCGCGCGGTGCGGCTGGTGCGCGCCTGCACGAACTGCTTGACGATCCGGTCCTCCAGCGAGTGGAAGGTCACGACCGTGAGCCGCCCGCCGGGGGCGAGCACCCGCTCGGCGGCGTCGAGCGCCGAGGTCAGCTGGCCCAGCTCGTCGTTGACCGCGATCCTGAGCGCCTGGAAGGTTCGTGTCGCGGGATTGAAGCCCGGCTCCGAACGGACGTGCTTCGCCACTAGCTCCGCGAGGTCGCCGGTCGTCTCGAACCGGGCGCGGCGGCGGCGCTCCACGATGGCGCGCGCGATCGCCCGCGAGCGGCGCTCTTCGCCGTAGCGGTAGATGATGTCCGCGAGATCGGCCTCGGGGGTCTCGTTGACGAGGTCCGCGGCGCTGGGTCCCTCGCGCTCCATGCGCATGTCGAGCGGCCCGTCCGTCCGGAACGAGAAGCCGCGCTCGGGCTCATCGATCTGCATGGACGAGACGCCGATATCGAGCACGATGCCGTCGAGCGGCCCGGCGCCGGCCTCGCGCGCGATGGCGTCCAGCTCGCCGAAGCGGCCCGGCACGAGGGTCAGCCGTCCGGCCGATTCGCGCAGCAAGGCCGCGCCGCCCGCGATGGCGTCCGGGTCGCGGTCGAGCGCGACGACGCGCACGCCGGGGGCGGCGTCCAGCATGGCGCGGGTGTAGCCGCCGGCCCCGAACGTGCCGTCGAGGAAGGTCCCGCCGCGCCCGAGCGCCAGCGCGTCCAACACCTCGGCGAGGAGCACCGGGACGTGCCGGCCGCCCTCCGACGCGCGCGACACCGATGGGGTGGCGCGCCGCGTCACGTGATGTTGGACACGAACCGGTCCATCGCTCGCAGCCCGCCCGAATGTCGACATGCCCGCCGCGCCTGGCACGCGCAGGAGTGCGCCGCGACAGGTCGTGCCGCAGGTCTCGATGCGCCTGACCGACATGCGATCGGCGGCTCCGGACGGGATAGCTCGGGCTAACATGGGCGATTCAGGGCGTCAATCGAAGCGCCGGACCCCGGGCCGGGCGCAGTTCTGCATTCAGACCCTGCCAAGGTTAACGAAGCCTTGCGACCGGCCGGATCGGATCGTACGGAGCCGCGGAACTGCCCGCCTCGGACGAGGTTGGCATCGTCCAAACGCAAGGAGTCACCCCATGAGACTGAAGCTCTTCGCCGCCGCGGCCGCTCTGGCGCTCTCCGCGATGCCGCTCGCGGCCTCCGCCCAGGGTATCATCGGGGGCGCGCAGGAAGGCTCCGCGCGGGGCAATCGCGTGGGCGGACCCATCGGGGGCATCGTGGGCGGCGCGGTCGGGGCGGGCGTCGGCGGCGCGAACGGTGCCCTGACCGGCACGGCGGGCGCGGTGCGCAGCACGGTCGGCGGACCGCGCAGCTATCGGGCCCAGCGCGCACGGCGCGCCCGCATGCGCCGCCGCTGAGGGCCTTGCACGGACAAGGTGTCAGCCGGCCTGTAAGCCGGGTTCTGTTCGCCCGGACGGATCCGGACGCGGCGGCCATTCCTCTGGGACGGCCGTCGCCGGCCGCCTCGAGCAATCAACCCGGG
>CAXUHE010000225.1:0-6188 GCA_964250725.1 uncultured Enterovirga sp. | reverse complement strand
CTCGGCCAGTTCGACCTGATGGGGATCCCGCCGGCACCCCGCGGCATGCCGCAGGTCGAGGTGACCTTCGACATCGACGCGAACGGCATCGTCAACGTCCAGGCCAAGGACAAGGCGACCGGCAAGGAGCAGGCGATCCGCATCCAGGCGTCGGGCGGCCTCTCCGAGAGCGACATCCAGCGCATGGTGAAGGAGGCCGAGTCGAACGCGGCCGAGGACAAGAAGCGCCGCGAACTCGTCGAGGCCAAGAACCAGGGCGAGGCCATGATCCACGCGACCGAGAAGTCGGTGGCGGAGCATGGCGACAAGGTGGGCGAGGGCGACAAGTCCGCGATCACGACCGCGACCGAGGCCCTGCGGTCCGCGCTCGCCGCCGAGGACGTCGAGGCGATCAAGTCGCGCTCGAACGACCTGATGCAGGCTTCCATGAAGCTCGGCGAGGCGATGTACGCCGCGTCCCAGTCTGAAGGGGCGCCGGGCGGAGCGGCGAACGAGCCCGGCACGGCCGGCCATAAGGCCGACGACGTGGTCGACGCCGACTTCCAGGAAGTCGACGAGAAGAAGAAGCGGGCGTGATTGCGTGACAGGTGAGGGCGGGGCGTTGAGAGGAGTACGCCGGATATACGCGGCTCCTCTCACCCGCCTTTCACCCGTCGATGTTCACTGCTTCCACTGAGGCCGCCCGGTCTATGTCCAAGCGCGACTACTACGAGGTGCTCGGCGTCGAGAAGACCGCGAGCGAGGCCGAGCTCAAGGTCTCGTTCCGCAAGCTCGCCATGCGCTGGCACCCGGACAAGAACCCGGGCGACGCCCAGGCCGAGATGACGTTCAAGGAGATCAACGAGGCCTACCAGGTCCTGTCGGACGGACAGAAGCGGGGCGCCTACGACAAGTTCGGCCACGCGGCCTTCCAGGGGGGCGGCGGGGCCGGCGGACCGGGCTTCGACGCCGGGTTCGGCGACTTCATGTCGGACATCTTCGACACGTTTTTCGGCGAGGGCCGGGGCGGGCGGCCGGGCGGAGGAGGAGGTCGCGGCGCGGGTCCTGGCCGCGAGCGCGGCGCGGACATGCGCTACAACCTCGAGATCACGCTTGAGGAGGCCTATGCGGGCAAGGCAGCCTCCCTCAACATTCCGACGTCGATCACCTGCGAGGTCTGCTCGGGGACCGGCGCCCGAGCGGGCTCTCGCCCGCGCACCTGCCCGACCTGCGGAGGCGCCGGGCGCGTCCGGGCCGCGCAGGGCTTCTTCTCGATCGAGCGCACCTGCCCGAATTGCGGCGGACGGGGCGAGATCATCGACGATCCCTGCCCGAATTGCGGCGGGGCGGGCCGGACGACGCGCGAGCGAAACCTTTCGGTCAACGTGCCGGCGGGCGTCGAGGACGGGACCCGCATCCGCCTCTCGGGCGAGGGCGAGGCGGGGCTGCGCGGCGGCCCGCCGGGCGACCTCTACATCTTCCTGTCGATCAAGCCTCATGCGTTCTTCCAGCGCGACGGCGCGGACCTTTATTGCAGCGTCCCGATCTCGCTTGTGAGCGCGGCGTTGGGAGGCGAGTTCAGCGTGCCGACGCTCGATGGCGTCGATGCCAAGCTGCGCGTGCCGGAGGGTACGCAGACGGGCAAGCAGTTCCGCCTGCGCGGCAAGGGCATGACGGTGTTGCGCGCCCACGACCTCGGCGACCTCTACATACAGGTCTCGGTCGAGACCCCGCAGAATCTGACCCGGCGCCAGCGCGAACTCCTGGCCGAGTTCGAGCGGGAATCCTCCGGCGACACCCATCCGGAAAGCAGTGGATTTTTCACGCGCGTACGCGAGTTCTTCGATGGTATCGGTGGATCGAGTCGAGCTTGATCGCATTCTAGATTAAGAGCTCGGCGGCGGTCGGGGCGTGCCGGGGAGACAGAGCTTGCTTCAACGTTCGCAGTGGCCGACGCCCCGCAAACGGCGGCCGGAGAAGGATCGGTTCCAAGACGAGGCTCGCTTCCTGAGATCATGGTTGGAGCGGCCGCTCGTCACGGGTGCGGTGGCGCCCTCTGGCCGCTTTCTCGCCGACCGGATGGCTTCCTATATCGACCCGCGCCGCCCAGGGCCCGTCGTCGAACTCGGACCCGGCACCGGGCCGGTCACGGAGGCGATGCTGCGGCGGGGCATCGAGCAGGAGCGCCTCGTCCTCGTCGAGTACAACCCCGATTTCTGCCAACTCCTGAAGCGGCGGTTTCCCCGCGCGACGATCGTGCAGGGTGACGCCTACGAGGCCGACGACGTGCTGGCCCAGGTGGTGACCGGACCCTGCTCGGGCGTGATCTCGAGCCTGCCGCTGTTCACGAAGCCCGTCGAGCAGAGATTGGCGCTGATGTCGGCCGCGCATGACATGCTGCATCCGAATGCCCCGTTCATCCAGTTCACCTACGCGGTCGTGCCGCCCATCCCCGTCAAGGCGGCTACCGGCTACACGGCGACAGCCGCCGAGCGGATCTGGCGCAACATGCCGCCCGCGCGCGTGTGGGTCTATCGCCGGGGCTGACCACCAGGCACGCGCGACGCCGACGACGTCGAACCAAGTCGCGTTGGAGATCAGCGCGAGATCCTCAAGGTCAGACTGAGCCACTCGAAGCCGGTCGAACGGGTCCTTGCGGGCTCTGCGCATGCGTCCGGCATATTCGCCGTGGGTGACGGCGACTGGGAGTGGCTCGAAGCCCTTGCGGGCGATGACCGAGCCGAAGTCTGTCGCCAGCGACTCGGCTTCGGGGAGTTTCCCGGACGGTGCCTGGTCACGATCTTCCAAGCTGACGAACTCGGCGTTCAGGTCGGCGCCGATCCTCTGCTATGGATTGCGGCGAGCGCGGGCGGCGAATTCAGCCCGCCAGGACCGCCGATGACCACCTTCCCGATCCGACCCGAAGCCGCGAACGCACCGACGAGCGGCATCGTGGACGTGATGGGAGCCGGACGCGGCAGGCCGGGCCTCATCCCGCTCTGGGTCGGCGAGGGCGACCGGCCGACCCCGCCCTTCATCGCGGAGGCGGCCGCGCGGGCGCTCGGTGACGGCGAGA
Organism: uncultured Enterovirga sp.; assembly: GCA_964250725.1. Lineage (GTDB taxonomy): Bacteria > Pseudomonadota > Alphaproteobacteria > Rhizobiales > Beijerinckiaceae > Enterovirga. The sequence continues at coordinate 3,133 of CAXUHE010000225.1, read as the reverse complement.
CGTTCTACACCCACCAGCGCGGCATTCCCGAACTGCGCGGGGCGATCGCACGCTACCACGAGCGTCTCCATGGCGGGTCGTTCGACCCGGAGCGCTTCTTCGTGACGACCGGCGGCATGCAGGCAGCGGCGATCGCGATCCGGATTGCCGCGGGCGCGGGCGACGAGGTCGTCATCCCGACGCCCGCCTGGCCGAATTTCGCCGGCGCGGCGATCGTCGCGGGCGCACGCGTCATCGAGGTGCCGCTCTCCGGCGGACCGACGGGGTGGAGCCTCGATCTCGACCGGTTCGAAGCGGCCGTCACGGAACGCACCCGCGCGATCGTGGTCAACTCACCCTCGAACCCGACGGGCTGGACGGCGACGCGCGAGGACCATCGGCGCATCCTGGCGATCGCGCGCCGGCACGGGATCTGGATCGTGGCGGACGAGATCTACGGCCGCTTCGTATACGACGGCGGCGGTCGCGCGGCCTCCTTCCGCGACGTCGCGGAGCCGAAGGATCGCGTCCTCTATGTCCAGACCTTCTCCAAGAACTGGGCGATGACGGGCTGGCGGATCGGCTGGCTGGAAGCGCCGCCCGAACTCGCTCAGATGATCGAGAACCTCGTCCAGTACTCCACCTCGGGCGTTCCGGCCTTCCTCCAGCGCGGCGCGGTCGCGGCGCTCGATGAGGGTGACGGGTTCGTGGCGGATCAGGTCGCGGCCGCGACCGAGGGGCGGGAGATCGTCTGCCAGGGTCTCGCGGCGACCGGCCTCGTCGAGCTGCCGCCGCCGCCCGGGGCATTCTACGCCTATTTCCGGGTGCAGGGCATTACAGACACGAAGACCCTCGCGCTCGACCTCATCGAGGGGGCAAATGTCGGCCTCGCTCCCGGCTCCGCCTTCGGGGCGGGCGGCGAGAGGCACGTGCGGCTCTGCTTCCTGCGCCGCGCCGATGACCTTCGCGAGGCCGTGCGGCGGCTTGCCGGGGCCCTGCCGGCGCTCGCGGGACGGAACGCGGCCTAGCACGTTCGGGTCTGGGCGCGGCCAAGGATGATCAGCCGCGCACATGAACGGGAGAGGCCGTCAGGTCGGTCGTGCTTTCGCGCATGGACCGAGCGTCGGCGATCCGTCCCGACCGCACGTCGCGCTCGTTCGAAGCGTAGGTCACGGCGTGAGCTTTGCGACAGGATCCGCTGCGCCTTGACATGGCGTCAAAAGATTTTCGAATGGACGCGCGTTCGTCGGGCGGCCTCCCGGCGATCGCCCGAAATCGCCAGTCCCAGCTGTGCGATTAGACCGTTGTGTGTCCCTCGGCAGGGTATCGATGATGATCCAAGAGAAGCCATCCGTCGAACCCGCTGAACGTCACGTCAACCTGTCTTTGTGGCTCGACTGTTTTCGCTGGATATCTGCTCTCCTCGTCGTGTTCACCCACGCGAACAATCGGTTTCTCACCAAGATCCTGTCGCTCCCGCGCGCGGAGCGCGGTCTCGCCCATTACGCGTTCGCGCTTCTGTCCGGCTTCGGGCATCAGGCGGTCGTCGTGTTCTTCGTCCTCAGCGGCATGCTCGTGGGCGGTGGCTCGCTCCGGTTCTTCGTCCGCACCGGCACGGTCGGTGTCAGGCAGTATACATTGAAGCGGCTGACGCGGCTCTGGATCGTGCTCATCCCGAGCTTCGCCACCAGCGCCCTGTTCGACCGGGTCGGCATGTCGTTCTTCCCGGCCGGGGACTCCACGCCCTATACGCTGATCCCACAGCACGGCATCGCGATCTTCGTCTGCAACGCGTCGTTCCTCCAGACGGCCTTCTGCTTTCCTTATGGGACAAACGGCGCGCTCTGGTCGCTGTTCGACGAGTTCTGGTATTATTTCGCCTGGCTGGTCGTGCTCGTCATCTGTGCTCGCGTCGGCTCCTTTGCCGGCCGTGCCCTGTTCTTCATTCTGCCGGCCGGACTTCTCGTCGCTTTGTCCATGTTCCAGTTCGTCGGGCCGAACATAGCTGCCTATAGTGTGATCTGGCTGCTCGGCGTTCTGGCGAGCGCGCGCGAGCGGCCCCTGTTGCCGCTCGGCATGCTCCCCGCAGCCGCACTGGTCGTCGCGCATCTCCTCCTCGTGCGAGCGCTCGTCCCGACCGAATGGGCCGACGAGACCCCCGGCGTGTGGTTCGTCTGCGACGCGTCCCTGGCGTTCCTGTTCGCCAACCTCATCCTCAGCATGAAAGCGAACTCGAGTTCACTGGTAGCGCCACCGGGCGCTCTCATTCATAAACGGCTCGCCGGCTTCGCATTCTCGCTCTATTGCACGCATCCGCCCCTTCTCAACGCTTACGCCGCCGTCATGATGGCCTCCTTCGGACTCGGCTGGCACATGGTGCCGTCGCGTATGTCCCAATGGGCCGTCGTCCTCGGCGGCATCGTGACCGCTGTCCTCTTCAGCTACCTGTTCTCGCTGGCAACGGAGGCGCGGACGGATCAGGTCCGACGCTCGGTGGACGCCTGGCTTGGTCAGATCCTCCCATCGCCTCCGCTATGGTCGGTCGGAGCGGGTAACGCCCGCCGGCCGACGCGAAACTGAACATGGATGACTGCCGCCGCCGCGGTGGCGAGATGGGCGTGCCCAATGAGGCTCAGACCCTACCAGCGCCCTTCGACCGACAGTGGTCGCGGTGCGGCGGCTGAGGCGTAGTCCGAGGTCAGCTTGGCCCGTCGCTCGACGATGAACCGGCATCGTCGAGGACGCATGAGCAGCTTTGGGCCGGCAAGCATACCGCCGGGCACGCCCGCTCGTTACGCTCCTTCATAGTCGTTAAATCGTCGCTTTACTTCGGCGGATGGCTTGCTACGCTCTGGCCGATTTGAACGCGCCACGATGCCCGTTCGGCGGCTGAGAGCGGCACAAGCCGCCATTCGGGAGGAGCAGGATGACCGATCCGTCGGTCCAAGCCCGCGCGGCATGAGGGGTGATTTCGATCTGTCCGGCCGTGTCGCCATCGTGACCGGCGGCAATGGCGGCATCGGGCTCGGCATGGCGGACGCGCTCGCCCGGGCGGGTTGCGCGATCTCGATCTGGGGACGCGACCCGGCCAAGAACGACGCCGCGGCCGACAGGCTCGGGACCCATGACGTCCGGGTCGAGACCGTCCTGTGCG
>CAXUHE010000224.1:0-6227 GCA_964250725.1 uncultured Enterovirga sp. | reverse complement strand
CCTGCCGCCAGCGTTCGCTCTGAGCCAGGATCAAACTCTCAAGTTGGAGTGATCCAATTGGCTAGTCACAACGTAATTGACAGAGGCTCACGATCGGTCCGGCGTTTCCACCGAACGATGTGAGCTTGAAAAACGTCGGACAACCAAAGTCTCTTCGACCGACCGGGTCCGAAAACCCGACCAAGTCCGCAAGGACTCCGCCGTCCACGTTTCTCTTTCTTTCTTCAATTGTCAAAGAGCCGCATCCGAAGATGCACACCGCCTCGTCAGACAGCTAAGCGCCCGGTGACCCGGTGCTGAAGCCGACTGATTTTGGAAGCGCCGACATCGGTCAACCATGTGACCGCGTCTCGATGGACCCGTATATGGCCCACCCGTTTCCGATGTCAACATCGAGCGGCGAGCCGTTCGTGCGACGATCATCCGAAGATGACTGCTTCCGCAGACAACGAATTCCCTATCCGACCGAAGTCGTGTAGGGCACCCGAAGCTCTGAGGAAGCTCGTGGCGGCGGGCCAAATCAGCGGCCGCCGTCGATGAATGTGTTCTACAGAGCCCCCTGGGGCCTGTCAACACGGCTCATGACGTTTTTCTGAAAATCCCGGTCCGAGCCCGTCACGCTTCCACCCCAATCCCCCTGGAGACCGTTCTGGCGCGGGAGGTGGTCGAGGGTCGCTCGCGCGCAGGGCTGTTGCCCGCATGCCCGCCCGCGGGCATGGTCGACAGCCATCCCGCGTCGATGTCGCGTGCCCGTGACGAACCCGGTCCTGGATACGAACCCATAGTGTCTGTCTCGATCGCGCAGTCCCTGTCATGTTCCGGCCCACGGGGGACCGGGCTTGCGTTCCCGGTGCGCCCGCCGCGTCGCGTTCATCCCGCGATCGAGCTCGGCAACGAGCCACCTCTGAACCCTTCGGCATCGCCCGCGACGACGGATGGTCATGTGGGCTGGACGCTGCGCTGGCTCGGGGGCTCGGTGCTCACCGGGCTCGCCGGGGCGCTGCTCCTGGGCTCGGCGATCTACGGCTCCTCCGACGGCGAGATGAGCTTCGCGTCGCTGGCCGAGCGTGCGCCCAGCATGCCCCAGCGCGCCTCGGGCGGCGCGGCCCGCAAGGGCGACAAGCTGATCCGGGCCGAGACGGTCGCGGCCGCGAAACAGTCGTTCCGCGCCCCGATGACGCTGCGGGCGGGCGATCGCGAGGTGATCAAGGTCCGCAACTTCGTGCGGATCTCGACCGCCCTGTCGCTCACGAGCGGCGTCGCGGCCGCCGATATCCCGCCCTTCAACCCGCTGCGGTTCTTCTCGGACGGGGCGGCGGAGCGAATCAGCGAAGCGCCGCCGGAGACCTCCGACGCGGAGGTCTCGGTCGTGAAGAGCGACATCTCGCTGCTCGCGGTCGATCCCGGGACGCCCGTGCTCAGCGACGGCGATGTCGCGGCGCAGCTCGCGGACGAGGCGCGCGCCCGAGGCGAGGCGGGGCGCGGCCCCGTCCCGCCTTTGCCCGCCACCCTGATGCTGCCGCGATCGGCCTCGGCGGCCCCGCTCGGCGTCGATCCGGCATCGCGGCCGGACGCCGCCTTCAGGTCGATCGAGGTCCGGGTGATGCCCGAGAACGTGTCGAACTTCGACAAGACGCCGCCCGGCGCCAACACCCTCGGTGCCCGGGAGACGACGGTGGTGGTGCGCCGGGGCGATTCGCCCGAGGGGATGCTTCAGGCGAACGGGGCCGGGCCGGACGAGGTCCGGGCGATCATGGCGGCGCTCGGGCGGGACAAGCCGGTCGCGATCACGGAAGGCATGCAGGTCCGCCTCCTCCTCGCGCCGGCCACCCGTCCGGGCGCGCCCCGGTCGATCGCCCGTGTCGTGCTCATCTCGGAGCGCGGCATCCAGGCGATCGCGGCGTCGGACGATCGCGGAGCCTTCGTGAGCGTCGCGCCGCCGCAGGCCGAGGCCGCCCTGCCCCAGGCCGCGAGGCCGGCCCCCAGGCCGGCCGCCTCCGAAGAGGAGGAAGAGGAGGAGGATCCGGCGAGCGGCGTCACCCTCTACGACAGCCTCTACGAGACGGCGTTGAAGCAGGACCTCTCGCGCCAGACGGTCGAGGACCTCGTGCGGATCTTCGGCTACGACGTCGATTTCCAGCGGCGCGTCACGCCGGGCGACACGTTCGAGCTGTTCTACGCGACGGACGAGGAGGGCGGCGCGGAGCGGCTCGAGATCCTGTCCGCGACGCTGACCACGGGCGACGACGTCCACCGCGTCTACCGCTTCCAGGGCCAGGACGGGACGGTCGACTATTTCGACGAGGCGGGACGCTCGCTGAAGAAGTTCATCATCAGGAAGCCCGTGGTCGACGCGCGCATGAGTTCGCCGTTCGGCAACCGCTTCCACCCGATCCTCGGCTACGCGAAGCTGCATACGGGCGTCGACTGGGCCGCGAAGACCGGCACGCCCATCATGGCGGCCGGCAACGGGACCATCGTCAAGGCCGAGATGAGCTCCGGCTATGGCCGCCGCACCGAGATCCAGCACGCGAACGGCTACGTCACGGCCTACAACCACCAATCGGGGTTCGCGCGCGGCATCGTGCCGGGCGCCCGCGTGCGCCAGGGCCAGATCATCGGCTATGTGGGGTCGACCGGCCTCTCCACCGGCGCGCACCTCCACTACGAGGTCATCGTGAACGGGCGGTTCGTGGACCCGATGCGGATCAAGGTGCCGCGCGGGCGCGAGCTCGACGGCCGCGCGCTCGTGGAGTTCGGCCGCCAGCGCGACCAGGTCACCACGCTGATGCAGAAGGCCGCGAACCCCAATCAGGTGGCGCAGCGCGACGTGCGCTGACGCGTCAGGCGCCGATCCCGGATGGGGCGAACCCGAGGCGTCGCCGAATCGCGTCGGGCGCCTCGCCGGCCTCCCGCAGGGCGCGGAGCGAGTGCGAATCGCGGCTCTTCGAGAGCTTGAGCCCCGTCGGATCGGTCAGGAGGCCGTGGTGGTGGTAGACCGGGGTCGCGAGCCCGAGCCGGGCCGCGAGGAGCGCGTGGATGTCGGTCGCGGCCTCGACGTCGGCGCCGCGAACGACATGCGTGATGCCCTGGACGGCGTCGTCGCACACGACCGACAGGTGATAGCTGGTCTCCACCTCCTTGCGCACGATCACGACGTCGCCCCAACGCTCCGGCCGCGCCGCCACGATTCGCTCGCCGCCCTGCGGATCGAAGGCGCGCCACGTCACGGGCGCGAGCCCGGCGAGCGCCGCCGCCATGTCGAGACGCCACGCGTGCGGCCGGCCTTCGGCGATCCGCGAATCGGCCTCGGCACGCGAGAGCCCGCGGCACGTCCCCGGATAGAGCGGGCTCGCGTCGGGGTCGCGCGGCCAGCCCCGTCCCGATCCGCGCTCGCGAAGCGCGACCGCCTGCGCGACGTCGCCCCGCGTGCAGAAGCAGGGATAGAGAAGGCTCGGCCTTCGAAGCCGGTCCGCCGCCGCGCGGTACTCCCCCATGTGCCGCGACTGGCGCCGCGCCGGGCGCGGCCAGGCAAGACCCAGCCAGGCGAGGTCCTCCTCGATACCCGCGACATTCGCCTCGCTCGCCCGGGCGGGGTCGATATCCTCGATCCGGAGCAGCCACGTGCCGCCGAGATCGCGCGCCACCCGGTCGTTGAGCAGCGCGGAGAAGGCGTGGCCGAGATGCAGCCGGCCATTGGGGCTCGGCGCGAATCGCAAGGTCGGGCTCATGCCCGGTTCGTCGCCTCATGCTGATCGATTCGCAGGCCGCGCTGGATCGCGGCGTCGCGGAACTCTGCGACCTGCACCCGCGATTCGCCGAGCTCGTGGCGGCCGGCGCGGTGCCGCCGTCGCGCAAGCGCGCGGCCGGCTTCGCCGGCCTCGCGGCCATCGTGATGGGCCAGCAGCTCTCGACCGCGAGCGCGGCCGCGATCTGGGGCCGGCTCGACGCGACCTTCCCGAACCTCTCCGCCGACACCGTGATGTCGGCGGGCGACGAGACCCTGCGCGGCGTCGGTTTGTCGCGCGCCAAGGTCGCGACGCTGCGCGCCATGGCGGCCTGCGTCAGGGCAGGGACGCTCGCCTTCGACGATCTCGCGGAGATGGAGGCCGAGGGCGCGCGCGCGATCCTGGTCGCGGTGCCGGGCATCGGTCCGTGGACCGCGGAGGTCTACCTGCTGTTCTGCCTCGGACACCCGGACGTGTTCCCGGCGGGCGACCTCGCGCTGCAGGAGGCCGCGCGCCTCGCCTTCGGATTGCCGGCACGGCCGAGCGCGCGCGACCTCGCGACCCTGGCCGAGAGCTGGCGGCCGTGGCGCGGCGTCGCGGCCTACATCCTGTGGGCGCATTACCGCGTGGCGAAGTCGCGCGACGGAGCCCCGGGCGGCACTCAGCCCTTGGCGGCCGCTCCCAGCATCGCGGCCGCGCCGGCCCGCAGGAACGCGATGTCGCTGCCGACCGCGATGAAGTCGTAGCCGACCCGGCCGAACTCGGCCGCCCGCTCGCCGGTCGCGGCGTAGATGCCGGCGAATTTCGAGGCCGCGCGGGCCCGCGCCAGGGCGTGCGCGATCGCGGCGTTCACCTCGGCTCCCTCGGGAGAGAGGCCGGCTCCGCCCGAGAGCCCGATCGACAGGTCGGACGGGCCGATGAAGATCGCGTCGATCCCCTCGACGCCCACGATGTCGTCGATCCGGTCGAGAGCCTCGCGCGTCTCGATCATCGCGAAGCTCACGATGAAGCCGTTCGCCGTCGCGAAGTACTCGTCGAAGCCGAGGCCGGACAGCGTCACGGCCGGGTGCGGTCCCCAGCTGCGCTCGCCCATCGGCGGGAACTTCATGAACGACGCGAATGTCCGCGCGTCCTCGACCGTGTTGATCATGGGCGCGATGATGCCCGACGCCCCCGCGTCGAGCAGGCGCGACGCGGTCGCGAACTCGGCCACCGGGATGCGCGGGATGCAGGGCTTGCCGGCCGCCACGACCAGCGGGATCGCGCGGGCGGCCGCCAGGAAGTCGATGACGCCGTGCTGCATGTCGAGCACGACCGCCTCGAGCCCGGTCTCACGCGCGAGATAGCCCGGGATCGACGGCTCGGGCAGGCCGCACCAGGCGCTGAGCACCGGACGCCCCTGCCCCAACCGGCCGGCCATGGCTTGCATCGGCGAGGTCATGGCGTGCTCCGGTCCGGGCTCTCTTCGGGTCTGGTTCCGTCCGGCGGGCCGGCGCGGATCGATCCCCTATAGGAATTTATGTGAGAGGTCAAGCGAAAGACCTCGATCTGTCTGGCCTGCGCTCCCCGTTCCGGCTCGCAGCCGGCGGGGGAGATGAGGCCCGCCAGGGCCCGGGATACCGCGCATCCGGTTACCATGGACACGGCACGCCATCGACCCGCGTTGTGCGCGCCCCACCGATCGTCTAGGTTCCGCGCGAGCGGCGGCCGGCCGGACGATGTCCCGACCGCGACCGCCAGCCGCGGACCGACCCGTATCAGGAGCCTCGGCCCAATGGATTTCCTCAAACCACGGTACACGCCCATGAACCGCCGCCGTCGCATCTACGAGGGCAAGGCGAAGGTCCTCTACGAGGGGCCGGAACCGGGCACGCTCATCCAGCACTTCAAGGACGACGCGACCGCGTTCAACGCCAAGAAGCACGAGGTGATCGACGGCAAGGGCGTGCTGAACAACCGCATCTCGGAGTACATCTTCCAGCACCTGAACGACATCGGGGTGCCGACGCACTTCATCCGCCGGCTGAACATGCGCGAGCAGCTCATCCGCGAGGTCGAGATCATCCCGCTCGAGGTGGTGGTGCGCAACGTCGCGGCGGGCTCGCTCGCGACCCGGCTCGGCCTGGAGGAGGGCACGCAGCTGCCCCGCTCGATCATCGAGTTCTACTACAAGAACGACGCGCTGAACGACCCGATGGTGTCGGAGGAGCACGTGACGGCCTTCGGCTGGGCGACGCCGCAGGAGATCGACGACATCATGGCGCTCGCGATCCGCGTCAACGACTTCCTGTCCGGGGTCTTCCTGGGCGTCGGCATCCGGCTCGTCGACTTCAAGATGGAGACGGGGCGCCTGTGGGAAGGCGACATGATGCGCATCGTCGTGGCCGACGAGATCTCGCCGGATTCATGCCGGCTCTGGGACATCAAGAGCCAGGACAAGCTCGACAAGGACCGCTTCCGCCGCGACCTCGGCGGGCTGATCGAGGCCTATTCGGAGGT
>CAXUHE010000223.1:0-6248 GCA_964250725.1 uncultured Enterovirga sp. | reverse complement strand
GCTCACGGGGCTGCGGTCGGACCAGTCCGCCACCCGGGCGAGGACGCCGTTCGTCAGCCGCGACGAGGACAGGGGAATCCTCAAGATCAACCCGCTCGCGGACTGGAGCCGCTCGGACGTCGAGCGCTACGTCGCGCGGCATGGCGTGCCGGCCAATCCGCTCCACGCCCGCGGCTTCCCGTCGATCGGCTGCGCCCCCTGCACGCGTGCTGTCCAGCCGGGCGAGGACGAGCGGGCCGGCCGCTGGTGGTGGGAGAGCGAGACCAGGAAGGAATGCGGCCTTCATCTCCGTCCGGGGCGCGCCGCCGCCGCCCGGACGGAGCAGGCCCTGGGTTGAGGCGGACGCGATGGCATTCTCGGAGATCGGCTCGGCGCCGCGGCCGCATCAGGGCCGGCTGACCCACCTGCAGCGGCTGGAAGCCGAGAGCATCTTCATCCTGCGCGAGGCAGTCGCGCAGGGCTCCGCGCCGGTGATGATGTACTCGATCGGCAAGGACTCGTCCGTCCTGGTCCATCTCGCCCTGAAGGCGTTCTACCCGGCCCCGCCGCCCTTCCCGCTGCTCCACATCGACACCGGATGGAAGTTCCGCGAGATGATCGCGTTCCGGGACCGGCGCGTCGCGGAGCTCGGGCTGGACCTGATCGTCCATCGCAACCCCGACGGGGTCGCGCGCGGCATCGGGCCGATCAGCCACGGGTCCGAGGTCCACACCGACGTCATGAAGACGCAGGCGCTGCGCCAGGCGCTCGACGAGGGCGGCTGGGACATGGCGTTCGGGGGCGCCCGGCGCGACGAGGAGAAGTCGCGCGCGAAGGAGCGCGTCTTCTCCTTCCGCACCGCGCAGCACCGCTGGGACCCGAAGCGGCAGCGCGCCGAGCCGTGGCGCGTCTATAACGGGCTGAAGCGCCGGGGCGAGACGATCAGGGTGTTCCCCCTGTCGAACTGGACCGAGCTCGACGTGTGGTCCTACATCGAGCAGGAGCGCATCCCCGTGGTGCCCCTCTATCTCGCGGCCGAACGTCCCGTCGTCGAGCGCGACGGACAGCTGGTCATGGTGGACGACGACCGGCTTCCGCTGGCACCTGGCGAGGTCCCGCAACGGCGGCGCGTGAGGTTCCGGACGCTCGGCTGCTATCCGCTCACGGCCGCGGTGGAGAGCGAGGCCACGACCCTCGCGGACGTCATCGCGGAGACGCGGAGCTCCCGCCTGTCGGAGCGCAGCGGGCGGTCGATCGACCGCGACGGCGCGGCCTCGATGGAGCGCAAGAAGCAGGAAGGTTACTTCTGATGGCTGCCCAGACCGGGCTCGACCTCGCGGGTGACGTGGAGGACGGCCTGCCGCAAGGAACGCGCGACCTCCTCCGGTTCATCACCTGCGGCTCGGTGGATGACGGGAAATCGACCCTGATCGGCCGCCTCCTCTTCGACACGGGGCAACTGGCGGACGACCAGATCTCCGCCCTCGCGCGCGACTCGGAGCGCCCCGACGGCGCGCACGGACTCGACCTCGCGCTCGCGCTCGACGGGCTCTCGGCGGAGCGGGAGCAGGGCATCACGATCGACGTCGCCTACCGGTTCTTCTCGACGGCCGGGCGCTCGTTCGTGGTCGCGGATACGCCAGGACACGAGCAGTACACGCGCAACATGGCGACCGGCGCCTCGACGGCGGATGCCGCCGTGCTGCTCGTGGACGCGAGGAAAGGCCTGTCGACGCAGACCCGGCGGCACAGCCTGATCGTGTCGACGCTGGGCATCCGCCACGTGACGGTCGCGGTCAACAAGATGGACCTCGTCGCGTGGTCGCCCGAGATCTTCGCGCGCATCATGGGCGAGTACCAGGACTTCGCGGGCGCGCTTGGCTTCGAGAGCGTGGTCGGCATCCCGATGTCGGCGAAGCACGGCGACAACGTCACCCGCCGCTCGGCCGCTGCCGACTGGTACGACGGGCCCGATCTCCTCGCGCATCTCGAGACGATCGACGTGGGGGCGTCGGCCGCGGCCGGCGCGTTCCGCCTTCCCGTCCAGTGGGTGAACCGTCCTCACGCCGATTTCCGGGGCTTCGCGGGCGTGGTCACGGGCGCTCCCGTGACCCCGGGGCAGCGCGTCGTCGTGCTGCCGTCCGGCGAGCGGACGCGCATCGCCCGGATCGTCACCTACGACGGCGACCTCGCGGTCGGACTGCCCGACAGTTCCGTCACGGTGACGCTGTCCGACGAGGTCGACGTGTCGCGCGGCTCCGTCATCGCGGATGCCGACGCTCCCCCCGCACTGACGGAGCGGATCGAGGCGCGCCTGTTCTGGATGGCGAACGCGCCGCTGCGTCCCGGCGCCTCCTACCTCGTGCGGCTGGGGCCGCAGAGCGCGACCGCGAACGTCGCGAGCGTCGACGCCCGGATCGACCTCGTGTCCGCGGAGGCGCGTCCGGCCGATCGCCTGGACGCCAACGATCTCGGCCGGGTGACCCTTCTCCTCGATCGCCCGGTCGCGGCAGATCCCTACGCGTCGAACCGCGAGCTCGGCGCCTTCATCCTGATCGATCGGGAGACGCTGGACACGGTCGGCATGGGGCTCGTCCTGGAGGGTGCCGGGGTCGCGGCCGGCGTCAGGCGGTCCACATCGCTCGGCGCGTCGGGATCCGTCGTGCACTGGCTCGCGACGCCGTTCGCCGCTCCCTGGCGGAGCGCGCTGAAAACCGCGACGTGGCGCCTCGCTGGCACGATCCTGACCGTCGCGGCCGCGTGGTGGCTGACCGCCAGCCTCGAGACGGCGCTGCTGCTGGGCCTCTTCGAACTCGTCGTGAAGTTCGCCCTCCAGTTCGGCCACGAGCGGCTCTGGACGCGTATCGGCGTCGGCCTGCGGGGTCATGCGATGCCGGCGTCGTCTCCCTCCACCCCCACCTGAATGAAAGACGTCTCATGTCTCGCCTCGAACTCACGCGCCGTCTCGGCCTCGCCACGCTCGTCGGGGCGTCGCTCGCCCCCGCCCTCGCGGTCGCCCAGACGCCGACCACGCTGCTCAACGTCTCCTACGACCCCACCCGCGAGCTCTACCGCGACATCAATGCGGCTTTCGTGAAGTACTGGGCGGACAAGACCGGCGAGACGATCACGCTGCGCGCCTCGCATGGCGGCTCCGGCGCGCAGGCCCGCACCGTCATCGACGGGCTCGATGCGGACGTCGTGACGCTGGCGCTCGCCTCCGACATCGACGCCATCGCGAAGGCGACGGGCAAGATCCCGGCCGACTGGCAGACGCGCCTGCCGAACAACTCCTCGCCCTACACGTCGACGATCGTGTTTCTGGTCCGCAAGGGCAACCCGAAGGCCATCCAGGACTGGGGCGACCTCGTGAAGCCCGGCATCCAGGTCATCACGCCGAACCCGAAGACAAGCGGCGGCGCACGCTGGAACTACCTCGCGGCCTGGGGCTGGGCGCTCGACCAGTGGAAGAGCGAGGACAGGGCGCGCGAGTTCGTCGCCGGCATCTACAAGAACGCGCCGGTGCTCGATACCGGTGCTCGCGGCTCGACCATCACCTTCGCGCAGCGCGGCCTCGGCGACGTGCTCATCGCCTGGGAGAACGACGCGTTCCTGGCCTTCGACGAGTTCGGGCGCGACAAGTTCGAGATCGTGGTCCCGTCGATCTCGATCGTCGCGGAACCGCCCGTGACGGTGGTCGACGGCAACGTGGACCGGAAGAACACGCGCAAGGCCGCCGAGGCGTATCTCGAGTTCCTCTACACGCCCGACGCCCAGACGATCATCGCCAAGAACCACTACCGTCCCGCCCGGCCCGAGACGGTGGCCGATAAGAGCCAGCTCGACCGGCTACCCAAGCTGAAGCTCTTCACCATCGACGAGGTGTTCGGCGGCTGGGCCAAGGTGCAGCAGGCCCATTTCGGCAACGGCGGCATCTTCGACGGCTTCGCCAAGGCGGGCCGCTGATGGCGGCGGGCGCCGCAGGGGCACGCCTCGCGTTCCGGCGGCCGAGCGCGATCCCGGGCTTCGGGTTCGCGTTCGGCACCACGCTGACCTGGCTCGGGATCATCGTGCTGATCCCGCTCTCGGTGCTCGTCGCGCGGGCGTCGAGCGTGGGGCTCGCGGGTTTTGTCGGCACGCTGGCCGACGATCGCGTGCGGGCGGCGCTCGGCCTCAGCTTCGGCCTCGCCTTCGTGGCCGCCGCGACCGCGTCCATGTTCGGACTCCTGATCGCCTGGGTGCTGACGCGCTACCGCTTCCACGGCAGGCGCCTGCTCGACGCCGTCGTCGACCTGCCCTTCGCGCTGCCGACAGCGGTCGCGGGGATCGCGCTCGCGGCGATCTACGCGCCGAACGGGTGGGTCGGCGCCCTGCTCGCGCCGCTCGGGATCCGCGTCGCCTTCACGCCACTCGGGATCTACGTCGCGCTCGTCTTCGTAGCGATCCCCTTCGCGGTGCGCACCGTGCAGCCGCTGATCGAGGAGATCCACCCCGAGATCGAGGAGGCGGCCGCGACGCTCGGTTCCGGGCGGCTGGCCACGATCGCCCAGGTGCTGCTGCCGCCGCTGCTGCCCGGCATCCTGACGGGCTTCGTGCTCGCGTTCGCGCGCGCGGTCGGCGAGTACGGCTCCGTCATCTTCGTCGCGGGCAACCTGCCCTACGTGTCGGAGATCGCGCCGCTCCTCATCGTCATCAAGCTCGAGGAGTTCGACTACACGGGCGCGACCGTGATCGCGGTCATCATGCTCATGATCTCGTTCGCGGCCCTGCTCGCGATCAACATGATCCAGGCCTTCGCGAGGCGAAGGTTCGGGCATGTCTGACGTCGCCCTCATCGCGCCGCAATCCTCCCCCCGCGCCGCCCGGCATCGCGTCCGCACGGAGAGCGTCCTCGTGCGCCGGGCCGCCATCCTGGTCGCCACGGCGTTCCTCGCGCTGTTCGTGATACTCCCGCTGGCGGTCGTCCTGACCGAGGCCTTCCGGGTCGGCGTCCCGGCGGCCGTCGCGGCCATCACTGAGCCGGACACCCTGTCGGCGATCGCCCTGACCCTGACGGTCGCGGCCATCACGGTCCCGCTGAACGTCGCCTTCGGCATCTGCGCCGCGTGGGCGATCGCCAAGCACGACTTCCGGGGCAAGACCCTCCTCGTGACGCTGATCGACCTGCCCTTCTCGGTCTCGCCGGTGGTCGCGGGCCTCGTCTTCGTCCTGCTGTTCGGGGCCCAGGGCGCCTTCGGTCCGTGGCTCGCGGCCCACGAGCTGAAGATCATCTTCGCGCTGCCGGGCATCGTGCTCGCCACGACCTTCGTGACCTTCCCGTTCGTCGCCCGCGAGCTGATCCCGCTGATGCAGGAACAGGGTACGGGCGACGAGGAGGCCGCGCTGACGCTCGGCGCCTCCGGCCTGAGGGTCTTCCTGACCGTGACGCTGCCCAACATCCGCTGGGCGGTCCTCTACGGGGTGCTGCTCTGCAACGCTCGCGCGATGGGCGAGTTCGGGGCCGTCTCGGTCGTGTCCGGCCACATCCGCGGCCTCACCAACACGATGCCGCTCCAAGTGGAGATCCTCTACAATGAATACGCTCTATCCGCCGCTTTCGCCGTCGCCTCCCTCCTCGCGCTCCTGGCGCTCGTCACTCTGGCCATCAAGTCCTACCTCGAATGGCGGCACGGCGACGCGATCGCCGGGGGCCGCTCGCGCCATTGAGGCGGAGGGGGCCCGCGCGGTCGAGGTCTCGGGCATCCGCAAGGGCTTCGGCGGGCAGGCGCCCGCGCTCGACGGCGTCGACCTGACGATCGAGGCGGGAGAGCTGCTGGCGCTGCTCGGGCCGTCGGGCTCCGGCAAGACGACGCTCCTGCGGGTCATCGCGGGGCTCGAGATCCCGGATTCGGGGCGCGTCCTGTTCGGCGGGCACGACGTGACGGACGTCGCCGTGCAGGAGCGCGAGATCGGCTTCGTGTTCCAGCACTACGCGCTGTTCAGGCATCTCAGCGTGTTCGACAACGTGGCGTACGGCCTGCGGGCGCGCCGGCGCACGCGGCCGCCCGAATCCGTGATCCGGGAGCGCGTGTCGACCCTCCTCGACCTCGTCCAGCTCGGCGCCCTCGCGGGGCGCCATCCCGCCCAGCTCTCCGGAGGCCAGCGCCAGCGCGTCGCGCTCGCGCGCGCCATCGCGACCAACCCCCGGATCCTGCTCCTCGACGAGCCGTTCGGGGCGCTGGACGCGCGGGTGCGCAAGGATCTGCGGCGCTGGCTGAGGGAGATCCACC
>CAXUHE010000222.1:0-6300 GCA_964250725.1 uncultured Enterovirga sp. | reverse complement strand
CGAGCAGAGTGTCGGTCTTCGGGCCCCCGGCGATCACGACCGGCACCGGGCAGGTCGCGACCGTGTCCCTGAACGAGGAGAAGTCCCCCGTATATCCGACCTTGATGATGTCGACGCCGGTCTCGAAGCCGATCCGCACGGCATAGGCGATCTCGTCGGGCGTGAACACGATCTTGGTGCCGTTCGAGAAGTCGCGCGGGTAGACGTGGGCGATGACGGGCATCTCGAAACGCGCGGCACTGTTGACGGTGTCCGTCAGCCAGCGGATGTAGTTGCCTTCCGTGTCGCCGCGCACCGGGATGGCGACCGCAAGCGCATCGGCGCCGTACCGTACAGCATCCTCCGGCGTCGCGATCAGCTCGCGGATCCGGTCGTCCGCCGTAAAACACCCCGCCTGGATGACGAGCGCGGCGGCGCCGGCATACTCGCCCCACAGATGCCGGGCGGCGCCGGGCTGGATGCTGACGTAGTCCGGCTTTCCGGCCATCACCCGCCGGAGTGCGCCGGGGAGGTCGGCCAGCCCGCCCTCGCGGACATTGCCGTACCCGACGAAGTGATCGACCGCTCCGCCGAACAGCCGGCCTGATGGATGGGAGAAGAGGCGCGACAGACGAATGTTTGTCCCGAGGCCCATGGCATTCGTATCCTTATGTCCCGATGTCCAACGGTCGGCGATGTCTAATGCAGGTTTTCGAAACTCACAATGTTTCGATCTCTTGCGATTGCGGCATGGCTGTCCTATTCCATCGGTAGCCGACGGTGATTTCGTTTGGCGCGAGGGACGCTTCGCGGCGAAGCGGCTCACGCCCTCCGGGGGGTGGCGACATGCTGGCGGATCAACGACGCAACAGCATCATGACCGAGCTGCAGCGGACCGGGCAGGCACGCACCCGCGAGCTGGCGGAAAGCTTTGGGGTTTCGGAGGTCACGATCCGATCCGATCTCGACATCCTCAATGCGCGGAAAAGGCTGATCAAGACGCATGGCGGAGCCGTTGCCATTCCGGCCGATTCGGTGGGGGCGGCCTTCGAGGAACGGATGAGCCGGAACTTCGATGCCAAACGTCGGATCGCGCAACTGGCCGCTCACGAGATCGTGGACAACCAATCGGTCGTGCTCGACGGCGGCTCCACGCTGCTGCAGCTCGCCATGCACATGCCGCCGGTTAAGAATGTCGTGGTGGCGACCAATGCCATGAACATTGCCCAGCACATCATGTACCGCCCCGGTCTCGACGTTCACATGATCGGCGGGCGGGTCTTCCCCAGCACGGTCACGACGATCGTTTCGGAGTCCGACAAGGCTGTCGGTGGGCTTGTGGCACACCAGGCCTTTGTCGGCGCTCATGCGATCGATCAGGCGCTCGATGTCGTCGATCTTTCCGAGGACGTCGCGAGAGCCAAGCGGAACCTCGTCCGTATGGCGCGGCGGATCATCCTTTTGGCGGATTCGAGCAAGTGGGACGTCGAGGCGACCTCCAAGGCGTTTCCACTGTCGCGCGTCGACCTGATCATCACCGACACGGCCATGCCCCACCCGATCCGCAGTCGTTTGAAGAAGCTGAGTGTCGAGGTTCGTTTCGCGTGAAATCCGCGGGTATGGATCGCTTTCACCGCCGAAAAGCTGCGCCCAAAGGGCGATGAACGGCCGAGCGGTGCGGCGCTTGTCGGGGCGCCGGGATCGACGGGCGTTCTTGAACGCGTTCTGGGGTCCGATGCCCTCAACGCTTCAAGAACGAAGCAGGTCGGCGACGATCTCGAGAACGTTGTAGATCTTGAACGGCTTGCGGACGAACAAGGCATAGCCCGAGCATCGCTCCGCGACGATCATCTCGGGCATGGAACTCATGATCAGGACGGGGATCGTCTTCGTGGCCGTATCCCCGGACAGGACACGGAGCAGAGCCGCCCCGTCCATGACCGGCATCATGAAATCCGTGAGAACGAGGTCTGGTCGTTCCTCGGCGATCCTGTCCAGCGCCTGGCGCCCGTTGGACGCCGTCAGCACGCGATATCCTTCGTCCTCCAACACATCCCTGAGAAGGGTCACTATGCCGAATTCATCGTCGACGACGAGCACGGTGGCCATCTCCCTCAGCCCCCGTGCTTCGGCCGTCGTGTCCTGGTCTTGGTCAGCGCGGTGCCTCCACCGCCTTGCGCAAAGCTCGACATGATCGATTCGGCGCTTTCGGCCGTCCCCTCGATCTCCAGTCCCCCGTTCGTGATCCTGAATTCGTGGAGGGAGGGGTCGAAATCGCTGTTCCGGACCTTGAGGATCGAGATCAGGCGGTAAAGCTTCGAGCGAAGCTCGATGAACCGCAGCAGGAGGATGTTCTCGGCGATGCTGGATAGATCGTCGATTGGAACTCGGATCGCAGGCCCGAGGAGGTCCGGCAGCTCCAGGCTGTAGAGCGTCGTGACGCCGAGGACCCGTAACTCGTTGGAAAGAGAAGGGAAAAAGTGGTCCATCCGACCCGGGTCGACCGCAGCCTTCATCAAGCCATTCAGGCCGTCGATGAAGAGGCGGCGTACCTTGCGACGGTGCACGGCCTCCAAAAGCCTTTCGCCGTAGGCATCAAGCATGTCGTCGGTCTGCGGCTGCCATAGGACCTCGACCACGCCCGAATTGATGAGGCCGCCGAGCGGATTGCCGTTCTGATCGGCCTTGACGCGAATCCTTGCCGCCGTCTCGCAAAACCCGAACAGGAGTCCGGGTTCGGATTCTGACGCTCCGGCAAGGAATTGCAGTCCGAGTGTGGTCTTCCCGGCTCCCGAGGGACCCATGACCATCGTCGTCGAGGCGGCGGGCACGCCCCCCCCTAGCAGGGCGTCGAGCTTCTCGATGCCGATCCGGGTCCGTGCCGTCCCAGCCTCGTCGGGGCGGGACGGTCGCGCGAGCAACGCCTCGAGGCGCGGATGGACGACGAGGCCGTCCGCCGTGATCTTGTAGGCGTGGCGTCCCCGCAGGAAGGCGCTGCCTCGGAATTTGCGAACCTGGATGTCGCTTTCCGAGCGCCAACCGTACATGTGGTCGCGCAACTCGACGATGCCGTCGACCATCGTCTGCTCGGGCGTCACTTCGTCCTTTCCGACGTTGGTGGTCAGGAACATCGTGCAGTCGCTCGCGAGGGCGATCTCCTGGAGGCCGTGCACGAACTCCTTGAACTCCTGCTCCGACGCCGCGGTGGCCTGGGCCGAGACGAGCCCGTCGAGCACCAGGATCGAGCAGCGCCGCCGCTGGATTTCCCGGCGGATCAGGGCGGCGAGGCCGGTGAGCCCTTCCTCGCGAAGCTGATGAAGTGCACTGAGATAGACGAGTTGATCCGGGATCCGGCTCTCGTCGAAGAAGGCGAGGCCGCGCATGTTGCTGATCATGCGGGCGTGGTTCTCGGCCAGCAGCGTCACGAACAGCGCGCAGCCGCCCGCCGATGCGAGCCGGTTGAAGCAGATCTGGTTGGTAAGGATCGTCTTGCCGGCTCCCGGGTAACCCTGGACGATGTAGATGCCGCCACGCATGAAGCCGCCGCCAAGGATCATGTCGAGACCCGCGATCCCGCTCGGCACGCGCGACGCGGCGGTCTCTTCGGCGGCCGTGGTGGTCATTCAGGGTCCTTGATGGTCGGCAGCGGCAGCGTGACCATGAAGGTCGTGCCTTCGTACGGTCGGCTCGAGATCGTCACGGTGCCGCCCATCGTCTCGATGAGTTGCCGCACGACCCACAGGCCAACGCCGAAGCCGCCGCGGTGTTGCCCGGGACGAACGGCGCGCTCGAAGCGCTCGAAGATCCGCGCCTGGCTCTCGGCCGAAATGCCCGGTCCCTGATCACGAACCTGCAGGACGACCGAGCCGGCTTCGTTCTCGGATACGCTGACGACGATCGGCTGACCCCCGCCGTACTTGATGGCATTGGACACCAGATTGTCGAGGATCTGTTCGAGCGCCAGCCGATCGCTCATGCGAACGAGCGGGGCGGTTGGACCTTGCCAGGTGAGCGAGGCCCCCGAGAGCTCCGCGACCGGGGCGAAGTTCTCGACCACGTCGCGGACGAGATCGCCAAGGTTGGTCGGAGCGGGATCGAGCTTGAACTGGCCGGTCGTGACGCGCGACACGTCCAGGAGCGTCGTCGCCCGTTTCACATACTGCGCGATGAGCCACTCGATCTGCTCGAGGCTTTTTTCCAGCGTTTCAGGCCTGAGATCGGGCTTGCGGAGCAGGCGTCGCAGGCGTTCCACCCGGCCCACGATGGGCGTCATCGGGTTGCGGAGTTCATGCGCCGCAACCGCCAGGAAGGCGTCTCGGGCGGCCACGGCTTCCCGAAGCAACGCGTTCTCCTCAACGAGGTCGGCGTAGCTTAGACCCGTCGCGGTTGCCGTCCCATCGACCTCGCCAGAGATGGATGCCGGAGGTGCGGGGCTATGGGCCTTGCTTCCCGCGCTCAATGGCACGGCAGCGGACATTTCGGCGTCCGACTCGGCCACGAACTGCTCCAGCGTATTCCAAGGCAACGTGACAGAGCGAGGATGGTTCAGCAACCATTCCCATCGACAGCTACGCAGCGGTATTTCGTCCCCGCTTTGATGCGCCTCTCGGTTTTCGGTCGTTCGCTAGTCCGCGGCTGCACCGATCCGTTGAACGGCCCGCAAGACCTCTTCGGGTCGGAAATGATGCAGCATGTGGCCCAATCCTGGCAGCGAGCGATACCTGGCCCCGGGGATCATGGCAGCCGCCCTCAAGCCGTGCATGGCGTTGACGACGACGATGTCCGCATCGCCGCCCAGGATTTCCACCGGGACTCGGCAGGTGAGATAGCTGAAGGCACTCCTCACCAGCCCGGGCCCGAGCGCCATGCTGTCCTCGGCCTCGGCGATCATCTGCGCGGGGCGTCCCGCGAGGGTGAACGGGAAGCCCTCCTCGAACCGGGTCGGCATGCGTTGGGGAAGGAACATGGTCCGCCACAGCGTCGGCAGAAGGATCTGATCGACCGACAGCCTCGATCCAGCCGCCATGGCCGGGCCCGTGAAGGGTGCGGCGCGTAGCCCGAACAGCATCTGTTCGAGGCGCGGTTCGGGAAAGCAGATCGGCGCCAGTGCAACGACGCCGGAGACCTCGTCAGGAAAGAGCATGCCATAGGCCAGCGCAACTGCCCCGCCGGCCGAATGCCCGATGATCGTCGGGCGACGCAGGCCGAGCGTCGTCATGGCATCGTGAAGGATCTCGGCCTGCCGCCAGGGCGATGCGTCGACCAGGCGAACGCGCGCGCTGTCCCCGTGGCCCGGCCTGTCGACCGCAACGACACGATAGCCGTCGTTCGCCAAGGTGTCCGCCGGGCCGAGCCACATATCCTCCAGCGTCATGAGGCTTCCATGGATCAGCATCACGTCGCGGCCGCGGCCCATGTCGGCATAGGCGACGGTTCGGCCGTCCCTCGTCCGGACGCTTTGGCGGACCACCGGGACAGGGCCGCCGGATGAGAAGTCACCGACGGTTCTGGCAATGTCCCGGGGCGCCGTACGAACGACGTCGAGCATGCCCATCATGCCGCCGCCTTGAGTGCGTCGAGCAAATGTCCCGGATCCCGGTAGACGTCGACGGCCCCTGCCTCTCGCAGCAAGTCCTCGGAGAAGCCGCCGCACAGCAATCCCGTCGTTTTCATACCGGCCTTCCTTGCGGCCTCGACATCGTAGGGCGTGTCGCCAACCACAAAGACCGTCTCGGGCGACAGCTTCAGTCGATCGAGCGCCGCAAGGAAGATGTCGGGGTGGGGCTTCGACCGCATGGCATCGTCCGAGGTCGTCTCCACTGTCGTGAGGCCTTCGATGCCGGCCGCCTTCTTGTACACCTTGAGATCGTCCGTCTTGGCCGACGAACCCAATGCGATCGTTTTGCCCGTCTCGATCAGGAACCGGAACAGGTCGGGCACCCTTGGGAAGCCGAGCACGCGGTGGAAATAGTCCCGTTCAAACAGGTCCTGCCGGTAAGCTTCGATCGTCTTGCCTTGCTGTTCCAGGACGTCGCCGTCGAGGAAGACGGGCAGCAACTGATCGCCGCCCTTGCCGATCTGCGAGCGGATCTTGGTCAGGTCGAACTCGAACCCGAAGGCGGAGAAGGCGCGCTGCCAGGCCTCGGCATGGAAGTCGACGCTGTCGACGAGGGTGCCGTCCACGTCGAAGATCACGGCTGAGGCGTCGAGGATAGGTGGTCTGCTGTATGTCATGCATGCCAACGCAGCCGCGGTGAAAAGGACAGCGAGCGCGGTCAGCGGCGCCGTGCGGCGCTAGGTCACTCCGCCTTGCCCTCCCGC
>CAXUHE010000221.1:0-6327 GCA_964250725.1 uncultured Enterovirga sp. | reverse complement strand
CCTTGCCGCCGTCGTCGGGCTGGATGAAGCCGAAGCCCTTCTGGTCGTTGTAGAACTTCACGCTGCCTGTGGTCATGGTCTTGCCTTGTCGTTTCGCACGGGGATGCCGGCGCGCGCTCGCGCACCGGTGGGATCAGTCGATGTCAGAGGGGTAGTCCGAACGTGCGCCCGTCGAGGCAAGGCGGAACGGCCCGATATACGGCCAACAGTCGATGGTGTTGATCTAGGTCCGCGGCAAGCATTTGACAAGGCGCAAACGTCATGCTGCGCGAAACATCATGTCGACCCACTTGAGCCTATCGCGAGATTTCGAGCCGACATTCGGGCGGGATCTCTCGAAATTCTGGCGCGTCATGTTTGAAATCGTCCGATGCTGTCAGTAAGGCAGGACGCGGCGGGGCGTGCGGGTCTTCGCCGCGCGGTGCCCAATCCCGCCGGACGAGGATGCCGATTTGCGCGACATGTTCGAGAAGGCGCGCGAGCGCGCGCAATCACGTGAGCAGGCCAAGCCCGCAGGCCGGCCCGAGGGGGTCTCGGCGAAGGACGACATGGCGACGCGGGCGCGCTCCGTCGACGAGCGCTCCGCCGCGCTGAAGGCGCAGCGTCTGGAGCGCGACCGGGCCCAGGTCGCGGCGATCGAGTCCTCGGCGCAGTTCAAGAAGCAGCCGAAGCGCGCCTCCTCGAAGGGCAAGAGCGTGGCGGTGTCGGACGAGGCTCGCCTCGCCTACGAGGAGCAGATCCGCCAGCGCGACGAGCGGGAGCGGACATACCTGCGCCACCTGCCCTCCGCGGACAACAAGCCGAACCGCTGAGCGAACCCGCTCAGGCGGCCGTGCGCCCGCCGAGATAGGCCGCGCGGATCTCCTCGTTCGACCAGAGCTCGGCGGGCGAGCCGGACAGGACGAGGCGCCCCGTCTCCAGCACGTAGCCGCGATCCGCGACCGAGAGGCCCATCCGGGCGTTCTGCTCGACGAGGAGGACGGTCGTGCCGCGCCGCCGGATCTCCGCCACGATGGCGAAGACCGCCTGCACGATCACGGGCGCGAGGCCGAGCGAGGGCTCGTCCAGCAGGAGGAGACGCGGTTTCGCCATCAGCCCGCGCGCGACCGCCACCATCTGCTGCTGGCCGCCGGACAGGGTCCAGCCGAGCGAGCCCGCGAAGCGGCGGATATCGGGAAAGAGGTCGAACATCTCGTCCGCCTCCCGGGCGATGACGGCCTTGGAGAGGCCCGCGCGGTTCGACGCGCCGAGCATGATGTTCTCGCGCACCGAGAGGCCCGGGAAGACGCGCCGCCCCTCCGGCACGTGCGCGATGCCGCGCCGGACGATCGCTTCCGGCCTCTCGCCCGCGATCGAACGCCCGTCGAACAGGATGTCCCCGGAGGCAGGCTTCACGAGGCCGGAGATGGCGCGCAGCGTCGTCGACTTGCCGGCCCCGTTGGAGCCGAGCAGGGTCACGACCTCCCCGGCCTCGACCTTGAGCGAGACCCCACGGACGGCCTCGACCCCACCGTACATGACGGATAGATCGCTGAGTTCAAGCAGCGGCATCGGGTGTCCCGAGATAGGCCGCGATGACGTCGGGATGCGCGAGCACGTCGGCCGAGGTGCCGTCCGCGATGCGGCGGCCGAAATTGAGGACCGTGATGTGCTGCGCGACCTCGGTCACGAGCGTCATGTCGTGGTCGATGATCATGATGGTGAGGCCGCGCGCCGAGATGCGCTTGAGGAGGTCGCGCAATTCGACCTTCTCGCTCGAGTTGAGGCCGGCGCCCGGCTCGTCGAGAAGCAGCAGCGCCGGGTCCCCGGCCAGCGCCCGGGCGATCTCGACCGCGCGCTGGTGGCCGTAGGAGAAGCCCGCCACCACCTCGTCGGCCCGCGCCTCCAGGCCCACGAAGGCGAGGGCCGCGCGCGAGCGCGCCAGCACCGCGTCCGCGTCCGCGTCCGAGCTGCCGGGGCGCTCGGCTCCCACCATGACGTTCTCGAGCGCCGTCATGCTCTTCCACAGGCGGATGTTCTGGAAGGTCCGGCCCAACCCCGCGATCGTGCGGGCGTGCGAGGGCAGACCCGTCACGTCCCGCCCGTCGAGGAAGATCCTGCCGCCGGTCGCTCGGTATAGGCCCGAGAGGACGTTCAGCGTCGTGGTCTTGCCCGAGCCGTTCGGGCCGATCAGCGCGTGGACTCCGCCGCGGCGCACCACGAAATCGACCTCGTCGACAGCCTTCAGCCCGCCGAAATGTTTGGAGAGCCGACGCACCTCGAGCACCGTCTCGGTCCCGCCGCCACCGCCCGCGAGCTGCAGCGCGGCGGTCGAGCTCGTCACGGGCGCGGCCCGCTTGAAGCGGTCGAGATGCCCGCGCACGAAGCCCCAGATGCCGTCCGGCATGAAGAGCACGATCAGCACCACGGCCGCGCCATAGATCGCGAGATAGAGGCCAGGCACGCTCTTCAGGAAGCGCAGCCATTCC
Source organism: uncultured Enterovirga sp. (assembly GCA_964250725.1). Classification (GTDB taxonomy): domain Bacteria; phylum Pseudomonadota; class Alphaproteobacteria; order Rhizobiales; family Beijerinckiaceae; genus Enterovirga. The sequence continues at coordinate 3,859 of CAXUHE010000221.1, read as the reverse complement.
GGGATCAGGATCAGGAGCCCCGTGCCGATCGCCGCCCCGATCGGCGAGGAGACGCCGCCGAGCAGCGTCATCGTGAGGAATACGATCGATTCCGCGAAGGAGAACTGGTCCGGGCTCACATACGCGAAGCCGCCCGCGAAGAGCCCGCCGCCGAGCCCGCCGAGGACGGAGGAGAGCGCGAAAGCCGTGACCTTCGTGCGGTACACGTCGATGCCCGCGACGCCCGCCGCGAGCTCGTTGTCGCGCACCGCCCGCATGGCGCGGCCGAGCCGCGTATCTCGCAGCCGCCAGACCATGTAGCCCGTGACCGCGAGGACCGCGATGCAGAGGGCCAGATAGGCGCTGCCGTCGGTGAACATCGCCGGGCGCGGGATGCTCGGCACGCCGTCCGGCCCGCGGGTGACCGGGATCCAGTTGATGAGGACGAGGGTCAGGATCTGCTGGAAGGAGATCGTCACCATGGCGAGGTAGTGCCCGCCGAGCCTGAGCGTCGAGGCGCCGAGGATCGCCCCGAAGAGCGCGGCGAGGCCCATGCCGAGCACGAGGCAGATCCAGAAGTTCAGCCCCCAGGTCGTCTGCCCGATCCCGACCGCGTAGGCGCCGAGCCCGAAGAACGCCGCCTGCGCGAGGTTGATCTGGCCGCAGAGCCCAAGCACCACCGTGAGTCCGAGCACCGCGATCGCGTAGGTGGTCGCCTGGAGCGAGATGTTGAGGATGTAGCCCGTCTTCGGGGCCATGACCGCGACGGCGATCGCCGCGACGATGAGGATCGCATAGCTCGCGACACCCCAGCGAAGCTGCGGCCTGACCGGCGCGGCGGCCGTGACCGTCGTGCTCATGCCTTCTCCGCCACGCGCTCGCCGAAGATCCCCTGCGGACGGAAGACGAGGAACAGGACGAGCACCAGGAACGCGAACCCGTCCTTGTAGGGCACCGAGATGTAGGCGGCCCCGAAGGTCTCGATGACGCCGAGCGCGAGCCCGCCGATGATCGCACCCGTGACATCCCCGAACCCGCCGATGATGGTCGCGGCAAAGGCCTTGAGCGCGATCGTCGAGCCCATGCTGATCGACACGAACAGGACGGGCGCGACGAGGATCCCCGCGATGCCGCCGATCACCGCCGAGTACACGAAGGTGATCATGATCATCGCGGCGACCGGGATGCCGAGCAGCGCCGCCATCTCCTTGTCCTGCGAGGTCGCCTGGAGCTTCTTGCCGAGGAGCGTGTGCTCGAAGAACCAGTATTGCAGCGCGACGAGCGCGGCCGTGACCGCGATGATGAGCAGGTACTGGCTGTCGAGATAGACCGGCCCGACGAGGAAGCCCGGCGTCTCGAACCAGCCCGACATCACCTCGGGCTCCGGACCGTGAATCGCGAGCACCGTGTTCGCGATGAAGATCGAGGCCCCGATCGTCGAGATGATGACCGGCAGGTAGGTCCGGTGGCGCAGCGGATAGTAGACCGCGAGATTGAACAGCGCGCCGAGCAGCGCCATCCCGCCGAGCGAGATCAGGAAGGCGAGCCAGTAGGGCAGCTCCAGCTTGACCGAGAACACGATCATCAGGAAGGCCGCCACCATCGAGAACTCGCCCTGCGCGAAGTTCACGACGTTCGTCGCCCGGAAGATCAGCACGAAGCCGAGCGCGACCAGCGCGTAGACCGACCCGATGCCGATCCCGGTGAAGAGGAGCTGGAGCGCGAGATCCATCAGGAGGAACCGCTCATATGCCCACCGATGACGGTGCGTCCTTCGAGACGGCCGGCTCTGCCGGCCTCCTCAGGATGACGAGGGGGTTGGATGCTCCATACCGCGTCATGCTGAGGAGCGGCCCGAAGGGTCGCGTCTCGAAGCACGCACCCGCTCACCCGAGCTGCGGCGTGAAGTCGATCCGCTTGTCGAACTTGATGTCGCCCTTCTCGTTCTTGACGATGTTGTAGCCGTGCAGGCCGTCGCCGTTGCGGTCGAAATTGTACTCGCCCTCCGCGCCCTTGTGGCCGCGGATCGTGAGCATCGCGTCGCGCACCTTGTTCGGCTCGGTCGTGCCCGCCTTGTTCATCGCCATCGCGAGCACCGTCACGGCGTCGTAGGTCCAGGAGGACTGATTGTCGGGCGCGACCTTGCGGACCTCGCGGTAAGCCCTGGCGAAGGTCTTGGAGGCGTCGCTCGAATCCTCCGCGTAGTCGGCGACCCCGAACGTGTTGAAGAGCGCGGGACCGGCGAGTTTCAGGGCCGACAGGTTCACGATCGAGGGCGAGCCGACCCAGGGGATCGTCACGCCGAGCTGGCGGAGCTGGCGCGCGAAGATGCCGAGATCGGTCTCGAAGGTGAAGTAGGTCCCGAGGATGTCGGCACCGGACTGGCGGACCGCCAGCACCACGGGCGTGAAGTCCTGGCTCTGGTTCGCGTAGCCCTGGTCGAGCGCGAGCGTCGAGCCGTTATCGGGAAGCGACTCGGTCAGCGCCTTCGCGCCAGCCGTCCCGAACGCGTCGGTCGAGTGGACGATCGCCCATTTCTTCTTGCCCAGCGTCTGCGCGCCGTACTGCGCGATGACCTTGCCCGAGTAGGAATCGTTCGGCCGGAAGCGGAAGAGCCACGGGTTGCCGAGCTTCGTGAGGCCGGGATCGGTCCCGCCGAAGCCGACCGGCTTGCCGATCTTCATCATCTCGGGCGCCATGGCGTGCATCTGTGTCGAGCGGATCGACCCCAGGAACGCCACGATGTCGGGCTGGCTCGCGAGCTTGGAGAAGGCGAGCACCGCGCCGGGATTGGTCGTCTGATCGTCCTCGGTCACAAGCTCGAGCGGCTTGCCCAGCACGCCGCCCGCCTTGTTGACCTGCTCCAGCGCGATCCGGGCGCCCGTCTGCGCGAAGCTGCCGGATTCGGCCGCCGCGCCCGTCACGGGCACCACCATGCCGATCTTCACGGTCGCGCCCTGCGCGCCCGCGCGGCCGATGAGCGCCGGCGCGGCGACGCCCGCCGCCAGACCAGCCGTGAACAGCCTGCGGCTGACAATCATGGACGTTCTCCCGATATCGTGTCGGATGCTCGCGATCCGTTCGGAGCGATCATCGGATGGCGGACATCCGCTGTCCAGAGCCCCGATGGCAGGCCGCGATGGTCTTTAGGCGGAGACGCCGCCCGACAGGTGCGGACACCCCGCGACGGTCGCGGATGCGGGTGCGACGCGGGCGGTCGGCGCGCGCCGATGCAGCGTCATGGGGAGTTCGTCGCCCGGCCTGAGCGTCAGGCGGGCGATCGGCTGCACGTCGTGCCCCGGCCTGAGACGCAGCGCGAAGGATTGCGCCAGCGTCGCGAGCGACAGAACGGATTCCGTGATCCCGAAGGAGAGGCCGGCGCAGATCCGCGGGCCGATCGAGAACGGCACGTAGGAGAACTTGGACGGCGTCGCCGAACCGCCGGGCAGGAACCGCTCGGGTGTGAAGTTGTCCGGCTCGTCCCAGAGATACCGGTGGCGGTGGATGAGCCAGGGCACCACCATGACGAGCGAGCCCTTGGGCACCTTGCGCTCGCGGATCGTCTCGTCCTCCAGCGTCTCGCGCGCCAGGATCGGTACGGGCGGGTAGAGGCGCAGCGTCTCCTCGATCACCGCTCGCGTGTAGGCGAGGCGCGGCATGTCGGCGAGCGAGGGCGGACGACCGCCCAGCACCTCGTCGCACTCGGCGTGCAGGCGCGCCTCCACGTCCGGCGTCTGGGAGACGAGGTACCAGGCCCAGGCGAGCGTGTTCGCGGTCGTCTCGTGGCCCGCCATGAAGATCACCGCCGCCTCGTTGCGGAGCGCCTCGTCGTCCAGCGGCTCGCCCGTCTCCTCGTCCTTCGCGTCGAGGAGATGGCCGA
>CAXUHE010000220.1:0-6342 GCA_964250725.1 uncultured Enterovirga sp. | reverse complement strand
GCTCGAACATCAGCTCGTGGATGGAGCCAACCACTTCTTCGACGGCAAGGTCGACGACCTCATGACGACGGTGGACACCTATCTCGACAAGCGTCTGGGCAAGCGGGAAGACGCGGCCGCCTGATCTCACCCGGTCATCCGTTCGCCCGTGACGGCTGATCCGACATCGACGGGGCCGACAGGAGCCCGATCGGCAGCATGGCGAGCGCGAGGGTCGAGAGCCCGTGGATCCGACTGAATGGGCCGAGGCTGAATTGCTCGCGCGAGATCCTAGAGCGAACTGAGCGCGACGCCGGCGATCAGCACCGACCAGAGCCAGCCGAAGACACGATGGGTGACCGTGCCCTTCGGGAGCCTGATTTGCGTCGCGCCGGGCAGGATAGGCAACCGGCCACAGCCGCGTGAACCTGGATGACCGATCGCGCGAGGAGAAGCGGATCGGATGTCGTCACGGCCTCGCCAGCACGCCGCCCGTGAGTGGTTCACTCACACCGGTCGTGCCCGGGTAGGTTAGCGGCAGTTCGGCGACGCTTCGCGCCGCGAGATATGCGAAAGCCTGAGCCTCCATGAAATCGGCCGACCAGCCGAGTTCCTCGGCGGGCTCGACCGGTAGGCCGACCCGCTCCGAGATCCGCCGGACCATCTCCGGATTGGCACTCCCGCCGCCCGCGACGATCCAACGGCGTGGCGGAAGCGGTGCCCAATCGAGGCTGCGGGCGACAGCCGCCGCCGTGAACGCCGTCAGGGTCGCGGCCGCATCCGGGGTCGCGGCCGCGCCGACCATGCGGTGCGAGAACGTATCCCTGTCGAGCGATTTCGGGGGCCGGCGGTCGAAATAGGGGTGGCGCGTCATCCAGGCGAGCAACGCCTCGTCGGCGTGGCCCGAGGCGGCCATCGCGCCCCGCTCGTCGAACGCTGCGCCGCACCTCTCGGCCATGAGATCGTCGACGAGCGCGTTGGCAGGACCCGTGTCGAAGCCGACGAGATCGTCGCCCGAACCGATGAAGGTCACGTTCGCGACCCCTCCGAGATTGAGGATCGCGAGCGGCGGATCGATGCCGCAGGCCTGCGCCAGCGCGCGGTGGAACACGGGCACGAGCGGTGCCCCCTCCCCGCCCGCCGCGACATCGGCCGCGCGGAGATCGGACACGACCGAGATCCCGAGCCGCGTCGCCAAAGCAGCGCCGTCCCCGATCTGCACCGTCAGCCGGATCTCGGGGCGGTGCAGCACGGTGTGGCCATGGAACCCCACGAGGTCGATATCGGCGGACGTCAGTCCTTCCTGTGCGAGCAGCGCCTCGACGGCTTCGGCATGCCGGCGCGTGATCATCGCGTCGGCCTGCGCCAGGCAGCCGAGCCGCTGCATGCGCTGGTCGGCGCTGACGATCACCGCGCGGGCCTCCTCCTTGGCCCTCCGGAGGAGCGCGCGATCCTCCTCCGTGTAGGGGGCACAGCGACTCGGACCGAGCGCCTCGGCGCGCCCGTTCGCCCCGAGGCGCACGGTGACGCCGACGCCGTCCGTCTCGATGATTGCGGCGTCCACGCCGTCCATCGATGTGCCGCTCATCAGGCCGAGAACGCGCATGGCAGCCGGTCAGCCCGTGACCACGTTGACGGCGAAGAGGACCGCGAGCACCGCGACGGCCGGGGAAACCTCGCGCGGACGGCCCGCCAGCAGCTTGATGAGCACGTAGGTGATGAAGCCGAGCCCGATCCCGGTCGCGATCGAATAGGTGAGCGGCATCGTGATCGCGGTGACGACGGCCGGCACGAACTCCGTCGTGTCCGACCAGTCGAGCTCCGCGAGGCTGCGCGCCATCAGGCAGGCGACGTAGAGCAGGGCCGCGGCCGACGCGTAGGCCGGTATCATCTCGGCCAGCGGCGTGACAAACAGCGCGACCAGGAACAGCACCGCCACTACGGTCGCCGTGAGCCCTGTCCGCCCGCCCGCCGCGGCACCCGCCGCGCTCTCGATATAGTCCGTGGTCGTCGATGTGCCGATGAGCGAACCGAACATCGCCGCGAAGCTGTCGGAGATGAGCGCCTCGCGCATGCGAGGCAGCCGGCCCTCGACCAACAGGCCGGTCCGATGGGTCACGCCGATCAGCGTGCCGACATTGTCGAACACGTCGACGAACAGGATCGAGAGCACCACGGCCAGGAAGGAGAGCTCGGTGACGCGCGAGAAGTCGAGCTGCAGGAAGGTCGGCGCGATGGAGGGCGGAGCTGATACGAGGCCCGCGTAGGTCGTCAGCCCGAATGGGATCCCGAGGAGCGCGGCCGCCAGGATACCGATCAGGGTCGCGCCGATGATCGCGCGCGCGTTCAGCGCCGCGATGATCACGAAGCCGAGGCCCGCGAGCAGGACGGCCGGCTTCGTCACGTCGCCGAGGCCGCGAGGCAGGTCGACACGAACACCGCGCCCCTGTCCATGCCGGCCTGAGACAGGATCTGCGGGTTGACGAAGATGATGTAGGCCATCGTCAGGAAGGTGGTCGCGCAGGCGATGACTTCGGTGCGCAGGTTCGTGCCGTGTCGCGTCAGGCCGAAATAGCGGTCGAGCCAGCCCTCGCTGTCTCTCGCGTCGGGTGAAGCGTCGAGAGTCGAGCGATGTCGGTTCATCGTCTGGTCCGCCGTCCTCGCGTCCGGCCCGGATAGGGTCCGCCTGGCGTCGAGGCAAATGTCGGACCGCGACCCGGCGTACATGGTAGCGGATCCCTCGCTTGACCCGTGCCTGTCGACATCCTCGACGGCGCGACATCACGCGGCGGATGGTTTAAGGCGACCGATCTTTTCCCTCAAGGCCGGTTCATGAGCGCCTTCCGATCCGATTTCCTGCGCGTCCTGGACGAGCGCGGCTTCATCCACCAGATCTCCGATCCCGCGGGGCTGGATGCGGCCTGCGCGCGGGGTCCCATCACGGCTTATGTCGGCTACGACGCGACGGCGACGAGTCTCCATATCGGCAACCTCATATCGGCCACGATGCTGCACTGGCTGCAGGAGACCGGCAACCGGCCGATCGCGCTGATGGGCGGCGGCACCTCGATGATCGGTGACCCCTCCTTCCGCGACGACCAGCGCGGTCTGCTGACGCCGGAGGCGATCGCGGCCAACATCGAGGGGATCAAGCGCATCTTCGGCCGCATCCTGCGCTTCGGCGATCGGCCGGGCGACGCGATCATGCTCAACAACGCCGACTGGCTGATGAACCTGAACTATGTCGGTTTTCTCCGCGACGTCGGCCGGCACTTCTCGGTCAATCGCATGCTGTCCTTCGACAGCGTTAAACTCAGGCTGGACCGCGAGCAGTCGCTGTCCTTCCTCGAGTTCAACTACATGATCCTCCAGGCGTACGACTTCGTGGAACTGAACAGGAGGCACGGCTGCGTGCTTCAGATGGGCGGCTCCGACCAGTGGGGCAACATCGTCGGCGGCATCGATCTCGGGCACCGCATGGGCGCGGGCCAGCTTCATGCGCTCACGACGCCGCTGCTCACAACGGCCTCGGGCGCCAAGATGGGCAAGACGGCGACCGGCGCTGTCTGGCTGAACGCGGACGTCTTCTCGCCCTACGAGTTCTGGCAGTATTGGCGGAATACCGAGGACGCGGACGTCGAGCGCTTCCTGAAGATCTTCACGCGCCTGCCGCTCGGGGAGATCGCGCGGCTTGCGGCTCTCGGCGGGGCCGAGATCAACGACGCCAAGAAGGTGCTGGCGACCGAGGCGACCGCGATCGTGCACGGCCGAGAGGCGGCAGCTCTCGCCACCGAGACCGCCGCGAAGACCTTCGAGCAGGGCGTGGCGGCGGCTGGGCTTCCCTCGGTCGAGCGGCCTCGCGCCGAGATCGAGGCCGGGATCGGCATCGCGCCGGCTTTCGTGCTCGCAGGCCTTGCCGGATCGAACGGCGAGGTGATGCGCGCCATCGCGGGCGGGGCGATCTCGGTCAACGACGAGCGCGTCATGGACCGCAACCGCATCGTGGGCGCGAACGATCTGTCGGGCGATGGGACCGTAAAGCTCTCCTTCGGGCGCAAGAAGCACGTGCTGCTGCGCGCCGTGTCGTGATCACGCCCATCGGAGAGGAGCATCTCGACGCAGTGCTGGCACTGAACAACCTGCATGCGCTCGAGACGTCGTGGCTCGACGACACGCGCCTGCGGCGCATGATCGGGAACAGCTATGCAGCGAACGCGATCTGTGAGGGTCCTGGTCTGGGCGCGTTCCTGATCGCGTTCGACGAATCCGCGGACTACGACAGCCCCAACTTCCTCTGGTTCCGGGCGCGCCGACCACGCTTCGTCTACATCGACCGGATCGTGACGGCGGCGGCGTCACGCGGTCGGGAACACGGCCGTGACCTCTACGAGCACCTGTTCGATCGTGTCGCGGCCCATGGCGGCGGAGACGTGGTCTGCGAGGTCAATCTCGATCCGCCGAATGCCGCATCAGACGCATTTCACAGTCGGATGGGATTTGCGGAGACCGGTCGGGCGCGACTGGCCGGTAGCACGAAAACGGTTCGCTATCTCGCGGCGACTCCTCGCACCGGGTGAGAGAAAAAACGCCTCAGTCCTCGCGACGGCGGGGCGACGACGTGGTGGCAGGCTCGTCCACGCCCGGCATCGCCCATCCGAAGAGCTTTCGCAGGATGCCCGGCGCGACGACGGTCAAGGGATTCACGGTCAGGCTCGGCGAGCTCGCGGGGCCCGAGACGCGGAAATCGATCGCGAAGAGTCCCTCGTTCTTGTTGCCGCCGAGGATCATCCCGACGATCGGCACCTGGCTGAAGGCGTTGTTCAGCGAGTAGGCCGGCACGAAGGTGCCCTGGATATCGGTGCGATCGCGGGCATAGTCGACGAAACCCGACAGGTTGAACCCGACCTGGGCGCCGTAGACCACGACGTCCTTGTACTCGACCCGCGACGATGTGCGGCGAAAACCGCCCGTCAGCTTGGAAAACTGGACCTGATCGGATTCGAGCTCGGTTATCCGCGCACCCGCGCGGTCGTCCTCGCCCGTCGGCACATGCTGGGCCGCGATCCGTCGGAGCGCCGGCTCGTTCTTGATGGTGAACCGGTCGATCGTCACCGCGCCTGCCTGGGAATTGTCGCCGAGTGTCGCCTGCACGGCCAGCGTGCCGCCAGCCATCCGCTTGTAGATGTCGAGGAACCGCAGCATCGCGCCCGCATCGGCCGACGAGACCACGATGACGGGCGGCCCGGCTTCCCGCCGGATCTGAGCCTCGAACGGGGCCTGGCGGAACTGACCCCGGAATTGAAGCGCGCGGATCTCGCGATTGCGGGACGAGACCTTTGCGGTAACGCCCGTCAAGGTCTCGTCGTTGTTGCCGGTGAGGATGTTGACCCCGAGGTCGAGATCGAAATCGAAGGCGTCGCGCCCCTTGGTGGACGATCCGGCCGTCGACGGCCCGCTCATCCATTTCATGATCGGGCGCGCATCCCCGACATTGCCGCGCAACGCCACCCTGTAGACACCCCCCTGACGGTCGATCTGCGCGCGCAGGTCTTCGCCCTGGACGATCTTGAGGACCGGCAGATCGGCCTTCTCCAGGGTGCCGTCCTGGCCGAAGACGGCGCTGCCGCGGATCTGGGTCGGCCCGGCATCGAACACGACGTCACGCAGCTCCGTGGTCTCGCCCTCGCCGGTCGAGAAGGTCAACCTGGCCTGGCGACCCGCCGGTTTCGTCAGGCCCGGGAGCAAGCCGTCGATCGCCGCGCGCGAGAGGTCGGCATCGACCCGCACCGGCGTCTTGCCGCCGCCCAGCGGAAGCAAGATCTTGACCGGTACCGGACCCGCGAGCTGCGGGGCCACGGGAAGCGAGCGCCGGGAACGGGCCGCCTCGTCGAGGACGAGCGCGACCGCGACCTCACCCGCGCTGCCGCGCGGCTGGCGCAGCTCGATCGTCGCTGGCGATCCCCCGAGACGTCCGTCGCCACGCAGCGAGAGACCTGTCAGATCATAGGCGACCGCGAGGTTCGCGTTCTCCAGCTTCTCCCGGCCGAACACCTTGTCGAGCGCAAGCTCAGACAGATTGCCCCCAATGACGACGGGCATCTCGGAGGGCGGCGGCACGCGGTGCGGGTCGAGCGGGAAGCTGACGCGCAGATCGGCGCGCCCTTTCACGTTCGCGGGGTTCAGGTCGAGGCCGGAGACGTCGCGGAGGATCCAGTCGTCGCGGTGCGGGCTCTCCGCACCGATGGAGGTGTCGTCGCCATGACCGGTGTGCACAGCGGTCTCGGCCGGCAGCTGCAGCAGTCGGGAGCTGATCGAGTCGATGATCGTCGGGAAGTCGGAGAACGACCGGCCGGTGGCGCCCGG
>CAXUHE010000219.1:0-6441 GCA_964250725.1 uncultured Enterovirga sp. | reverse complement strand
CTGCCGATCACCCGCTTCCCCAACATCGACATCCCGATCGTCCAGGTCCTCATCACGCAATCGGGCGCGGCCCCCTCGGAGCTCGAGACGCAGGTCACGAAGAAGGTCGAGAACGCGGTCGCGGGCGTGAACGGCATCTGGCACATCGTGTCGTCGCTGGCGGACGGCTCCTCCGCCACGACGATCCAGTTCAACATCGGGGTGAACACCGACCGGGCCTTGAACGACGTCAAGGACCAGATCGCGAAGCTCCGCCAGGACCTGCCGCGCACGATCGACGAGCCGATCGTGCAGCGCATCGACATCGAGGGCCTGCCGATCATGACCTACGCGGCCTCGGCGCCCGACAGGTCGGTCGAGGACGTGTCCTGGTTCGTGGACGACGTCGTGGCGCGCGAGCTCCAGAGCCTCAAGGGTGTGGGCGGCGTCACGCGCTCCGGCGGCGTCGACCGCGAGATCCGCGTCGCGCTGGACCCGCGCAAGCTCCTCTCGCTCGACGTCACGGCGGCGAGCGTCAACCGCCAGCTCCGCGCGACGAACGTCGACCTCTCGGGCGGGCGCGGCGAGATCGCCGGCCAGGAGCAGGCGATCCGCACGCTCGCCGGCATGACGAGCGTCGACGACCTCGCGGCGCTGCCGATCTCGCTCTCCTCGGCCCGCAAGGCGCGGCTCGACGAGCTCGGCAGCGTGACCGACGGGGCGGCCGAGGCCCGCACCTTCGCGCGGCTCGACGGCAAGCCCGTCGTGGCCTTCGGGATCACGCGCGCCAAGGGGGCGAGCGACGCGACGGTGGCGGCGCTCGTCGAGAAGCGCATTCAGCGCATCCAGGCCGAGCACCCCGAGTACCAGCTCGCGAAGGTGGACACGCAGGTCGACTACACGCTCGGCAACTACCACTCGGCGATGGAGACGCTGGTCGAGGGCGCGATCCTGTCGATCATCGTGGTGTTCATCTTCCTGCGCGACATGCGCGCGACGCTGGTCTCCGCGGTCGCGCTGCCGCTCTCGGCCATCCCGACCTTCTTCGTCATGAGCCAGCTCGGCTTCTCCCTGAACGCGGTCAGCCTCCTCGCCATCACGCTGGTCACGGGCATCCTGGTGGACGACGCGATCGTGGAGATCGAGAACATCGTGCGCCACATGCGCATGGGGAAATCGGCCTACCGGGCGGCGCTCGAGGCCGCGGACGAGATCGGGCTCGCGGTGATCGCGATCTCGCTGACGATCGTGGCGGTGTTCGCGCCCGTGTCGTTCATGGGCGGCATCGCGGGCCAGTATTTCCGGCAGTTCGGGCTGACGGTCGCCATCGCGGTCCTGTTCTCGCTCCTGGTCGCGCGTCTCGTCACGCCCCTGATGGCAGCTTATTTCCTGCGTGCGCACGACGCGCCGGCCGAGACGGAAGGCCGGATCATGCGGGGCTACACCGCCCTCGTGCGCTGGTCCGTGCGGCACCGCTGGATCACCTTCGCGGCCGGCATGGCGGTCTTCGTCGGATCGATCCTCTCGACGCAGCTCCTCCCGTCCGGCTTCATCCCGGCCGAGGATACCGGGCGCACGCTGCTCGCGGTCGAGCTGCCGCCGGGCTCCCGGCTCGCGGAGACCGACCGGGTGACGAGCGACATCGCGGAGCGGCTGAAGGCCGTGCCCGAGGTGCGCTCCGTCCTCATCTACGGCGGGCAGATCCTCGGCGGCGCGGCCGAGATCCGCAAGGCGACGCTCGTCGTCAACCTCTCCCACAAGAGCCAGCGCACGCTCTCCCAGAAGGACGTGCTCGACCGGATCACGGGCCTGATCTCGAACGTGCCCGACATCCGGTTCTGGTTCCTCAAGGACAGCGGCCAGCGCGACCTCCAGCTCATCATCGCGGGCCAGGACATCACGGCGATCAACGACACCGCGAACCAGCTCGCGAGCGAGATGCGCGGCGTGCCGATCCTCGCGAACCCGGTCTCGACGGCCGACCTCGACCGGCCCGAGCTGCAGATCACGCCGCGCACCGGCCTCGCGGCCGATCTCGGGGTCTCGACCGAGGCGCTCTCCGAGACGATCCGGGTCGCGACGCTCGGCGACGTCGACGCGAACCTCGCGAAGTTCAACGCGGGCGACCGGCTGATCCCGATCCGGGTCGAGATGCAGCGCTCGGCCCGCGGCGAGGTCGAGCTCCTGCGCCAGCTCCGGGTCGCGACCGCGTCCGGCGCGGGCGTGCCGCTCTCCTCCGTGGCGGATTTCTCGATCGGGCGCGGCCCGACCGCGATCAACCGCTACGACCGCACGCGCCGCGTGACCGTCGAGGCCGACCTCGTGGGCACCCACCCGCTGGGCGAGGGGCTAGCCGCCATCTACGCGCTGCCGACGGCGAAGAACCTGCCGGCCGGCGTCACGATCAAGCAGTCCGGCGACGTCGAGGTGATGAGCGAGGTGTTCGAGTCCTTCGCGACCGCCATGGGGGCGGGCCTGATGATGGTCTACGGCGTCCTGATCCTGCTCTTCGCGAGCTTCACGCAGCCGATCACCATCCTGTTCTCGCTGCCGCTCTCGATCGGGGGCGCGATCTTCGCGCTGCTGATCACGGGCCGCGCGATCTCGATGCCGGTCGTCATCGGCATCCTCATGCTGATGGGCATCGTGACGAAGAACGCGATCATGCTCGTCGACTTCGCCGTGGAGGAGATCGGGCGCGGCACGCCGCGGCTGGAGGCGCTGGTCGAGGCCGGCCGCAAGCGCGCGCGCCCGATCGTCATGACCACGATCGCCATGGTGGCCGGCATGATCCCGTCCGCCTTCGCGTTCGGCGACGGGGGCGAGTTCCGCTCGCCCATGGCGATCGCGGTGATCGGCGGCCTCCTCGTCTCGACGGTGCTCTCGCTCGTCTTCGTGCCGGCGATCTTCACGATCCTGGACGATGCCGGGCGCCTCATCGGGCGCGGGCTCGGGCGCTTCGTCGGCGAGCGCGACGAGCCGGGCGAGGCTCCGCAGCCGGACCCGTCCGAGGCGGACGAGACCTGGTCCGAATGGCGACCGCGCGCACTGCCGCAGGCCGCGGAGTAGCCGGGCGACGCTTCCACCGCTAAGCGTTGGACATGACCGGCGACGCTCCTCTCGACCTCCTCGTCATCGGGGGCGGCATCAATGGAACCGGCATCGCGCGCGACGCGGCCGGGCGTGGCCTTCGCGTCATGCTCGTCGAGAAGGGCGACCTCGCGGGCGCGACCTCGTCCGCCTCGAGCAAGCTCATCCACGGGGGGCTGCGCTACCTCGAGCAGTACGAGTTCCGGCTCGTGCGCGAGGGCCTGGGTGAGCGCGAGGTGCTCCTCTCCATCGCGCCGCACATCATCTGGCCGATGACCTTCGTGCTGCCGCACGATTCCTCGCTCCGACCAGCCTGGATGATCCGGGCCGGGCTGTTCCTCTACGACCATCTGGCGCGCCGCAAACGCCTGCCGGCCTCCCGCGGGCTCGACCTCACGCGCGACCCCATGGGACGGCCGCTGAAACCCTCCTACACGCGCGGCTTCGCCTACGCGGATTGCTGGGTGCAGGACAGCCGGCTCGTGGTGCTGAACGCGCTCGACGCGGCAGAGCGCGGCGCGGAGATCCGCACGCAATGCCGCTTCGTCGACGCGCAGCCCCGCGGCGATCACTGGGTCGCGACCCTCGACGACCATGACGGCGCAGAGCGCACGGTCGCGGCCCGCATCGTGGTCAATGCCGCCGGGCCCTGGGTCGAGGACGTGCTGCGCGGCGGCTTCGGCCGCAACGCCCCGGGGCGCGTCCGGCTCGTCAAGGGCAGCCACATCGTGGTGTCGCGCCTCTACGTGGGCGAGCAGGCCTACATCCTCCAGAACGCCGACGGGCGCATCGTCTTCGTGATCCCCTACGAGGGCGACTTCACCCTCATCGGCACCACCGACACGCCCTTCGAGGGCGATCCGACCGGCATCCACATATCGGAGGAGGAGACGCGCTACCTCTGCGAGGTCGCGAGCGGGTTCCTGGCGAAACCGGTGACGCCGGACGACGTCGTGTGGTCCTACGCGGGGGTCCGTCCGCTCCACGACGACGATTCGGGCGCGAACGCCTCCACGGTCACCCGCGACTATACGTTCGACGTCCAGGCGGGCGAGGGACGCCCGCCGCTCCTGTCGATCTACGGCGGCAAGATCACCACCTATCGCCGTCTCGCCGAGCACGCGCTGGAGAAGCTGTCGCCCTACCTGCCTGGCCTGAAGCCCGGCTTCACGGGCCTCAAGCCCGGCTGGACCGGGTCCGTCCCGCTGCCGGGCGGCGACATGCCGGACGGGTTCAGCTCGTGCTTGGCGAACCTGAAGGTCCGCCATCCCTGGCTGCCGTCCGATCTCGCGCGCCGTCTCATGCGGGCCTACGGCACGCGGACCACCCGCATCCTGGGCGACGCGACGTCGCTCGCCGACCTCGGCCGCGACCTGGGCCAAGGTCTCACCGAGCGCGAAGTGGCCTATCTCGTTGAGACGGAGTGGGCACGCACCGCCGACGACATCCTCTGGCGGCGCGGCAAGCTCGGCCTGCATGGCGGGCCGGCGCTCCGGGCCGCGCTGACGGGACATCTCTCGACATTGGCCGTGACCTGAGCGTCGTGCCGGCTGGCACGTCGCTTGCGGCAGGAGCACCAGATCGGCGTCTTACCATGATCCCCGCCTCGCTCGAACTCGTCCAGCTCACCAAATCCTACGGGGCGAACGTCGCCGTGCAGGCGATCGACCTCAAGATCCCGGGCGGGAGCTATGCCTGCCTGCTCGGGCCTTCGGGCTGCGGCAAGACCTCGACGCTCCGCATGGTGGCGGGCCACGAGGCCGCGAGCTCGGGCGACATCGTGCTCGGCGGCCGCAACGTCACCGACCTGCCGCCGGTGCAGCGCGGCACCGCGATGATGTTCCAGAGCTACGCGCTGTTCCCGCACCTCACGGCGATCGACAACGTGGCGTTCCCGCTGCGGATGCGGGGCATGGGCAAAACCGCGCGGCGCGCCAAGGCGACCGAGACGCTCCGCCTCGTGGACATGGAGCGCTACGCGGGCCGCCTCCCGTCGCAGCTCTCCGGCGGCCAGCAGCAGCGCGTCGCGCTGGCCCGCGCGATCATCACGGAGCCGCGCATGCTGCTCCTCGACGAGCCGCTCTCCGCGCTCGACCCGTTCCTGCGCATCCGCGTCCGGGCGGAGCTGAAGCGGATACAGCGCGAGCTCGGCATCACCTTCGTGCACGTGACGCATGGGCAGGACGAGGCGATGGCGCTCGCCGACGTCATGGTGGTGATGAACGGCGGGGCGATCGAGCAGGCCGGCTCGCCGCGCGAGATCTTCGACACGCCGCGCACCGAGTTCGTGGCGCGCTTCATCGGCGGCCACAACGTCTTCACGACGCCCGCCGGCCCGATCGCGGTGCGCACCGACCGGATCCGCCTGTCGCGCGGGGAACATCAGGACGGGCTTGCGGCGGTCGTCCAGGCGGCGGAATATCAGGGCAGTCAGGTGCATGTCGCGCTGGGCGCCGGGCCCGACAGGATGACGGCGCTCATGAGCGACGCCGCCTACGACGCGAACCCGATGCGCCCGGGCGACGCGGTGCGCGTCACCTGGTCGGAGGCGGACATCCGGACATTGCGGCCGTCCAATTGATCCAACGGGGAGAGAACACATGAGCAACGAACTGAAGGGGGTATCCCGGCGCAACGTCATCAAGGGTGCGGGTGCGCTCGCGGGCGCCGGCGCGGCCGGGTTCCCGATGCCGGCCGTCCACGCGCAGGAGCCGAAGGTGCTGCGCTATCTCGGCACGGCGGTGAACCAGTCGGCCGAGATCGCGAAGAAGGTGGAGGCCGATCTCGGCATCAAGATCGAGTACGTGGCGGTGACGACCGACGACGTGACGAAGCGCGTCATCACCCAGCCCGGCTCCTACGACCTCGTGGATACCGAGTATTTCTCGCTGAAGAAGCTCGTGCCGTCGGGCAACCTCCAGGCGATGGACGCCAAGAAGATCAAGCTCTTCGACAAGATCACGCCCGTCTTCACCAAGGGCGAGTTGCCGTCGGGCAAGAAGATCGGCGACCAGGGCACTGCGCCCAGGAAGGTGATGTTTCTGGAAGGCCAGCGCTCGACGAAGTTCTCGTCCGCCCCGACCGAGTGGGCGACGCTGATCCCGACCGTCTACAACGCCGACACGCTGGGCATCCGGCCCGACCTGATCGGCCGGCCGATCGAGAGCTGGGCCGAGCTCCTGAACAGCCAGTTCAAGGGCAAGGCCGCGATCCTGAACATCCCGTCCATCGGCATCATGGACGCCGCGATGGTCGTGGAGGCGACCGGCAAGCACAGATATGCCGACAAGGGCA
Organism: uncultured Enterovirga sp.; assembly: GCA_964250725.1. Classification (GTDB taxonomy): domain Bacteria; phylum Pseudomonadota; class Alphaproteobacteria; order Rhizobiales; family Beijerinckiaceae; genus Enterovirga. The sequence goes on along the minus strand of CAXUHE010000219.1, from coordinate 78 downwards.
ACATGACCCGGGCCGAGATCGACCTGACGACGAACCTCCTCAAGGAGGCGAAGAAGTCCGGCCAGTTCCGCGCCTTCT
>CAXUHE010000218.1:0-6525 GCA_964250725.1 uncultured Enterovirga sp. | reverse complement strand
TCGCGCGCGGGTTCGATCCGCGCGACTTCGCGCTCCTCTCCTACGGCGGCGCGGGACCGCTCCACGCGGCCCTGGTGGCGGACGAGATCGGGATCCCGCGCGTCATCGTCCCGCCCTCGCCCGGCGCCTTCTCGGCCTTCGGGGCGCTCTGCTCGGCGCTCGCCAAGGACCGCTCGCTGACCGTCCTCGCGCCGCTCGACGCCGAGAGCTTCGCGGCCGTGCAGCCCACCTTCGCGGCCCTGATGGACGAGGTCCGGGCGGAGTTCGCGGACGAGGGGGCCGAGGTCGCGCCGCTCGTCGAGGAACGCCAGTTCGACCTGCGCTACCGGGGGCAGGCGCACGAGCTCTCGGTCGCGGCCCCGGCCGACGCCACGCTGGCGGAGGTGGTGGAGCGGTTCGAGACCGCCTTCGAGCGCCAGTTCGGCCGGCGCGACAGCGCGCGCGGCGTCGAGATGGTCAACCTGCGCGTCGTCGGCCGCATCCCGGTCACGCCGCCGAGCTGGAGCCCGGGCGCGGGCGGCGCGGGGCGTGCATCGGGCCGTCGCCCGGTCGTGGTGGAGGGTCTCGCGATCGAGTGCGCGATCTGGGACCGGGACGAGATCGCGCCGGACACCGTGATCGACGGCCCGGCGATCGTGGAGGAGATGTCGGCCACGACCTATCTCCCGCCCGGCTGGCGGCTCTCCGTCGGGGCGATCGGGCAACTCGAACTCGTGCGCGCGGCGGCTGATCGTCGGTCGGTGCCGAACCGAACCTAGACGCCGAAGGAGACGGGCATGGCTGAGTTCATCGAGCGCCGGTCGTTCCTGGCCGGGACGGCCGCGACCGTCGCGGCCGCGGGCGTGATCCCCGCCGTGGGCGTCGCGCCCGCCGCGGCACAGAACGAGAAGGTGCTGCGCATCGCCATGGCCGCGAGCGACGTGCCGCTGACCGCCGGCGGGCCGGATAACGGGTTCGAGGGCTTCCGCTTCACCGGCTACACGGTCTACGACGCGCTCATCAACTGGGACCTACGGCCCTCCGACAAGCCGGCCCCGCTGGCGCCCGGGCTCGCGACCTCCTGGGTCGTCGACCCGGGCGACCGCACGCGCTGGACGATCAAGCTGAGGCCGGACGTCAAGTTTCACGACGGCTCGGCCTTCGACGCCGACGCGGTCATCTGGAACGTCGTGAAGCTGTTCGACGACAAGGCCCCGCACCATGGCCAGCGCGCGGCCGCCCAGGTGAAGAGCCGCATCGGCTCGCTCGCGTCCTGGAGCAGGGTCGACGCCTCGACCGTCGAGCTGAGGACGCGCGTCGAGGACGCGTTCTTCCCCTACCAGCAGACCGCGTTCGACCCCGTCGAGCAGGACGGGCGGCTGGCCGACCTGCACGCGCGCGCGGTCGACGACGCGCTCTTCGTGTGGATCGCGCATGACGTGAACCCGCGCGGTCTCGCGAAGCGCGTGAAGCCGTTCGCGGTCGCGAACAGCTGGTATGTCGACCTCACGGCCGTCGACGTCACGTGAGCGGGGCGTGGATGTCACCGATGGCCGGCTCGCGCGCCGCGGCGAACCCGCGGCGGGACTGGGGTCGCGCGGCTGGCGGCAACTTGTGCAGAGCGCGTGGCGCGCAGGCAGGTCCGCTCAAATCAACGGCTTCCTCCACGCCGCGCCTCGGGATACAATATCCAGAATTGGAGCCTCGATCGAGGTTGAAATCCCGTGACCGTGCCGTGAATGCCCCCTGCCGGGCTCTTCCCGATCGACGCCCGCTGCCGGGCGTCGGCGGTCGGAGACCTTAGCGATGGCGTCCCGGCCCATGAAGCCGGAAGCGGCACGCCCGGACGGCGGACGCGGTGCGCGGTTCGGCGCCGCGATCCCCGCCGCCCGGCCCGCGCTCGAGTTGCGGAGCGTGTCGCGGTCCTTCGGAGCGCATGTCGCGGTCCAGGACGTCTCGATGGCCGTGGCGGCGGGCGAGTTCGTCACGCTCCTGGGCCCGTCCGGCTGCGGGAAGACCACGATCCTGAGAATGGTTGCGGGCTTCGAGCAGCCGACCGGCGGCGCGATCATGGTGGGGGGCGCGCCCGTGGCAGGCATCCCGCCCTACCGGCGGCCCATCGGGATCGTGTTCCAGAACCTGGCGCTGTTCCCGCACATGACGGTGGAGGGGAACATCGCGTTCGGGCTGGAGGTCGCGAAGGTGGGGCGGAGCGAGATCCGCAGCCGGGTCGACGAGGCGCTCGCGCTGATCGGCCTCTCGGGGCTCGGCGCACGGCGCGTCCACGAGATCTCCGGCGGCCAGCGCCAGCGGGTGGCGCTGGCCCGCGCGCTCGTCACGCGCCCGACCGTGCTCCTGCTCGACGAGCCCCTCGGGGCGCTCGACCTGAAGATCCGCCGGCAGCTCCAGATCGAGCTGAAGCGCATCCAGAAGCAGGTCGGCACGACCTTCGTGTTCGTGACGCATGATCAGGAGGAAGCCCTGACGATGTCGGACCGGATCGCCGTGATGAACGGCGGCCGCGTGGAGCAGATCGGAACGCCGCAGGAGATCTACGACCGGCCGGCCACGCCGTTCGTGGCACGCTTCATAGGCGACACGAACCTGCTTCAGGGTCGGATCGTCACCGCCGGCGGCAGGCGCGCGAGGATCTCGCTCGACGATGTCGAGGGTTCGGTGGAGGGCGAGTTCGGCTCGGACGCCTTGCAGGCCGGCGATCGGGTCGCCCTCGCGATCAGGCCCGAGAACGTCAGGATCTCGTTGGGCGAGAGCGCCGATGCCGGGCTGCACGGGCGGCTCGAGGAGGCGATCTACGCCGGCGCCCATGTGCGATGCCGGTTGCGGGTCAACGCGACCGAGATCATCGCCAACGTCCCGGCGGCCCCGTCGAGCGGCACGGACCTGTCGGTCGGCGAGGTCTTCGCGATCCGATGGAACCCGACGGACTGCGTCGTCCAGGCCCAGTCGTGACGAAGGAGAGAACGATGCGCAGGTTTATCCCGGCTGCGGCCGCTCTGATGATCGGGGCTGCCGCCTCCCTCACGTCCGCGTCCGCGCAGACCTCGTCCGGCATCGTCATGGCGGCGTATGGCGGCGGCAACGGGGAGACCTGGCGCGAGATGGTCGGCAAACCATTCGCGCAGGCGACCGCCATCCCGGTCCAGATCGCCGACCTGCCGAACACGGAGGCGGCGCTCCGCGCGTCGGCCGGAAAGCCCCTCTACAACGTGGCCTGGGTGGCCTCGTCGCAGGCCGCGACGCTGTACAACGACGGGATCATCGAGACCCTGGACGACGGCGATTTTCCCGAGCTCAAGAACGTGCCGGACCGGTTTCTGATCAGGGCGCCGAACGGCAAGCTCATCGGCATCCCGGTCCAGTTCCAATATTACGCGATCGCCTACAACACGCGCGAGGCGAAGGCGTCCGATTTCCCGTCGTGGCTTTCCCTCGGCGAGCCGAGATGGAAGGGCAAGCTCGCCCAGGGACAGCCGTTCTCGGCGGCCAGCTACGATCTCGTCATGTACGCGGCGATCGCGGGCGGCAGCGCGGCCCGCCTCGAGCCGGGCGTCCCGGCATTCCGGGAGTTCACGCGCAACACGATGACGATCCTGGGGTCGTTCGCGCAAGGCAACACGCTTCTGTCGCGCGGCGAGATCGCCGCGACGCCCTTCTTCTCCGCCCGGGTGCGTGCCCTGAAGAAGGAGGGCGCACCCGTCGACATCACGATCCCGCGCGAGGGGGCGATGCTGCTGCCCTACATGCTGGTCGTGCCCAAGGGGGCGAACAACAAAGCCGACATCGTGAAGTTCCTGCAGTATTCGTCGGAGCCGACCGCCCAGGTGCGGATGTACGACTATTCCGGCTACATCCCTTTCAACCTGCGGGCCAAGCTCGACGACAAGCAGCTCGCGGAGCTCGGCATGCCGGTCGAAGACCTGGAGAAGCGTCTCTATCAGGCCGACGTCTGGGCGCTGGCCAACACCATGAAGGCGAGCGTCGCGCTCGTGGAGAAGATGCAGTCGGAACACTAGAGGCCCGACATCGCCCGCCGATCGACCGGAGCAGTACATGGACGCTGACGCAGCAGCAGAGGCACGAGACACGGGGACACGGGACACGGGGACACGGGACCTCGAACCCATCCACCTGCATCCCGAGGTCGCGCCGCTGTTCCGCGCGATCAGCAACCTCGATCCCCCGATGGAGACCCGGGAGCCGGCCGAGGTCCGGGCCCTGATGGACGGCCTGGCGCTGCGCGACATGCCACCGCGCCCGGACGACGTGACGGTCGAGGACCTGCGCGGCGAATTTGCGGGCCGCACGATCGCGCTCAGGTTGTACAGGCCGGCAGGTGCCGCGGGCCCGCTTCCGGTCATGCTCTACTTCCACGGCGGCGGCTGGGTGATCGGCAACATCGACACCCACGACCGCTACGTGTGCGAGCTGACTCGCGCGAGCGGCGTCGCGTTCGTGTCGGTCGATTACCGGCTCGCCCCCGAGCACCCCTATCCGGCCTGCATCGAGGATGCGTTCGAGAGTCTGCTCTGGGTCCGCGAGCATGCGGGCGAGCTCGGGCTCGATCCGGATCGGATCGGCGTCAGCGGGGACAGCTCCGGCGGGACCCTCGCGACGGCCTGCACGCTGCTCGCCCGCGAGCGTGGCGGACCGCGCCTCGCCTTCCAGCTGCTCATCTATCCGGTGACGGATTGCGATTTCACCCGGGCCTCCCACCATCGCTGGGACGGCCTCCTCCTGACGACGACCTACTCGCAATGGTTCTGGAAGCTGTGGTGCGGCGACGTGCTGCCCGAGACCGACATGCGCGCCGTGCCGCTCAGGGCCGACCTCGCCGGGCTCCCGCCCGCCTATGTGGTGACCTGCGAGTACGACATCCTCAGGGACGAAGGCGAGCTCTACGCGGTCAAGCTGATGGATGCCGGCGTCCCGACCACGCTGCGCCGCGTGGTCGGCGTCACGCACCCGTTCTTCCGGGCCCTGCATGCGAGCCCCTATGTCCGGCGCGAGGTCCACGAGATGGGACACCAGGTGCGCCGCCACCTCGTCGACGGGGAGCGTCTCGCGTGAGCCTGCGCGGACCCGGTGCCCCGGTCGCGGCCGGCCCGTATCAAGCCATCCGGAGCGTACCATGAAGAGGAAACCAGACGTGCGAAGCCGCCTCCTTCCGGTCCTGGCCGGTCTCATGATCGGCACAGCCGCCTCGCTCACGGCGGCCTGCTTCACGGCGGCCCTTGCGCAGACGTCGCCCGGCATCGTCATGGCGGCGTTCGGAGGCGGGAACGGCGAGACCTGGCGCGAGACGATGGGGAAGCCCTTCACCCAGGCGACCTCGATCCCTGTCCAGATCGCGGATCTGCCCAACACGGAGGTGCCGCTGCGGTCCTCCGTCGGCAACCCGCAATACAACGTCTCGTGGGTCGGCTACTTCCAGGCCGCGACGCTCTACCGGGACGGGTTCACGGAGGGCTTCGACGCCGCGGACTTTCCGGAACTCAAGAACATTCCGGACAAGTTCGTCCTGAAGGCGCCGGACGGCAAGATCGTCGGCATACCGGTGCAGTTCCAGTACTACGGGATCGCGTTCAACACGGATCTCGCGAAGGCCGGTGACTTCCCGTCATGGCTCTCGCTGGCCGACCCGAAATGGAAGGGCAAGCTCGGCCAGGCGCAGCCCTACGTCGCGGCGAGCTACGATCTCCCCATGTTCGCCCATATCGCGGGAGGCGGCGCACGCGACCTCGACCCGGGCGTGCCGGCCTTCAAGCGCTTCAGCCAGAACACCACCACCATCCTGACGTCGTTCGCGCAGGGAAACACGCTGCTGTCGCGCGGGGAGGTCACGGCGATCCCGTTCTACTCGGCACGCGTGCGCTCGCTGAAGAAGGAGGGCGCGCCCGTCGACATCACCATCCCCAAGGAGGGTGCGGTGCTGCTGCCCTACATGCTCGTCGTGCCGAAGGGGGCGAAGAACCGCGACGCCTTGATGAAGTTCCTGAACTACGCGCTCGAACCGGCCGGCCAGGTCCGGATGTACGATTACTCGGGCTATCTCCCGATGAACGCCCAGGCCAAGCTGAACGACAAGCAGACCGCGGAACTCGGCATGCCGCTCTCGGACCTGACGCAGCGGCTCTACGAGCCCGATGTGTGGACGCAGGCCGACACGCTGAAGAGGGTCACCGAGATGGTCGAGAAGATCCAGGCCGACCACTGAGGATGCCGGCGTCGCCCGGAGGAAGGCCAGGACCCGTCCATGCGCTACGATCGCCGACTGCTCATTCTTCTCGTCCTGCCGGGCAGCGTGCTGGTGCTGCTGATCTGGGGCGTGTTCCGGCTCGTATCGATGTCGCTGACCCCGAACGGCACGTTCGGCTTCGGCAACTACGCCTTGTTCTTCGCCCGGCCCGACTACCTGGCGATGCTGTGGCGCACGATCCTGGTGGCCGGATCGACGGCCATCATCTCGCTGCTGCTCGCCTACCCGACGGCCTATTTCGTCTCGCGGGTCCGGCGGGGGCGTGACCT
>CAXUHE010000217.1:0-6535 GCA_964250725.1 uncultured Enterovirga sp. | reverse complement strand
GTCCTGGATCTCGGTATAGCCGTAGAAGGGCGTCGAGGGTTCGTAGCCGCGGTTCACGTAGACCTTGTTCGTGATGCGCATGTCGTGCGCCGTGATCAGGTCGTAGCGCAGGCTCGCCGAGACGTGGAGGATGTGCTCCGGCCCGCAGCCGAGCTCGTCCAGCATGTACTCGAAGCCCCGCATGCGCGGCTTGTAGGAGCGCGCCTGCTCGGCCGTGAAGACGGCGTGGAAGGGCGCGCCGAGCGTCGCGACGTTGCGGTGGATCTGCTCGTCGGCCGCGTTCGACAGGATGACGAGCGGGATCTCCTTCGCGAGCTTGGCGAGACTGGCCGGCACGTCGGCGTGCGGCCCCCAGGTCGGGACGGCCTCGTAGATCGCGCGTCCGTCCTCCGGCCGGTAGGGCACCTTCCAGAGCTTGCAGGTGCGCTCGAGCGCATTTCCGATCACGTCCGCGTAGGGCTTCCAGTCGCCCAGGACCTCGTCCATCCGGAAGCACTTGAAGTCGACCGCGAAGGCCGCAAGCGTCTCGGCCGGGAGACGGTCGGCCATCAATTCGGTCGCCATCTCGACCATGCGGAAGCGCGTCAGCGTGCCGTAGCAATCGAAGGTGACGTATTTGGGCTTGAAGACCGGCATGGCGTTGCTCTCGGGGTGCGGTGTCAGGCTTCGGACAGGGCCGCGTCGGCCAGGTCGTCGAGCGTCGTGAAGTGCAGGTCGGGCTCGGTGCGCTCGGCCGCGAGCGTTCCGCCCGGACCTTTCCGCCCCCGGCGCCGCTCGATCCAGCACACCGTGTAGCCGAGGCGCTTCGCGACCCCGATATCGTGATACTGGCTCTGCGCCACGTGCAGGATGTCCTCGAGCAGGATGCCGTCGCGGCTCAGCCGGCCGCGCACGAAGCCGAAATAGACCGGGTCCGGCTTCTCGCAGCGCGCGTCGTCGACGGAGAGCGCGTCGTCGAACGGGTCGCCCAGCGTGTGCGCCATCAGGTCGAGCGCCCAGCGCTGGGCATTCGTCATGGCGACGAGCTTGTAGCGCGTGCGGAGCCGGCGCAGCGCCTCGACCGAGTCCGGGAAAGCCGGCCAGTCCTTGATCGACAGGCGGAAGCCCTCCGCGGCCTCCGGTGTTGGCGGCAGCCCGAGGTCCGGCGCCATGCGGCCGTAGCAGCGCACGAGATCGTCCGGGAACCAGCTCGTCGGGTTGTCGCCCCGGTGTCGGCGGTAGCAATCGAGGATCGCGTCCTCCGCGAGGTCCCGGCCGCCCGGCAGAGCGCGCAGATACGCCACCATGCCGCCCTCGAAATCGATCAGCGTGCCGACGACGTCGAAGGTCAGGGCCTTGAAGGCGCGCAGCTGCATGTCGGGTCCTGCGCTGTCAGACGATCGTGTCCGCGCCGGGGCGCGGGTCGGATGCGTGACGATTCTCGCCGCGATACTTGCCGGGCGTCGAGCCGCAGACGCGCTTGAAGTGGCGCGTGAGGTGGCTCTGGTCGAAGAACCCCGCCTCCAGGGCCGCGACGGCGGGCGTCACCCCCCGGCGCAGCATGGCCTGCGCCTCGCGCACCCGGACGTCGCATTGGTAGCGGTGGGGCGGGATGCCGACCTCCCGCCGGAAGCTGGTGATGAGGCGGATGACCCCCACATTGGCGATCGCCGCCAGGTGCTCCAGCGGGATCGCGGCGCTGTAATTCGCCTCGATATGCGCGATGACGTCCCGGATGCGCGCGGAGTAGGGCGGCCGGGCCCCGACCTCCTCCTGCTCCGGTGTGCGGCCGATGACCATGCGTGCGCTTTTCCGGCTCCGGACGAGTGATCCCACAATCGGCGCTCGCGCCACGACTGTCGTGCCTCGCCTTGGGCGGGCGGCGGCAGCTAATGCCGTCCTGGACGCACTATCGGCAGATCGTGCTTGTGGCGGATGCATGCTCAGTAGCCGCGTCCGCGATCGACGTGGCCGATCATCGGCTCGCCGGCCCGGTGGCGGCGGATGTTGTCGAGGAGCACGCGCGCTGCGCTCTCCGGCTGCGTCATGCTGGCGATGTGGGGCGTCAGCACGATGCGCGGGTGACCCCAGAACGGGTGGTCTTCCGGCAGCGGCTCCGTCGCGGCGACGTCGAGCACGGCGGCCGAGAGCCGCCCGCTCTCCAGCGCCGCCAGAAGGTCGGGCTCGACGAGGTGGCCGCCGCGCCCGACATTCACGAGCGAGGCCCCGTGCGGGAGCTGCCCGAAGGTGTGGCCCGACAGGATGCCGGCCGTCTGCGCCGTCAGCGGCAGGAGGCAGACGAGGATGTCGCATCCGGACAGGAAGGCCTCGAACTCCGCCTCGCCCGTGAAGCACTGGACGCCCGCGAGGGCGCGGGGCGAGCGGTTCCAGCCGCGCAGCGGAAAGCCGAACGGAGCGAGGCGCGCGAGCGCCGCCCGGCCGAGCGTCCCGAGCCCCATCACGCCGACCCGGCGACCCGCGGCCGGCGTCACGCGGAGCGCGGCGTAGCGGCGCGCACTCTGCTGCGCGGCGTACTCCACGAAGTCGCGGTGGAGGAGGAGGGTCGCGAGCGTCACGTACTCGGCCATCGAATCGATGATGCCGGGCTCGACCATCCTGACGAGCGAGACGTGGTCGGGGAGGGCCGCCAGATCGAACTGGTCGACGCCCGCGCCGGACGAGAACAGGACCCGCAGGTTGGGGAAGCGCTCCGCCATCGCGTCGATCGGCTTCCAGGTGGCCGCGTAGGTGACCGACAGCGGGTCGCCCGTCTCGGGCAGGGTGTGGAAGGCGAGGTCCGGCATCTCGGCCGCGAAGACCTCGCGCCAGACGCGGCCCCGCTCGGGCTGGCCCTGATAGACGATCGACACGGCGCAGCTCCTGATCCGCCGCCATCATGCGGCAATCGTGCCGGTAGCCGATGCCGAAAAGCACGGACGTGGCGGCATCGCGTGCCGTATCGCGATATAGCGTCCTCATGGCCCCATCGATGCTCCGCCTCGCGTGACACGGCTCGCGGGCTCGTTCTTCACTCATGATGCGCAGGACACGCCGTTCTGGTGGGAGGCGGCGCACCCCGCCCCGGAGCCCGGCGCGCCGCCCGCCCGCACCGGGATCGCGATCGTGGGCGGCGGCTACACGGGCCTGTCGGCCGCGCTCACGCTGGCGCGCGCCGGCCGCGAGGTCACGGTCTTCGAGGCCGAGGCGCCGGGCTGGGGTGCGTCCTCGCGCAACGCCGGCATGCTCGGACCCGGCTGGGACACCTTCGAGGCCGCGATGGCGTACGGGACCGAGCGGGCACGCGCGATCGTGGCGGAGAGCCTCACCGCGCTCGACCACGTGAAGGCGCTGGTCGCCCGCGAGGCGATCGCGTGCGACCTCGCGGTCACGGGCTGTTTCCGGGGCGCGATGACGCCGCGCATCTACGACGCGATGGGCCGCAGCCTCGACCGCATCGCCCGCGCCATGCCGACCGACGCCCACCTCGTGCCGCGCGCCGAGCAGAGGGCCGAGGTCGGGACCGACCTCTACCATGGCGGCCTCGCGATCCCGGGTTATGCGGGGCTCGATCCCGCCCGCTACGTGGCGGGCCTCTCGGCGGCGGCCCGACGCGCGGGAGCCCGGATCGTCTCCGGCGCGCGCGTGACCGGTCTGCGTCCCGACGGCGGCGGGTTCGTGGTCACGATGCCGGGCGAGGAAACCCGGGCGGGCCAGGTCCTCGTCGCCACGGACGGCGATGCGGGCGCGCTCATGCCGTATCTCGGGCGCCGCCTGATCCCGGTCCGCAGCGCGATGATCGCGACAGAGCGGCTGCCGCAGGCCGTGATGGCCCGCCTGATGCCGAAGCGCCGCATGCTCGCCGGCAGCGAGCGCGTCCCGACCTGTTTCCGGCCTTCGCCCGACGGACGGCGCATCCTGTTCGGCGGCCGGGTTCTCAAGCCCGGCGAGGCCCGAGCGGACGGCCAAGCGGACGGCAGATCGGCGCGCACCAACGCCTTCCATCTCCGCCGGCGGATGCTGCGCGTCTTCCCCGAGCTCGAACAGAACCTCGTCTCGCATTGCTGGCATGGCCGGACGGCCTTCACCTTCGACGGGCTCCCCGGCCTCGGGCGGACGGACGGGCTCTTCTTCGCGGGCGGCTGTGGCGGCGCGGACATCGCGCGCGCCACCTGGCTCGGCCACGTCGCCGCGCGGCGGATGATGGGCGACATGAGCGAGCCCGGCGCCAGCGAGGACCTGCGGTCGCGCGCAAAATCCTTCCACCGCGGGGCGCCCTGGTTCCCCACGGCCGCGTTCGTGTTCCACGAGCTGATGGACCGCTGGGACGCGCGGTGAACGAGCCGACCCTACAGCGCCAGCAGCTCCGCCTCGGTATGCTGGCAGCGGATCGTCGCGCCTTTCGAGAGGCGGCGCAGCGGCGTCGGCTCGGTGTCGCAGCGCCCGGGAATGCGGACCGCGCAGCGGGGGAAGAAGCTGCACGCCTCGCTGCGACCCGGACCACCGACGCCGCCCGCGGCTTCCGCGAGGTGGGTCGGGTCGAGCCCGTCGAGCCAGCCCGTCCGGAGCTCGGGCACGGAGGCGATCAGCAGGTCCGAATAGGGGTGCAGCGGCGGCACGCCGAGCGCCGCCCGACCGCCGATCTCCACCATCTGCCCGGAATAGAGGATCATCACCTCGTCGCAGATCGCCCTCACCGTCGAGAGGTCGTGACTGATGAACATGTAGGAGACCGCGAGCTCGCGCTTCAGCTCGGCCAGGAGGTCGAGCACGGTCGCGGCCACGACCGTGTCGAGCGCCGAGGTGATCTCGTCGCACAGGATCAGCTTCGGCTCGGCCGCGAGCGCGCGGGCGAGGTTCGCGCGCTGCTTCTGGCCGCCGGAGAGTTCGCCCGGGTGCCGGTCCATCGCGGAGGCGGGCAGGCGGACCATGTCGAGGATCTCGGCGACGCGTTTGCGCCGCGCCGCGCCGGAGAGGCCGCGGTAGAAGGCGAGGGGGCGCCCGATGATGCGCCCGACCGTCTGGGCGGGGTTCAGCGCCGTATCCGCCATCTGGAACACGATCTGCACCTGGCGCAGCTGCTCGCGCGTGCGGTCCGCGAGGCGCGGCGGCAGCACGGCACCATCGAGCCGCACGATTCCCTTCGCCTGCGGCAGGAGGCCTGCCACGACGCGCGCGAGCGTGCTCTTGCCGCAGCCGGACTCGCCGATCACGCCGAGCGTGGAGCCGGCGGGAATCGTGAACGACACGTCCCGCAGGACCGGCACGCGAGGGCTCCCGTCCGGGCCGGTGCCGCCGTAGCCGGCCGTCAGGTTCTCGACCGCGAGGAGAGGGTGCGCGGCGACCGGACCCGCGGGCTCGGCCGCGCGGGGCACCGGCTCGGCTGCCGCGAGGAGGCTCCTCGTGTAGGGGCTCTGCGGGTCGGTGATGATCCGCTCGGTCCGGCCGACCTCCTGCATCTCGCCGTCGCGCAGCACGATGATCCGGTCCGCCATCTGCGCCACGACCGCGAGGTCGTGCGTGACGTAGAGGGCTGTCGCGCCGCGCTCGCGCACCACCTTCTTGAAGGCGCGCAGGACCTCGATCTGCGTCGTGACGTCGAGCGCCGTCGTCGGCTCGTCGAAGATCACGAGGCGCGGATCGGCGAGGAGCGCCATCGCGGCCAGCAGCCGCTGGAGCTGGCCGCCCGAGACCTGGTGCGGGTAGCGCCCGCCGACATGGTCCGGGTCCGGCAGCGCGAGCTCGCGGAAGAGCGCGACCGCCTTCGCGGCCGCCTCCCGGCGCGTCCCGATGCCGTGGATCGCCGCGCTCTCCACCACCTGGGACAGGATCGTCTTCGCCGGGTTGAACGACGCGGCCGCGCTCTGCGGCACGTAGGCGGCCTCGCGCCCGTGGAGCGCCGAGAGCTGCCGGGCCGAGAGCGCCCGGATGTCGTGCTCGCCGAAGCGGATGTGCCCGCCGGTGATCTTCGTGCCAAGCCGGGCGTAGCCCATGAGCGAGAGCGCGATCGTGGTCTTGCCGGAGCCGGATTCGCCGATCAGCGCCACGACTTCGCCGGGCTCGATCGTGAAGCTCACGCCCTTGACGATCGGCCGCTCGACGCCCCAGTCGTCGACCGCGCAGACCACGAGGTCGCGGACCTCGATCAGCGCGGTCATCGCGCCCGTCCGGGCAGGTTGTCGACCAGGAGGTTGACGCCGACCGTCAGGGTCGCGAGCGCGACCGCCGGCATGATGGCGGCCGGCGCACCGTAGGAGAGGCCCGTGATGTTCTCCCGCACGAGCGATCCCCAATCCGCGAAGGGCGGCTGGATGCCGAGCCCGAGGAAGCTGAGGCTGGACAGGAGGAGGACGACGAACACGAAGCGCAGGCCGAAATCGGTCATGACCGGGCCGACGATGTTCGGCAGGATCTCCTCGCGCACGAGATATGGCGTGCTCTCGCCCCGCGCCCGGGAGACGGCCACGAAGTCCATCGCGTTCACGTTGACCGCGAGCGCGCGCCAGATCCGGAAGGCGCCCGGCACGTAGATCACGGTCGCGGTGCCGATGAGGACCGG
>CAXUHE010000216.1:0-6555 GCA_964250725.1 uncultured Enterovirga sp. | reverse complement strand
GCGGATCCAGCGCCGCGATCCCGCGCAGGATCGTGACGGTCGTGTCCTGCGAGGCGTTGTCGATGAAGATGTGCTCGTAGGCGTAGGCCGCGAGCTCGCGTTCCATGACGCGCCGCACGGCCGCGTAGCATTCCGCGATGCCGCCCTCTTCGTTGTAGCACGGTGTCACGATGGAGAGTGTCTTCACGATCGTCCCGACGCACGCTCGACCGGTCGCGATGTCGGACCGTCAACGTTGAGATTGTGTGAAGATCGGCCATCCCGGCAGCATCCGCCCCCGGAATCGTGACGTCCGTGACGGCTTCTAGAACCAGCCGCGGTGCTTGAAGTAGACGAGCGGCACGACGGCGCTGAGCGCGATCAGCGTCAGGCCGTAGAGATAGCCCCAGGCCCAGTCGAGCTCCGGCATGTGCTTGAAGTTCATGCCGTACATACTGGCGACCAGCGTCGGCGGGATGCCCACGACCGAGACCAGCGTCAGCACCCTGAACGTGTCGTTCTGCTCGATGTTGATGAAGCCGAGCGCGGCATCGAGCAGGAACTGCACCTTGTCGGAAAGGTGCGTCTCGTACTCGTCGAGCGAGGCGACGTCCTGCTTGAGCGTGCCGAAGTGGGGCTGTGCCTCCTTGGGCATCCAGTCCTCGCTCTCACCCTCGACGAAGGGCACGATCCTGGCGATCCCCAGAAGCGTCGCGCGGACCTTTGAGATGCGCTGCCGGTCGCGCCCGACCTGCCGAAGCGTGCCGCGTAGCCTGGCGTCTTCCGCCTTCTTCGCGCCTCGGTCCGCCGCGAGTTCCGCCGATCCGATGAAGATCGCCTCCGCGACCGTGTCGAGATCGTCGCCCACCTCCTCCAGCACGTCGGCCAGGCGATCCACGATCGCCTCGAGCAGTGCCACGAAGACGCCCTCGGTGCCCGGATGCGCGAGGCCTCCCGACTGGATCCTGTCCCGGAAGGCCTCGAACGATTTGAGGTTCTCGTACCGGATGGTGACGAGCCGGTGAGGCGTCAGGATCAGCCCGACGGGCGTTGTGCGGGCCTCGCCCGTCGGCACGCGGTACGCGACGGGCAGGGAGAGGTAGAGCGCGCCGCGCTCGTTGCGGACCCGGCTCGACGATTCGACCTCGACGAGTTGCTCGTAGCTCGGCACATCGAGATCGGTGGTGCGCCGGATGAAGGCGATCTCCTCCTCGCTCGGCTGCAACACGTCGATCCAGACCGCCTGAGCGTCGGGGAGGTCGCCCGACGCGAGATCGACCGGCACGGCCTTGCCGCCGAACTTGGCGCAGGTATGGACCTCCAGCATGGCCGCCGCTCCTTCGATGGTCGCTCATGACGGCCGCGGCCGCGCCACGCAAGATCACGGCGGCGTGTAGTCGCTCCAAATCGGGCGGCGGTGAAAACAAACAGCCGAAGGGCCCCGATGAGCTTCATTCTCGCGATCGATCAGGGCACGACATCGTCGCGCGCGATCCTGTTCCGGCCGGACACCTCGATCGCGGCGTCCGCGCAGGCGGAGTTTCCACAGCACTTCCCCGCGCCCGGATGGGTCGAGCACGAGCCCGAAGACCTCTGGACCTCGACGCTCGCGACCTGCCGGGAGGCGATACGGCGCGCCGGCTGCGACGCCGGGGCGATTGCCGCGATCGGGATCACGAACCAGCGCGAGACGACGCTCGTGTGGAACCGCCTGACCGGCGAGGCCGTGTGCCGCGCGATCGTCTGGCAGGACCGGCGCACGGCCCCGCTCTGCGCCCGGCTGAAACAGGAGGGTCACGAGCCCGCGATCACGGCCAGGACGGGCCTCGTGGTCGACCCGTATTTCTCCGCCACCAAGCTCGCCTGGATCCTGGAGAACGTGGCGGGCGCCCGCGAGCGTGCGGCGCGGGGCGAGCTTCTGTTCGGCACGGTCGACACCTACCTTCTGTGGCGGCTGACGGGCGGGCGGGTCCACGCGACAGACGCCACCAACGCGTCGCGCACGATGCTGTTCGACATCCGGGCGGGTGCCTGGGACGAGGACCTCCTGGCGCTCTTCGGCGTGCCCCGCGCGATGCTGCCGGAGGTGCGCGACTGCTCGGGCGACTTCGGCGAGACGGTGCCGGAGCTGTTCGGCCGCGCGATCCCGATCCGGGGCGTCGCGGGCGACCAGCAGGCCGCGATGGTCGGCCAGGCGTGTTTCTCGCCCGGCATGGTCAAGTCGACCTACGGCACGGGCTGCTTCGCGCTCCTGAACACCGGCGAGACGCCCGTCATGTCGACGAACCGGCTTCTCACCACGATCGCCTACCAGCTCGGCGGGCGGCGGACCTACGCGCTGGAAGGTTCGATCTTTGTCGCGGGCGCGGTCGTGCAGTGGCTGCGCGACGGGCTTGGCCTCGTGGCGGAGGCTGCAGAGACGGGCGCGATGGCGGCGCTCGCCGACCCTGCGCAGGACGTGGTCTTCGTGCCGGCCTTCGTGGGGCTCGGCGCGCCGCACTGGCGGCCGGACGTGCAGGGCGCGATGTTCGGCCTCAGCCGCGGGACGGGGCCGCGCGAGCTGGCGCGGGCCGCGCTCGAGAGCGTGTGCTTCCAGACGGCCGACCTCCTGGTCGCCATGGAGGCCGACACGGCGGAGCTCGGTGGAGCCCGGACGGTTCTGCGGGTCGATGGCGGGATGAGTGCGTCCGACTGGACGATGCAGCGCCTCGCCGACCTCATCGGCGCGCCGGTCGACAGGCCCGAGATCGCGGAGACGACGGCGCTCGGCGCGGCCTACCTGGCGGGGCTCGCGGTAGGGTTCTTCCCGGAACCGTCGCGCTTCGGCGAATCATGGCGGCTGGAGCGCCGCTTCGCACCCTCGCTCGGGGCGGCCGAGCGGGAGCGCAAGCTAGCCGGATGGCGCAGCGCCGTCAGGGGATTGCTGGCGAGCGCGGAGCCTTGACCCCCGTATCAGCGGCAGATCCGCCGAGGTCCCCAAGGCGTCTCGCGTATCCAGCAGCGAACAGGCGGCGGACCGTAGCCTCGGGGCGGACCATAATAGCCGCCATATCCACCGTACCCGCCATAAGCCCCGTAGACCGGCGGGGGTGGGCGATACCCGTAGCCATACCCGTAGCCGGGCCAGGGTTGGGCGGAGGCGGCGGCCGTCATCAGGACCAGGACGAGGCCGCCGAGCAGAACCTTGCGCATCTCACGTTCTCCTTCAGAACGACGCCAGGATGCGGGACGCTCGTTGAAGCGAGCCTGAAGCCCGGTTGCAGCGCTCATTCATCTGCGTGCGGCATCCCCGTGCGCTGGCAAACTCACACGTCGATCAGGTCCCCGACGATGCGGTTGAGCTGCGAGCCTGCTTCGCCGAGCCCGTCGATGACGTCGAAGTGGTTCGTGCCCGCGATGTCGACGAGGTCGGGCGCGAGGTCGCGCCAACGCGACGCGAGGTCGCCCGATTGGCGGTGGAACTCGCCCGATTCGTCGCCTCCGGTCACGAGCGTCAGCGGCGCGCGCGAGTGCCACGGCTTGCCCGTCAGGCTGAGCCGCTCCGCGCTCGCGGGGTCGAGCCGGATCGCCTCGTTCATGGTGGTGGCGATCAACGGTGCGAGCGCGAAGACGCCCGAGATCGGCACGACGCCGGCCAGCGGATCGGCCGGCAGGCCGTATTCGGCCCAGGCGGTCGCGAGGTGGAGCGCCGACAGGTAGCCGCCCGCGGAATGGCCCGTCACCACGATTCGGCGTCGCTCGGCTTCGCTCAAGACCTCGCGCCACAGATGCGCGAAGGCGCGCCGCGTCGAGCCCGCGATCGCCTCCAGCGTCACGTCCGGGCAGAGCGGATAGTTGAGGATCGCGACCGAGAGGTGCTGGCCGAGGAAGCCGTCCGCCACCCAGGAGAACACCTCCTTCGAGAAGGCGCGCCAGTAGCCGCCGTGGATGAACACCACTGTTCCGCGCGGGTTCGCCGCGCGGAACAGGTCCATCACCTCGCGCGGATGTTGGCCGTAGCGGATCTCGGGGATCGGCGGATGCCGGCGGCGCGTCGCTGCGGCGCGCTCCGGCCAGGCCTCGTAGATGTGCGGTGCGTCCGGGACGAGCAGCCGGGGATTGTACTCGCGCTCCGCCCAGCCGGCATCGGGAGTTGACATCGGATCCGCTTCCTTGGTCGTCCTCCGGAGGGTAACGGGATGCGGCGCGCTTGTCAGGCCGGGAGACCCGACGTCGCGGCGCATCGCGGCGCCCACCTGTTGCCGAGAGGGTACACTGCCAGGGCGCATCGACTGTTAGTGGCGTGAACGCCATGATGATGCTTCGCGAACGATGACGACCCGACGTGCCCTGCTCGGCCTCCTGGCGGGTGCGCCGCTGGCGGCGTGCCAGAACCTTCGCCAAGCGGACCTCAACCCGGCGCTGCCCGGCGGCGAGGCGGATGACAGCCGCTGGTTCATCGGCACCGTCAAGGACGAGCCGTTCGACTACTACACGGTCGACCGCAGCCTGCTGAGACCGGAACTCGCCCGCCAGACCGTCGCCTATACGGGCGGACAGCGGCCCGGCACGGTCGTGGTCGACGTCGACCAGCGCTACCTCTACCTCGTCCAGGCGGACAGCCAGGCGCTCCGCTACGGCGTCGGGGTGGGTCGCCGCGGCTTCTCGTGGAAGGGCGTCGCGCATATTGCCCGCAAGGCGAAATGGCCGAACTGGAACCCGACGGCCACGATGGTGCGGCTCGGACGCGCCCCGTCCGGCGGCCGCGAGGCGGGGCTCGAGAACCCGCTCGGCGCACGCGCGATGTACCTCTACCAGGGCGATCGCGACACGATGTTCCGCATCCACGGCACGACCGAGCCGTGGTCGATCGGCGAGCAGATGTCGTCCGGCTGCATCCGCATGCTGAACGAGGACGTGGCCGATCTCTACGAGCGCGTGCCCGTCGGCGCGACGGTGGTCGTCCAGCGCAACGGCCGCGCCCACGTCTGATCCGGCGATCGCCGAGGCGATCACGCGACCGCGAGCGATTGTCTTGAAGGCGGACGCGCGAGCCTTATATCCGTCTCGTCACGGGGAGGATGCTGGGTCGCGTGTCCGTCGCGCGCTCGCTGAAGTCTCCAATTCACTCACAGCCATGGGCCGGGCCGCCGCAATCGGGGTCCGGCGGTCTGCTTGAACGATGAGGGATCCCATCCATGGGTAAGGTAATCGGTATCGACCTCGGCACCACCAATTCGTGCGTCGCGGTCATGGAAGGCTCGACCCCGAAGGTGATCGAGAACCAGGAAGGCGCGCGCACGACCCCGTCGATCGTCGCCTTCACGGATGACGGCGAGCGCCTCGTCGGCCAGCCGGCCAAGCGCCAGGCGGTCACGAACCCCGACCGCACCTTCTTCGCCATCAAGCGGCTCATCGGCCGTCCCTACGACGACCCGATGACCCAGAAGGACAAGGGGCTCGTTCCCTACAAGATCGTCAGCGGCGGTGGGCGGGACGCCTGGGTCGAGGCCGACGGCAAGACCTACTCGCCCTCCCAGATCTCCGCCTTCACGCTCCAGAAGATGAAGGAGACGGCCGAGTCGTTCCTGGGCTCGACGGTCTCGCAGGCCGTCATCACGGTGCCGGCGTACTTCAACGACGCCCAGCGTCAGGCGACCAAGGACGCCGGCAAGATCGCGGGCCTCGATGTCCTGCGCATCATCAACGAGCCCACCGCCGCCGCGCTCGCCTACGGGCTCGACAAGAAGTCGGCCGGCACGATCGCGGTCTACGACCTCGGCGGCGGCACGTTCGACGTCTCGGTCCTGGAGATCGGCGACGGCGTCTTCGAGGTGAAGTCGACGAACGGCGACACCTTCCTCGGCGGTGAGGACTTCGACAACCGCGTCGTCGAGTATCTGGCGGCCGAGTTCAAGAAGGAGCAGGGGATCGACCTCACGAAGGACAAGCTCGCCCTCCAGCGCCTCAAGGAGGCGGCCGAGAAGGCGAAGATCGAGCTCTCCTCCGCGACGCAGACCGACATCAACCTGCCCTACATCACGGCCGACGCCTCCGGGCCGAAGCATCTGACGCTGAAGCTGACGCGGGCGAAGTTCGAGGCGCTGGTGGACGACCTCGTGCAGCGCACGATGGAGCCATGCCGCAAGGCGCTCAAGGATGCGGGCCTGACCGCGGCCGAGATCGACGAGGTGGTGCTGGTCGGCGGCATGAGCCGCATGCCGAAGATCCAGGAGGTCGTGAAGGCGCTGTTCGGCAAGGAGCCCCACAAGGGCGTCAATCCGGACGAGGTCGTGGCGATCGGCGCGGCGATCCAGGCGGGCGTGCTCCAGGGCGACGTCAAGGACGTGCTGCTGCTCGACGTGACCCCGCTCTCGCTCGGCATCGAGACGCTGGGCGGCGTGTTCACCCGCCTCATCGACCGCAACACGACCATCCCGACGAAAAAGTCCCAGGTCTTCTCGACGGCCGAGGACAACCAGAACGCGGTCACCATCCGGGTCTTCCAGGGTGAGCGCGAGATGGCGGCCGACAACAAGATGCTCGGCCAGTTCGACCTGATGGGGATCCCGCCGGCACCCCGCGGCATGCCGCAGG
>CAXUHE010000215.1:6250-6580 GCA_964250725.1 uncultured Enterovirga sp. | reverse complement strand
GTGTCTCGAGCCGCGCGACGTGGGGCTGCTGCAATTGCAGCTCGGCCGCGTCCTCGATGGTGATGAGCCGCTCCCGCACGGGTATGTAGGACGAGAGCGCGTTCAGCATCGTGGTCTTGCCGGAGCCGGTGCCGCCCGAGACCACGAGCGAGATCTTGCCTCGCACGGCGGCTTTCAGCACCTCCGCCATCTGCGGCCGGATCGCGCCGAGCTCGACGAGACGCTCCATCGAGATCGGACGCTTGGCGAACTTGCGGATCGAGACCAGCGGCCCGTCGACCGCGACCGGCCGGATCGCCACGTTGACGCGGGACCCGTCCGGCAGGCGCG
>CAXUHE010000215.1:0-6240 GCA_964250725.1 uncultured Enterovirga sp. | reverse complement strand
GATTACTCATGGTGAGCTTGTCTTTTTTGAACTTCCGGATGGTCAGCGTCGGGCCGTCGATGGCCAGCGGCGGGGCGATGACGTTGACGCGGGACCCGTCCGGCAGGCGCGCATCCACCATGGGCGAGGATTCGTCGATCCGCCGCCCGACCGCCGCCACCATCTTGCCGATGATCCGCAACAGGTGAGCCTCGTCCTTGAACCGGACGGGCGTCTCCTCGAGCTGGCCGTCACGCTCGACGAAGACCGAGCTATGCGCGTTGATCAGGATGTCGCTGACGGTCGGGTCCTTGAGCAGCGGCTCGATCGGCCCGAGCCCAGTCATCTCGTCCAGGACCTCGTCCGCGAAGCCTTCGAGCTCCTTCCCGTTCAGCGCGAGGCGCTCGCGCAACGCGTATTCGCCGACGAACCGCTTCACCTGCCGGGCGAGATCCTCGGGCGAGATCTTGTCCATCAGCGCGAGGTTGAACTCGTCGATGATCTGCCCGTGCAGCTTGACCTTGACGTCGATGAGCTCGCGCCGGGCGCGGGCCGCGGCGTCGGGCCGCGCCGTCGGCGGAGCGGCCGGCGGGAGCGGCGAGGGTTGAGTTGCGACTTCGCGGACCGTCTCCGGCACGGGCTGAGGTGCGGGTTGAGACGCAGGCTTGGGCCGATTGGCGCGCCAGCGCTCGGATAGGGCGGAACTCACGGTCGTCTCCGTCCCATGAGCGCTCTCTTGGCCGGGACCGTCGCGACATCCGAGGAGGATGCGTCCGTGAGACCGGCCACCCACTCGGCGAGCGCGCGGATGTCGCGAGCAACCCTGCTCCCAGGTGACATCTCCATCAAGGGTCGCCCCGCATCGTGAGCTGCGCCGACCGCCGCGACGTCACGGCGGATGTAGAACCGACGGTATTCCGGCAGTGCTTTGTCGATTTCACGGCGGCGCGTCACGCGCCCGATCAGGTCGGCGTCGCAGGGGCCGACCACGGCCGCGACCCTGTCCGCCGAAACCGCGATCTCGCGGAGGCGGGACAGCCCCGCGCGGAGCTGCTTGAGGGCGGGCACCGTGCCGCCGCCCGTCATCACCACGGCATCGGACCCCTGGATGAGGCTGTCGATCCAGGACAGTCCGTGATGCGGCGTATCGATGAGCACGACGTCGTAGCGACCCGAGATCGCGTCCAGGAAGGCGAAGACGATCTGCGGATCGATCTCGTCGGGCCCGATGCGGCAAATCGGGCTCGCGAACACGTCGAGCTGCGACGCGTGGCGGCTGGTCAGGACGTCGATGAGGTGCTCGTCGAGTCGATCCGGATTGCCGCCGATCTCCCGGATGTCGAATCGCGGCTCGACATCGAGGAGATCCGCCAACGTCCCGCCCTGGAGATCGAGATCCACGATCGCAGTCCGCATCTCGGCCCGCTTGCGACGGGTCGCGAGGTGAATGCCGGTCTCGAGCGCGAGCGTCGTGGTGCCGACACCGCCCTTGCTCGGGACGAAACTGACGATCTTGGAGGAGCTCTTGGGGGATTGCTTGGCGGCGGCGACGGGGCGCCGTCCTGCGGCTTCGGTCAGCTCGCGGGGGACGTCGTCCCAGGTCGTCCACTCGGCAACGCCCGTCCGCAAGAGCCGCTTGTAGAGGTCGGGCGCGATCGTGTCCGCGATATAGATCAGGTGAGCATGGGAGCCCTCGCGCTCGGCGAAGGCCAGAGCGTCCAAGATCCTGCCGCCACCAGCCCTGTCGGGCACGAGCACGATCGGGCGATCCGAGCCGGCGAACCGGGGGTCTGCATCGAGATCGCCGAAACTGCGGTGCTGATGCGAATCGAGGCCGAGTTGTTCCGCCAAACGACGCAAAGCCGGGATGCGGTCCTGCTCGCTCCCACTCTCGACGATGAAACACGCCACGTCAGCGCCGCCCCGATGTCACCGTCGCCGGGGCTGCCGCACCCGTTCGGCTTGCTATTCGACCATGTCGTGTCCGGCCGCCAAGGTCACGTCCTGCTTCGTGGGAAATCGAGTTAACGTTCCTGAACGACCGTATATTGCTCGCGCTTGGATCCGTTGCGCGTCACGTTGACGACCGAACCCGCAAGCGCGGGCGGGGCTGCGGCCATCGGTTGGAACGGCGGCGGCCGACTCGCCATCTCGCCGCGCAGCCTGTTCTCCATCTCGGACATGCGACGGCTGGTCGCCTGCTCGACCGTCCCGGCGAGGTCCGCGATCCGCTTCTCGATCCCGGCGAGCCGATCGATCGATCCCGTGACGTCCCCCGGCCCGAGGTCGCCGGCCGTCACACGGCCCGACGGCGAGGCAGACGGCCCTCCAGTTTGACGCAGGATCAGGGACAGTCGCCCGACGCCCTGGGCGAGGATGACCTTCTGAGCCTGCTGGATGTTCAATTCGAGCGTGACGGCGCGCGCGACCGCGGGCTTGTCCTGGCGCTCGTTCGCCACCTGGTCGATGGCCAGAACCTTGGCGTATTGGAGGAGGACGTCCGCATAGGCCGAGCCCTCCTGCGCGCCGCCCTCCCCGCGCGTCAGGATCACGTCGACGCGGTCACCGGGGAGAACGAAACCGGCGACGCCGCGCACCTCGTCCACCCTGATCGAGACGGCCCGCATGCCCTCCTCGATCTGGGTCGACAATGTGGCGCGCTGGTTCGGACCCGTGACCTTGCTCGTCAGGATCGGTTCGTTTCGCTGAAGGTTCGTCAGCGCCAGCCGCCGCCCGTCCCGCACGACATCACCGATCGTGGCGAATGTGCCGTCTGGAGCGTCGCTCGCCGGCCAAGGGATTTCCTTGAGCGTTTCGGACGTCAATGCGACTCCGAAGCCCAGAGGCTGAGACGCCACCACGACGGTTCGGCCGGCCGACGCGGCGGACGATCCCTCCGGCAGCAGGCTTCGCGCCAGCACGACGGCGATCGCCCCGAAGGCGACCGCGACGCCGAGCGAGACCGCCGCGCCCGACCTCATTGCGTGCAGGTTGCCGATGGAGTCGCGATCTTGCAACTGATCTTCGTAAACTGGGCGTTGATGCTGGTGCCCGTCGCGGAGACGCCAACGATCGCCACCAGCGCGATCAACGCGACCAGCAGCGCGTACTCGACCATCGCGGCGCCCCTGTCGTCTTTCTTGAAACGCCGGATGATATGTTTCATGAGATCAGCCTTCACTTGCAGCCTTTACTCGATCCTGTTCAGACTAGAGAGTTGGATCCGTCAGAATACACTCGTCCTGAGCGGTACACTCAACCTGATCCTTGGAATTAACGCGCTGCTCACCGCCTTTGTCAACGAGAGAAGACGCGAGCGCATCCGCGTCGCACGTGCAGTGTCTCGCAACGAAAAACGCGCAACGGCCGTTGCGGCCGCTGCGCGAGTTCGATGCGGTCCAGGGCGAGCATGTGCCCGCCGGGAGACCCGGTTAGCGCACGAGGCCGTTGAATCCAGCCGGTGTGAACCCGCCAGGCTGGGCTGTGCCGCTGCCGTACACGATCGACAGGACCTGCGCGGGCGTGCGGCTGATCGCGAGGCCGTTCGCGTCGGTCGGCACGAGATCCGGGTTCGCGGCCGTGCCGATCCCGAAGTCGAGATCCGACGGTCCGTCGAAATAGTCACGCAGGTCGGAGATCTGCTGGACCTGCTGGAAGAACCCGCGCCCGGCGAGCAACGTGCGGACGAGGCCCGCATGGTAGGCTTCGACCGCCAGGATGCCGGCGATCGCCTCGAGGAACTCGTTGTTGCGGATCAGCGGGGTGCCGCCCTTGTAGGCCGTCACACCGACGTCCTCGAACACGAAGGCCGCAAGCAGGAAGTTGTTCTCGTTCGCGAAGGCGTCGAACGAGTTGCCCAACCCGGAGAACCGCGCCAGCGTGTTGAAGCTATCTGTGAAATTCAGGGCCGGGCGGGCCACGTGGGCGCCACCCAGGATGCTGCGCAGGAAGCGCACGTGCCGCTCCTCGTCGCTGGCGATCTCACGCGCATAGGCGCCGATCAGGGGCGTATCGAAGTTGACCTGACGGCCGCCTGTCACGCCGCCGAGATTACCAAGGCCATCGACATCGCTGTCAGCCAGACCACGTCCAAACGCGGCCCGGAGATAGAATTCCGCCTCAAGGTACTCGAGGTTCAACGCGAAATTGAACACGTCCGCCGCGCCGACGCTCTGTGCCTGAGCCTCGCCGCCGCCCAGCGCGCCGAGAACAGCCGCGCCGGCCGCACCGAGACCTGCCGTCTTCAGGAAAGCGCGCCGCCCGGCTTCCAAATTCAGCTTACGTCCGCCGATGGCCGTGTCGAGGCCGGATACCTCTGCCTTCGCCGTGATGCTGTTCGAATTCACTGTCATCTGATCATCCCCCTTTAGTTTAAATCTAAATCGACGGGGCTCGTAGCCCCTCGGCTACTCCCAGTGCTGTGCCGTATTACCAAGGCATTAACTGACGCGACAAGTGGTGCGTCTCTAATGTACGTTGAGCCCCGAAAATCGATTTTGCACAACTCGACTGAAACTTACTCGCGTGCCGTACGTAAGCGACCCCTATCCGCAGCTATAACTTCCAGGTGACACGATCTCTCTGGATGCGTGCGGGCGCCCCGGCGATCAAGACGTTCGATCGGAACTTGCCCGTCACGACGGATCCGAGGCCGACCACGCTGTCGCGCGAGATGTGAGATCCCCGGAGCACCGCCACCCTAGGACCACACCAGACGTGATCCTCGATCGTGATGTCGTCTGCGGGATTCAACCGTTCGCCGTCATCCGCGTGCAGGATCTGGTGCACGTCGCTTGCCGTGATGATGCAGTCCGGCCCGAACAGGCAGAACTTCCCGATCGTCACCCTCGCCGGTTCGTGCGCCATCAGCTGGGACGAACCGTTGAAGGACGTCCAGGGGCCGATCTCGATCGAGACCCCGGGCGCGATCGCATGGATCTGCAACTCGCCCAGGCTGCAATCCTTCCCGATCACGATCCTGGCACTGCCGGTCAACTGGATCGACGGGCTCCCGACCACGAGAGGGTCCTCGATGTGTAGGCTGTTATTCGTCCCCGTGATCCTGACATGCCCACCGCCGTCCAGGAATTTGGGCGACAGATAGACGGCGTTCTGATCCGGGTGTTCGATCTCCACGTGGACGGGCATGTCGGAACCGCTGCTCAATAATTCGGCCGGTCGCGTCAGTCCGATCGTCGTGGACTGACGCAGACCAGGCGCACGGACGATAGAGGCTGGGCGGCCATAAACGGCCTTGTGAATGACGTCGGGCGCTAGAACCGGCTGATGTTGGAACCGGTGGACGCGGTCCCGCTCGACACGACGGGTGCCTGTGCGCCCCCGATCGAGGTCGCGTCTGCGTTGTTCATCGGCGGGTTGCGATATCGTTCGAGCGCGCGCTGAGTGCGGCTTCCGTCGGTGTAGAGCTCGGGCTGCCGCGCAAGGGCGGGTGAAGGATCGATGACCTGCAGCGCGATGTTCCTCTGAACGGCGTCGCCGGAGCCGAGCGTCAGAGTGTCGCGACGCTCCAGGTACTCCGAGCAGCCGGGTGCCGACAGGATCATGCTCCCGAGCGCGAGCGCCGTGAGAAACTCCTTCGAGACCATCAATTGGCAGGCCTCGGTCCGGCCCCGTCGACCGGCATCAAATGCCCGTACGGACCGACGCTCGCGCCGTTCGTACTCACGAATCGGCGCATGTCGCGGCGGAGTTCGACCTTGCCGTTGACGAACAGATCGACATCGTTGGGCGCCAGCGTGGTGTCGAGCGGCGTCGCGAGCATCTGCCCGGGCGGAGTCGCCCTCACGAGGGCCGGAGTCACGATCACCACCAGCTCGGTCTCGCGCTCCTGGTAATCGGTGCTGCGGAAGAGCGCTCCGAGAACCGGGATCGACCCCAGGAACGGCAGCTGCTCGATGGAGCGGTTCGACTGGTTCTGCAGCAGTCCCGCGATCGCGAAGCTCTGCCCGTCGCGCAGCTCGACATTCGTCTTCGCGCGACGCTTGGTCAGGCCCGGCACGGACACCCCCCCGCCGACCGCGACCGCGAGCGAGGGATCGATGTCGCTCACCTCCGGCTCGAGCTGGAGGTGGATGTTGCCGTTCGCGAGAACCGTCGGCGTGAAAGCGAGTTTCACGCCGAACTCCTTATAGGAGACGGTGATCTGCGGCGAGCCGTTGAACGATTGGTTGGCGATCGGGATCGGGATCTCGCCGCCCGCCAGGAACTCCGCCCGGTCGCCCGACATTGCGATCAGGTTCG
>CAXUHE010000214.1:0-6602 GCA_964250725.1 uncultured Enterovirga sp. | reverse complement strand
CGTGATGGAGATCGTCATGCCGCTCGTCGACCGCGCCTTCGTGCTCCATCTCGGGCGCGAGCTCGCGCACGGGTCCGCCCAGGAGGTCGCGCGCAACGAGGCCGTCATCTCCGCCTATCTCGGGGACCGCCGCCGTGCTTCTTGAGGTCCGCGACGTCACCACGGCCTATCAGGGGCTCGTCGCGATCTCGAACATCTCGCTCGACGTCGCGGAAGGCGAGATCGTGGCGGTGGCGGGCGCGAACGGCGCCGGCAAGTCGACGCTGCTGAAGACGATCGCCGGCTCCGAGCGGGCGCGCTCGGGGTCCGTGCGCTTCGATGGGTCGCCGATCGAGGGAGAGCCCGGCCACCGGATCACGGCCGCCGGCATCGCGTACGTGCCGGAGAACAGGCGGTTGTTCCCGCGCCTCGCGGTGCGGGACAATCTGCGCCTCGGCTCCTACCTGTTCCGCGGCAAGGCGGATCGCGAGGAGCCGCTGGAGCGGGTCTTCAGCCTGTTCCCACGCTTGAAGGAGCGGCTGCCGCAGCGTGCCGAGACGCTGTCCGGCGGCGAGCAGCAGATGCTCGCGATCGGGCGTGCCCTGATGACGCGGCCTCGCCTCCTCATGCTCGACGAGCCGTCGCAGGGCATCGCCCCGAAGCTGGTGGATGAGATCTTCGACGCCGTCGTGTCGATCCGTGGGAGCGGAACGACCGTGCTCATCGTCGAGCAGCGCTTGTCCGAATGCCTTGCGATCGCGGATCGCGGCTATGTGCTCCAGACCGGCCGCATCGTGATCCAGGGGACCTCCCAGGAGATCCTCGACCACACCGACGTCCGCAAGGCCTATCTTGGCGTGTGAAGTGCCCCTTCACACACCCTGTCTGCGATCTTCAGATCAGCTCCGACTCGGCCGCCAGGCGACGGCCGCTGGAGACCAAACGTGTCGTCCTGGCCTTGAGCGATAAACGCGGCGACCGGGCACCCGCACCGAATCTCGACGCGACGTCGGGTCGGTCGGTGGTCGATCCGATCGTCTGTGCCAGGAATTCCATGCCCTTCAGATCGTCGGTCAGAGCGTTGGCATCGAGACTGGTCATCGCGATCTCTCCCGCTTCCGAAGCGTGGCCGAGCGGCAACATGATGATCAATTCCTGAATCGCGATTTGGTTCGGCATCCGTCCGGCTTGACGCTACGAATTTTTAAGTTCGTCGCGTCGTCGTCCAGTCTAATCGTCGATCGCGCGGCGTTTGTCGGCGATCAACTGTCCATAGGGTAAACGACGGATGGGGCGCGACAGTGCGCCAGCACACGTGCTCAGCGACGCAGCGTGAAGCGGACTTCGCTCACTTGGCGCGAGACATGACCGGGCGAGAGCACGGACGACGGGAAGTGGGACCGGTTCGGTGAATCGGGAAACTTCTGCGGTTCGAGCGGCATTCCCGCATAGGGCTGCAAGTTCATGCCGTCGATGCCCGCCACCGGCACGTCGATGAGATGCCCGTCATAGACCTGCACGCCGGGCTCCGTCGTCCAGAGGTCGAGCGCGATGCCGCTGACGTCCGAGGACAGCGTCGCGGCATGCGCCAAGCCTGATCCGGGCTCGCGGCGGATGATCAGGTTCGTGTCGCAGTCCTGGTAGTCGGCCTGCATCCGCAACATGCGGGGTTCACGGAAATCGAAACGGGTTCCGGCGATCGACGCGATCTCACCTGTCGGGATGAGCTCATGGTCGACGGGCGTGAAGAAGTCGGCCGAGACCTGAAGCCGATGGTCGCGCACGTCCGGCGAACCGTCCAGATTGTAGTAGCTGTGCGTCGTCAGGTTCACGGGCGTCGGCCGGTCGGCGGTCGCCTGGAGCGTGATCCGGAGCGTCGCGGGTTCCAGCATCTCGTAGGTCGCGGTCGCGAAGAGCCGGCCCGGATAGCCCATGTCGCCGTCCTCGGATACGAGCGCAAGGTGCACGCGGCGCGGGTCGTGCGCCACGATCGTCCAGGCGCGCCGTCCGAACCCGTCCGGGCCGCCATGCAGCTCGTTGCCGTTCTCGTTCGGCACGAGGTCGACCTCACGGCCGTCGAGGCGGAAGCGCGCCTGGCCGATGCGGTTCGCGTAACGGCCCACCACAGCACCGAAATTCGGAGAGTGGCGGACATATTGGTCGAGCGTGTCGAGGCCGAGCACGACCCGCTGAGGCCCGGTCCGGCCGGGTACGACGAGATCGCGCAGGACCGCGCCCCAGCTGATGATGGTCGCGACGGCTCCGGCCTCGGACGCGATCACGACCTCGCCGATGTCCTGCCCGCGATAGAGCCCGAACGGCCGGATCGTCATGCCTGGCCGGGGGAGGGCATGCGGCACAGCTCCGCTTCGAGCCCGCGGATGCCGGTCTCGATCGCGAAGAGGTGGCCGGCCTGGAGGTCCGTCTCCCGATCCTGGCCGATCGCCGCCGTGGTGATGTACATGGTCCCGAAGTCAGGGCCACCGAACGCCGCCTTGGTGACCTTGGAGGTGGGCATCGGAACCTCCAGCACCGCCCGCCCGTCGGGGTCGAAGCGGGTGACGCGCGCGCCCCCGAAATGGCACACCCACAGATGCCCCTCGGCATCGACCGTCAGGCCGTCGGGATGCCCGGAGCCTGGCGTGAACGTCACGAAGGGCTGCGCCTCGCCGGGCACGCCGTCCGACCCGAGATCGTGGCGGAAGATGTGCCCTGCCGTCGTGTCGGCCGTGTAGATCACGTGACGCAGCCCGTCGACGCTCGGGCCGTTGGTCACGACCGCGCGAGGGCCGAACCGCTCGAGCCCGCGCGGGGACCAGCGGTAGAACGCGCCCGTCTTCTCCCTTTCCGCATCGTGCATCGACCCGAAGTAGAGCGAGCCGTCCGGCCCGACGCCCCCATCGTTGAGGCGGTTTCCGAGATGGTCCGGCTCCGGCGTCAGCAACCGTTCCATGCGCTCGTCCGTGAGCCCGAACCTCACGAGTCCCGTCTTCAACCCGAGGATCACGCGGTCGGGGTCGGGGGTGAGCTTGACGAAACCGACCGGCTCGCCGACCTTGTACCGCCGGGGCTCTGCATCCCCGTCCGGACGCCAGCGGTAGAGTATGAAACTCTTGATATCGACCCAGTAGAGCGTGCCCGAGCGCGCGTCCCACATCGGGGCCTCGCCGAGGACGCATCCGCAAGGAACCGCGACCCGGGGACGCGCCGTGACCGGAACCGTGTCCGTCATGCCCGGCCCGCGCGCGAGATGGAGAGGTCATTCATACGCGCACTCTCCGACATGTGATCTCAAACCGTGACGCCGGCATCGAAGTTCCCGGAACACGAGGCCGGCATGGGCCGTGTGATCGAGCTTGCGGCGACGCGAAAGCCCGGGTCAGATGGCGGCCGGCATCGCGTCGACGCCGCAGCGGCACCGTCCTCTCATGATTCTCGGCACCATCGCGGACGACCTCATCGGTGCATCACCCGTGAGCATGGCCTTTCGGACGCGTCTCGCCCTGCAAGCGGGACGGTTCGGGCGCCCGGCATGATCGACGCGGCTCCCGATCTCCCGGAGTGCGGCGCGTGAGCGCGAGCGAGGCGCGGGCGCGCGATGATCTCGTGCGGTTCTCGCGCTCGCTCTTCGAGCGCGGCTACTCGGTCGGATCGTCGGGCAATATCAGCGTGGCGACTGACGACGGGCTCCTCATCACGCCGACCAATTCCTGTCTCGGGTTCCTCGATCCCGCCCGCATCTCGAAGCTCGACCCGCAAGGCCGCCACATCGGCGGAGACAAACCTTCGAAAGAGGTGTTCCTGCATCGCGCCTTCTACGACACGCGGCCGGTCACAGGCGCCGTTGTCCACCTGCACTCGACCTATGCGACGGCTTTGTCCTGCCTGCGCGACGTCGATCCGGAGGACTGCGTACCACCGCTCACGCCCTATGTGGTGATGCGGGTCGGGCGGGTTGCGCTCCTGCCCTATGTCCGTCCGGGCGACCCCGCGATGGGCGACATGATCCGGCGCCTCGGGGGCGCGAACGCGGCGGTGCTGCTCGCCAACCATGGGCCGGTCGTCGCGGGGGCGGACCTCGCGAGCGCTGTGTTCGGGGCGGAGGAGCTCGAAGAGACCGCGAAGCTGCTGATCCTTCTCGCCGGACGATCCCATCGTCTCCTGGACGGCGAGCAGGTTGACGAACTCCGTCGCGTCTTCAGCGCGTGACGATCTTGGGCAGGTGACGATCTTGGGCACGTGACGCTATGGGGCACGTGACATGACGCCGTCGCAGAGTGGCCTCATCGGGGGCGCATGTCCTGGGACCCGTCTATGATGGGCGGATTCGAGCACCGAGGTGATCCATGCGACGAAACCGCCACGCCAAGATCGTCGCCACGGTCGGACCCGCGAGTTCGGCCCCCGAGAAGCTCCGCGAGCTGTTCCACGCGGGCGTCGACACGTTCCGGCTGAACTTCAGCCACGGCACCCACGAGGACCACGCGGCCGTCCACCGGGCGATCCGCGCGCTGGAGGGGGAGGTCGGGCGTCCGATCGGCATCCTCCAGGACCTGCAAGGTCCAAAGATCCGCATCGGCAAGCTCGCCGGCGGCGCGTTCGCGCTCCAGCGCGACGAGACGATCCGCTTCGTGCTGGGCCAGGAGGAGGGCGACCAGAGCCGCATCCCGCTCCCCCATCCGGAGATCTTCGAGGCGATCATGCCGAAGCAGCAACTCCTGATCGACGACGGACGGGTCCGGGTCGAGGTGACGGGCATCGGGCACGACTGGATCGACGCCAAGGTGCTGGTCGGCGGGATGATCAGCAACCGCAAGGGCGTCAACCTGCCCGGCACCGTGCTCAACATGTCGCCGCTCACGCCGAAGGACCGCGTCGACCTCGCCTTCGGGCTCGATCTCGGGGTCGACTGGGTGGCGCTCTCCTTCGTGCAGAAGCCGTCGGACGTGATCGAGGCGCGCGCCCTGATCGGCGGGCGGGCGAGCGTCGTCTCGAAGATCGAGAAGCCGTCCGCGTTGGACACGATCGACGACATCGTGCGCCTCTCGGACGCGATCATGGTGGCGCGCGGCGATCTGGGCGTCGAGCTGCCGCACGAGGACGTGCCCGGCCGGCAGAAGGAGCTGATCCGCATCTGCCGCAACGCCGCGAAGCCCGTGATCGTCGCGACCCAGATGCTCGAATCCATGGTCACGACTCCGACGCCCACCCGCGCGGAGGCCTCCGACGTCGCGACCGCGATCTACGACGGGGCGGATGCCGTCATGCTCTCGGCCGAATCCGCCGCCGGCTCCTACCCGGTCGAGGCGGTCTCGATGATGGACCGCATCATCCGCCGCACGGAGACGCACAAGCTCTACCGCTCCATCCTGCGGGCGATCGAGCCGCAGATCGACCCGACGCCGTCCCACGCGGTCGCGGGCGCGGCGGCGGACCTCGCGGAGGTGCTGGGAGCCTCCGCGGTCGTCGCATTCACGTCGACCGGCACGACCGCGCTCCGCGTGGCGCGCCAGCGTCCCGAGGTGCCGATCCTGGCGCTGACGCCGTCGCTCCAGGTCTCGCGCCAGCTCTGTCTCCTGTGGGGCGCACACAGCGTGCGGGCCGACGAGGTGGAGAATGTCGCCGGCATGGTCGAGCAGGCGAAGCTCTGGGCCGAGCAGGACGGGTTCGCGAGCGGCACGGACCACCTCGTTCTGGTGGCCGGGGTGCCGTTCGGCTCGGCCGGGCATACGAACAACATCCGGGTCGTGCGGATGAACGAGTAGGGCCGCGAGGTCCGCCGACCCCGACCCTTGCGGTCGGCTCACGTGCCGAGACGGGAGCGCCGGGTCTCGACTATGGCTGCCGCCTCGGGCGGCCCAGGAGCTTCATCGTGCAGGCGCGACATTTCGATCAGGTGTGGACTGGCGCGCGGCTCGCGACGCTGGCGGCGGACCTGCCCGGCCTCGGGCTCGTGGACGCCGGCGTGGTCGCGGCGCGGGACGGGCGCATCGCCTTCGCGGGTCCCGAGGCCGACCTGCCGGCCGGCTGGAGCGCGGACGTCGTCACGCCCTGCGAGGGGCGCTGGATCACGCCCGGCCTCGTGGATTGCCACACCCATCTCGTCTACGCGGGCAACCGATCGGACGAGTTCGAGCGGCGGCTCGCCGGCGCGTCCTACGAGGAGATCTCGCGGGCCGGTGGCGGCATCGCGGCGAGCGTACGGGCGACGCGCGGGGCGTCCGAGGACGAGCTCGTGGCGGCGTCCCTGCCGCGGCTCGACCACCTCATCGCGGAGGGCGTCACGACGGTCGAGATCAAGTCCGGCTACGGGCTCGACTTGAGCACCGAGTCGAAGATGCTGCGCGCGGCGCGCAGGCTGGGCGTCGAGCGCGAGGTCGGGGTCGAGACGAGCTTCCTCGGCGCGCACGCCATGCCGCCCGGCGTGACCGACCGCGAGGCCTATATCGACGCCGTCTGCGCCATGATCCCGGCGCTCGCGGCCGAGGGCCTCGTCGACGCGGTCGACGGGTTCTGCGAGGGCATCGCGTTCTCGCCCGGGCAGATGGCCCGCGTCTTCGGGGCCGCGCAGAAAGCCGGTCTGCCGGTGAAGCTGCACGCGGACCAGCTCTCGAACCTCGGCG
>CAXUHE010000213.1:6349-6609 GCA_964250725.1 uncultured Enterovirga sp. | reverse complement strand
AGCCCGCGCCCGCGCCGTCCCCGGGTGACGTCGTGCAGGAAGGCGAGCCCCTGCAAAGCGAACGCGATCGCGACCGCGCCTGTGACCGCGACGCCGGCGGCCCCGAGATAGCCGGGGGCCAGCGCGAGCAGGACCCCTCCCGCGAGCGCGATCAGCGCCGCGCCCGGCATGCGCAGCGAGGGCACGTCGAGCGGCGGGCGGGGCAGGCGCCCGGAGATGCCCACGATCTTCATCGCGCCCCAGAAATTCGCCCCGAACAT
>CAXUHE010000213.1:0-6339 GCA_964250725.1 uncultured Enterovirga sp. | reverse complement strand
GCAGCCCCGCGAAGGCGGCAGGTGCCAGAACCACGACCGTGCGCACGAGCGTGTCGCCATCGATCCCGGCGACAGGCGGCAGCGGATGCCCGACCGGGAGCCCGGCTTGCATGCGGATGAAGGCGGAGACCAGACGTTCGAACCGGTCGTGATAGATCGTGTAGTCGCCCCCGCCCACCGTCACCAGCGAGGCCATCGTGACCACGGCGGACACGACCGCCACGCAGGCGAGCAGCCGGCCTGTCGAGTACCAATCGATGCCGTCCTCGCCCGATCTGCGCCCAAGCAACGTCACGTAGGCGATCGCCCAGGCCGGAAGGGCGGCCCCGAACGCGAAGGCGAGACCGGCATTCGACCGGAGCAGGAAAGAGAGCGCGACGGTCCCGATGCAGGCCGCCAACAGGCCGACGAGATGTGTCCAGCCGAGCGCCACGATCAGGACGGGCAACGGCGCCAGATAGCACAGGATCATCCCGGCCGGAGACCCCGTGGTCACCACCGAGAAGAGGAGCGCGGCGACGAGCCCCGCGCCGATGCCGATCGAGACGATCCGTATCATCCGCTGTCCCGCCGCACTCGGCGCGGTTAGAGGTGGCGCGACAGCCGCCCCAACGTGGTCCGGCGGGATGCCGGACCAGGGTTCAAGTCGGTCGGCCGCCGACGCGGCCGTCCGGACGCTAGTTGATCACGTAGGGCAGGAGCCCCAGGAAGCGCGCGCGCTTGATCGCCTGGGCGAGCTCGCGCTGCTTCTTCGCCGATACGGCCGTGATCCGGGACGGCACGATCTTGCCGCGCTCCGAGACGTAGCGCGAGAGCAGCTTCACGTCCTTGTAGTCGATCTTCGGCGCGTTCGCGCCCGAGAACGGGCAGGTCTTGCGCCTGCGGAAGAAGGGGCGCCGAGCCCCGCCGCCACCACCGATCGCCGCCATGATCAGAGCCCCTCGTTCATGTCGCCCGAGGGCGCGCCGTAGCCGAAGCCCTCCTCGTCGCGGCGCCGGCGCTCGCGGTCCTTGCGCTCGTCGCGGTCGCGCTTCTGCATCATCGCGGACGGGGCCTCGTCGATCGCCTCGACCTTGATCGTCATGAAGCGCAGCACGTCTTCGCTGATGCGCATCTGGCGCTCCATCTCGGCGACGGCCGCCGGCGGCGCGTTGAGGCCGAGCATCGTGAAATGCGCCTTCCGGTTCTTGTTGATCCGGTAGGCGAGGGACTTGACGCCCCACATCTCAAGCTTGTCGACCGAGCCGCCGCCCGCCTCGATGACGCCCTTGTACTGTTCGGCCAGGGCCTCGACCTGCTGCGAGGTCACGTCCTGACGGACCATGAATACGTGTTCGTAGAATGGCATAGGAGCCCTACTTCTTGCGCCGCATGAACTCTGGAATCCGCTTCTTCAGCGGTGAGAGCCGGTTCGCGCGTCCTCTCGGCGCCAAGCCCTTCGAGCCGGAGGGCTCGAGCGGTTGTTCGAAGGCGGAGACACGGGACGTCGGACCGCGAGATCCTACCACGTACGCACGCGACCGTCCGTTCAGCCCCCAGCCGAGGCGAACGCGAGCGCACCTAGTAGGAGGAAAGGAGATGGAGCGCAAGGTCGTTGATGACGTATACTCAAAGAGGTATACATATCGATGGGTGAGCGATGGAGCTCGACGGGTTCGATTGGGATGAGGGCAACAGGGAGCATTGCCGGAGGCATTGCGTCACGCTCGCGGAGATCGAGAGCCTGTTTCTCGGGACGCCGCTCGTCGGTCCCGATCCCTACCCGCCCTCCAGAGAACGACGCCATCGCGCCATCGGCAGGACGCCGGAAGGCCGTGTCCTGTTCGTGGTGTTCACCTGGAGACTGGCTGGAACCGAACAGCTCGTGCGCCCGGTGAGCGCCCGCTACATGCACCGGAAGGAGATCGAAGCTTATGCTGAAAAAATTCCCCACATGGAAGACTGACGCCGAGGCTGAGGAGTTCGTCGCGACCGCCGACCTGAGCGAGTACGACATGTCGGACATGGTGCCTGTGCGCTTCGAGCTGCGGCGGAAGGACAAGGCTATCAACCTGCGCCTGCCCGACGCCCTGCTCGAGGAGGTGAGGAGCCGGGCGAAGCGGGCCGACATGCCGGTGCAGCGCTTCATCCGTCTCGCGATCGAGCGGGCCATCCAAGAGCCCGCCCCGCGCTGACATCGGACCTGATGTGACGGCTGTGCCCGCGCGCGCCGCGTGCTAGTCGTCGTGCATGCCAGCCGATCACGCCGCCCTCGTCCATCTCGTGTCGCTCATCGAGGCGGCGCGCGCCCATGCGGACACGCTCGGCGTCAACGCGGGCACGACGGTCGGGCTGCTCGACGAGGCATTGGTCGCGGCGCGCGCGATCGAGGCGCATGAGGGCCACGCGGACGAGGGCATCCGGCTGGACGACCTGACCACCGACAACGACAAGTAGGCGCGCCCGCGACGGTAGCGACGGGACGTATCCCGCCCTAGATACGGCCGTCCTTGCGAGAGAACATATGCCCGACCCTGCTCTGCGTCTCGGCGTGAACATCGACCACGTGGCGACGATCAGGAACGCCCGCGGCGGCTTCTACCCCGACCCCTGCCGGGCCGCGCACGAGGCCATCATGGCGGGCGCGGACGGCATCACGGCGCATCTGCGCGAGGACCGCCGCCACATCCGCGACGAGGACGTGGAGCGGCTCAAGCGCCAGATCCTGACGCCGCTGAACTTCGAGATGGCGGCGACCGACGAGATGGTGGCGATCGCGACCCGGGTTCGCCCGCACGCGGCCTGTCTCGTGCCGGAGAAGCGCGAAGAGCGCACGACTGAGGGCGGCCTCGACATCATCGGCGGCCGCGAGAGGCTGGCCCCCATGATCGACCGGCTGAAGGCCGAGGCGATCCGCGTCTCGCTCTTCGTCGAGCCCGAGCCCGAGGTCATGCGGGCCGCGGCCGATCTCGGCGCGCCGGTCGTCGAGCTCCACACGGGCGCCTACGCGGAGGCGACGCTGTCGGTCGACCGGGACCAGGTGGCGCGCGAACTCGCACGGCTCTACCGCGCGGCGACGCACGGCGCGTCGCTCGGCCTCGAGATCCATGCCGGCCACGGCCTGACGGAGGAGAACGTGGGCGACGTCGCGGCGATCCCCGAGATCGTCGAGCTCAACATCGGGCACGCGCTCGTGTCGGCCGCGATCTTCGTCGGGCTCGGCGACGCGGTCCGGGCGATGCGCGACGCGATGGATCGCGGGCGGGCACGCGGGACGGTCCGTCCGTGATCGCCTCCTCATGATCCTCGGCATCGGGTCGGATCTCTGCGACATCCGCCGGATCGAGCGCTCGCTGGAGCGTTTCGGCGAGCGCTTCACCGGGCGGATCTACACGGCGGGCGAGCGCGCGAGATGCGATGGGCGCGCGACCCGGGCCGCCTCCTACGCGCGCCGCTTCGCCGCCAAGGAGGCCTGCTCCAAGGCGCTGGGCACCGGGCTCAGGGCGGGGGTGTTCTGGCGCGACATGGAGGTCTTCAACCTGCCGGGCGGCAAGCCGACCCTGCGCCTCACCGGCGGGGCCTTGGAGCGCCTGAACCGCATGGTGCCCGAGGGGCACGAGGCCGTGGTCCACGTGTCGCTGACCGACGACCCGCCGCTCGCCCAAGCCTTCGTGGTGATCGAGGCGATCCCGCGGAGTTGAACGCCACACTGTCATCCCCGGCGGCTGCCAAGCAGCCGGGGATGGGGATCCAGAGAGGGTCTTCGACGGGTCTGGATTCCCTTCCCCTGCGGCGGCCTCGCCGCCTCCGGCCGGGAATGACAAGCGTTGGGCATTCGAAGCGGCGCTGCTCATCCGATCCGTCGCATTGCGGCCAGGTGACGCTTGCTCTAGAGCCGCGCCGGGACGGCACTCGCGCCCGCCGGGCGGATCTGTGAGCCGACGGGCGGATCTGCGGCGTCGCAGGCCGGAGGACGGGCACATGGCCAGGGTGGAACCGGGCGCGAAGATCCGCGGCAAGGACGAGGGCGGCTTCCTCGAGACCGTCAAGGTCGTCGTCCAGGCGCTCCTCATCGCGCTCGTCGTGCGCACGCTGCTCTTCCAGCCCTTCAACATCCCGTCGGGCTCGCTGGTGCCGACGCTGCTGGTCGGCGACTACCTGTTCGTGTCCAAGTACACCTACGGCTACTCGAAGCACTCGGTCCCCTTCAGCCCGCCCCTCTTCTCCGGCCGTGTCTGGGCATCCGAGCCGAAGCGCGGCGACATCGCGGTGTTCAAGCTGCCGAAGGACAACGCGACCGACTACATCAAGCGCGTGATCGGGCTGCCGGGCGACAAGATCCAGGTCATCGAGGGCATCCTCCAGATCAACGGCAAGGCGGTGGAGCGCAAGCGCGTCGAGGATTACGAGACCACCGATCCCTACGGCCGCCCGACCGCCGTGCCGCAATACGACGAGACCCTGCCGAACGGCGTCGTCCACCGCGTCATCGAGCGCGACGGCGATCACGGCTACTGGGACAACACCTACGTCTACACGGTGCCGCCCGGCCACTTCTTCATGATGGGAGACAACCGCGACAATTCGACCGATTCCCGTGACGAATCGAGCGTCGGCTACGTGCCCTTCGAGAACTTCGTCGGCCGGGCCGAGATCATCTTCTTCTCGATCGACGAGTCCTCCTCCGCTTGGCGCGTGTGGGAATG
This sequence comes from uncultured Enterovirga sp., assembly GCA_964250725.1. Classification (GTDB taxonomy): domain Bacteria; phylum Pseudomonadota; class Alphaproteobacteria; order Rhizobiales; family Beijerinckiaceae; genus Enterovirga. The sequence continues at coordinate 1,654 of CAXUHE010000213.1, read as the reverse complement.
GCCGCGCTCGGTCAGATGGGGCCGCATCTTCAGCCAGATCCGTTAAGGCGCGGAGGCGGATGGCGCGCGGCAGGCCCGACCGGTCGGTCCTGGAGGAGCGGCTCGCGCACGCCTTCGCGGCCCCGGACCTGCTCGACCGGGCGCTGACCCATGTCAGCGCCGCGATGGGCGAGGCGGGGCGCAGCAACCAGCGGCTGGAATTCCTGGGCGACCGCGTCCTCGGGCTCGCAGTCGCGGAGCTTCTCCACGCGGCCTTCCCCCAGGCCGCCGAAGGCGAGCTGTCGCATCGCCTGTCCGAGCTCGTGCGGCGCGAGAGCTGCGCCGCCATGGCGCTCGCCTGGGACCTCGGCCCGCACCTGTTCCTCGGCTCGGGCGAGGGGCGGACGGGCGGGCGACGCAACACCGCGATCCTGGCGGACGCCGCCGAGGCGGTGATCGGCGCGGTGTTCCTCGACGGCGGCTACGCGGCCGCGCAAGGCCTGGTCGGACGCGCGCTGGGCCATCAGGTCCACGAGACGCGCCCGCCCCAGCGCGACGCGAAGACGGCGTTGCAGGAATGGGCGCAGGGACGCGGGCGCACGACGCCGGTCTACGCCATCGTCGAGCGGTCGGGGCCGGATCATGCGCCGCGCTTCAACGTCGTGGCGCGCATCGCGGGTCTGGAAGAGGCGTCCGGTACCGGCGCGTCGCGGCGCGCGGCCGAGCAGGACGCCGCGCAGGCGCTGCTCGTGCGCGAAGGGGTGTGGGGAGAGGGCGGACATGCTGGGTGACGATCTGCCGGATGAGACCAGGCCCGCCACGCGCTGCGGTTTCGTGGCGCTGATCGGCGCGCCGAATGCCGGCAAGTCGACGCTGCTGAACAGCCTTGTCGGCTCCAAGGTCTCGATCGTGTCGCGCAAGGTGCAGACGACGCGCGCCCTCATCCGCGGCATCGCGATCGACGGGGCGGTCCAGATCGTCTTCGTGGACACGCCCGGCATCTTCGCCCCGAAGCGCCGGCTCGACCGCGCGATGGTGCATTCCGCCTGGGGCGGCGCCGGGGACGCGGACGCGGTCTGCCTCCTCGTCGACGCGCGCAAGAAGGTCGACGAGGAGACGGACGCGATCCTGGCGCGCCTGCCGCAGGTGCGCCGGCCGAAGATCCTGATCCTGAACAAGATCGACCTGATCGAGCGCCCGCGCCTCCTCGACCTCACGGCCGCGCTCAACGCGAAGCTCGCCTTCGACCGGACCTACATGATCTCGGCGCTGAAGGGCGACGGTGTGGAGGATCTCAAGCACGATCTCGCCGCCATGATGCCGGCGGGTCCCTGGCTCTACCCGGAGGACCAGGTCTCCGATGCGCCGCTGCGGATGCTGGCGGCCGAGATCACGCGCGAGAAGATCTACGAGCGGCTGCACGAGGAACTGCCCTACCGCTCGACCGTCGAGACGGACCAGTGGGAGGAGCGCCCGGACGGGTCGGTGCGCATCGAGCAGACGATCTTCGTCGAGCGCGAGAGCCAGCGCATGATCGTGCTGGGGAAGGGCGGCCAGACCATCAAGGCGATCGGCCAGGCCTCGCGCCGCGACATCGCGGAGGCGGCCGAGCAGCCGGTCCACCTCTTCCTGCACGTGAAGGTCCGCGAGAACTGGGCGGACGACCCGGCGCGGT
>CAXUHE010000212.1:2955-6610 GCA_964250725.1 uncultured Enterovirga sp. | reverse complement strand
CCGACGAGCCTGTCCAGCTCGCGCTCGCCCGTCGGCGCAAGCTCGGGCAGGCTGCCGTGCCCGTCATGGGCGGCGAGCGCCCGCTCCAGGCCGCCGATCCGCCTCGCATAGGTGAGGATGATGCGCCCCAGGAACAGAGCCGACGCCAGCACCGTGAAGGTCAGGAGCCCGAGGCCCAGCAGAAGCTGGCCGTAGGCCGTACCACGGCCGGTGAAGACGCGCGTCATCGCCCACGCGGTGACGTTCCGGATCGGCCCCGCGACCGGACAGGCCTGCAGGATGAGCGTCTGCTCCCGGCCGGGCCGCGAGGCGGTCCGGGCTTGGCCGTCGCGCAGGGCCTCGGCGTTCAATTGGGCGATGGTGGACAGCTCGGCTGCCGGCAGGTCGGTCTTCGGGCCGCTGCCCTCGTAGGTCGGGAACGCGTAGGCGAGCGACCCCGCGTCGCCGGACCAGAGCCCGCCCTCGGTGCCGGTCGCGCGCAGCAGCGCGGCCGTGACGACCGCGACGAGGTCCCGCCGCAGCCGCTCGTCGATCGCGGACGCCTCGGGACCGCTCCATCCCGCGACGAAGAACGCGTACCGGTCCGCGATGTCGCGGCACGAGCGGCCGACCTCGATCTCGCTCCGCGCGAGCTGCACGGCGGCCGATTGCGCGTAGAACTCGTAGAGGAGCACCCCCGTCGCCACCGCCGAACCGACGAGGAGGAACCAGAGCGCGTAGAGGCGGGCCCGCAGCGATTGCACAAGACGTCTGTAGCACGATCCGGGTCGCCTCATGCGGCATCGAGGCTTCCCGCGGCGAGCTACGAAGGACGAGGGCGACGATCCCCGCACGGCGCGTGACCGGTACGGGGGGAGGCATCCCGCGGGCGGCCGCGCCTCCTCTCCGCGGCACAGCCGGAAGCCCGCCAGCGCGCCGGCCACGATCGACCGAGGGCGAGCCTCTGGACCGTGCCGAAGGTGGTCACGGCTTTACCGTCACCGAACCCCAGGCCTTCAACGAGAGGCTTCTGGACTTTCTATCGGAGACGTCGAAAGGCTGATCCTCGACGATCTGCCTGGGTCAGGAATTCTCGCCTCATCATCATGCACGGCGCAGATTGTAGAACTTCGGGAAACCGTCGAGCATGCCGGTCAGGTCGCTGCGATAGGCCGTTGGAGCCAGCACCTCGCCCAGCGGGACATAGGGCGCATCCTCCCAGACCTGAAGCTGGATCTGCTCGCAGATGCGTTTCTGTTCCGCCATGTCGGCTGCCTGAAGCCAAGCGGATCGGAGAGCCTCGAGTTTCGGGCTGCTGGTCCAGCCGTAATAGCCGGCTTCGCCATTTCCCTGTGTCAGCACGGACACCGCCGGGTTCAGCATGTCCGCTCCGGCGAAGGTGATCACGAAGCAGCTCCAGCCGCCTTGCGATGTCGGCGCCTTGCTGTTGCGACGCTGAAACACGGTCCCGATATCTGTCGCACGATAGTCGACGGTCAACCCGATCCGCTTGAACAAATCGGCCAGGACCTCGCTCAGCGCGTTGATCAGCACGCCGTCCGTCGCCACCAGCATCACGACCGGCTCACCGGCATAACCGGCGTCTTTCAGTTCACGTCGGGCACGGGCCACGTCGGTCGGCCCGAACAGGCCGTCCAGTCCCGCGGTGTTCGCCATGGCGGTGCCTGGCGGATAGACCCCCATTCCTGTCCGCCACAGCTTGGTGTCGTTCGAGTACGCCGAGAGGAGCTCGGTCTGGTCGACGGCCCGCAGGACGGCGCGGCGGATCGCCGGGTTGTTGAACGGCGGCTGGAGGGCGTTGAAGCGCAGGATCGGCACCTGGCCGGTCTTGTCGGTGATGGCGACCGTCACGGCCTTGTTGCGGGCCAGCACCGGAAGGAGATCGGGCGAGGGAATGTCCCACCAGTCGATCTCGCCCGTCTGCAACGCGGCAGCCGCCGTCGAGGGATCCGGCATCACGCGCCACTCGACCCGGTCGAACCACGCCACTTTGCCGCCTGCGGTCATGCGCGCCGGATCGTTCGGCCGGGGAACGTACCCCGCGTGCCGCTGGTAGGCGATCAGGGAGCCGGGCACGAACTCGCCAGGAATGAACCGATACGGGCCGCTCCCGACGATCTCCGGCACCTGCTTGAACGCGTCGAGCCGAGCCAGGCGCTCCGGCATGATCAACGGCATGTAGGAGGGGATCTTGCCCAGCGCATCGGGCAGCATGGGGAAGGGCTGCTTCGTCCGGAAGCGTACGACACGGTCGTCCTCGGCCGTGAGGGCGTCCGTCGCCGCCATCAGCGTGGCGCCGAACCCGTCCCGCTTGGCCCACCGCTGCAGGCTCGCCACGACGTCGCGGGCGAGGACGGGAGCACCATCATGAAAGCGCAGTTCCTCTCGCAGCGTCAGGCGCCACGTCCGATAGTCGTCCTCGGCCGTGTAGCCGTCCAGCATCTGAGGCTGCGGCCGGAACGACTCGTCCAGCCCGAACAGCGTATCGAACACCAGGTAGCCGTGATTGCGCGTGGGCGCGGCGGAATTGGCGATCGGGTCCAGGATGGCGAGGTCCCCCGAGAGCCCGAATTTCAGGACCTTCGATCCCTGGGATCGTGCGATGCCGGGCCTCGCGAGCGCGAGCGCGGCCGCTCCGCCCAGAACGTCCCGCCGTCTCACAGGCCGGCTCCTGCTGCGCCGCCGCCCGAGATCGGCAAGGCGCCGCGGCAGAACGTCTGAACCGCCGCCGTGAGCGGGTGCCAGTCGTGCCCCGCTCCCGGCACCAGCACCAGCTCGGCCGAGACGCCGTGAGCCGCCAAGTTCGTCCGCAGCGCACGGCTTCGTTCGATGCGCGTTCGGCCCGTATCGTTGATCCCGTCCCGATAGCCTGGATGTCCCGGCATGTAATTGATCTCCCAAGTGTCGGTATCGTCCTCGCCCACGATCACCTGGACAGGGACCGTCCGTAAAGCTGCGATGTCCAAGGATATGCCGAACACCGTCTCGATATCGGCCGTTCCGACCCAGTAGCCGCGTGTATCGTCCAGCAGCGTGACCGAACCGGGAGCCGCGATCGAGGCACCCCAGAGCCGCCCGGGGTGCAGCAGCAGGAACCGGTTGGCGAACTGCGCGCCGCCCGAGAATCCGAACAGGAAGAAGCGGTGCCACGCGGCGCCGAGCCGGGTCCCCGCCTCCGCCGCCATATGCAGCAGGACCCGATCGTAGCGGATCGTGCGCTCGACCAGATACTTGAATCCCTCGCCGTTATCGTCGCCCATGACCCCAACGGGGAACAAGGGAGCCAGGACGACGCAACGATGCGCCTCCGCGAACGCCGCGAAGCTGTCCCGGAATTCGGTCGCGGTCCGGCTCGATCCGTGCACCGCGACGACCAGCGCATGATCGGTCGATCCGGTGTCGAATGAGGCCGGCACGTAGAGGCAATACGAGAAGCGCGTGTCGTAGCGGCAGGCGAACACAGTGGTGGCGCCGCGTTCGTACCACCTCAAGCTGCGGCCTGCAGGGGACATCGCAAACTCCGTCATCGAGCGTGGATCACGTCAACCGTCCGGCGAGGTTCGCTGCCGCTCGTCGAAACGCTTCATCGAGGTTGCCGTGGGTGAAGACCGGCCGCCTGACATGCGGATGAACCCTTCCGTCACGCCGTTTACAG
>CAXUHE010000212.1:0-2945 GCA_964250725.1 uncultured Enterovirga sp. | reverse complement strand
ACGCTCGGAGTGGACGAACATGCCATCGGAGCGACCATGTCGTTCACCGTGTCGTCCCTCCGGCTTCATTCATGTGGCGTTCGCGGTCGGCATCGTGCGTCGCAGGCCGGGCGAACGGGTAAATGCTCGAGGCCGTAGCCTTTGACGAGGCCGTAGATCGCCGGAATCACGACCAGCGTCAGGATGGTGGACGAGACCATGCCGCCGATCATCGGCACGGCGATGCGCTGCATGATCTCGGAGCCGGCGCCAGTGCTCCAGAGGATCGGCAGGAGGCCCGCCATGATGGCCACGACGGTCATCGTCTTCGGCCGGACCCGCTCGACCGCGCCGATCATGATCGCGTCGCGCAGGTCCGGCTGCGTGAAGGGACGGCCCTCCCGCCGGCATCGCTCCCGGGTCTCGGCCAGCGCGTGGTCGAGATAGACCAGCATGATGATCCCGGTCTCGGCCGCGACGCCGGCGAGCGCGATGAACCCGACCGCGACCGCGACCGACAGGTTGAACCCCATCCACCACATCAGCCAGATCCCGCCGACCAGCGCGAACGGCAGGGACAGCATCACGATCAGGGTCTCGGCGAGCCGCCGGAAATTGAGATAGAGCAGCAGGAAGACGACGAGCAGCGTCAGCGGGACGACGATCCTCAGCCGCGCGGTCGCCCGGTCGAGAGACTCCGCCTGTCCGCTCCATCGCAGGATCGTGCCCGCCGGCAGCTTCACCTCGCGCGCGACCGCGTCCCGCGCCGCGGCGACGTAGCCGCCGAGATCGCGGCCGGCCAAGTCCACGAAGATATAGACGGCGAGCTGCCCGTTCTCGGTCCGGATCTGGGTCGGCCCGCGGGCGAGCTGCACCCTGGCGACCTCGCCGAGCGGGACTGCGCCCCCGTTCGGCATCGGGACCTGCACCTCGCTCGCGATCGATTGCGGGCTGGACCGGAAGCCGCGCGGGTAGCGGACGTTGACCGTGTAGCGCTCGCGGCCCTCGACCGTGCTGGTGAGGCTCTCGCCCCCGATCGCCATCGCGACCACGTCCTGGACGTCGCCGATCGCGAGACCGTAGCGGCCGAGCGCGGCGCGGTCCGGCACGATGTCGAGGAAGTACCCGCCGGCCACGCGCTCCGCGTAGGCGCTGGACGTGCCCGGCACGGCCCGCACCACGGCCTCGACCTGCCGGGCGACGCCCTCCATCTCGGTCAGGTCCCGGCCCAGGACCTTGATGCCGACGGGTGTGCGGATGCCGGTCGCCAGCATGTCGATGCGCGCCCGGATCGGTTGCGTCCAGGCGTTCGAGACGCCCGGGAACTGTAGGGCAGCGTCCATCTCGGCCCGCAGGCCCGCGAGCGTTGTGCCCGGCCGCCATGCCTCCTTGGGCCTCAGGTTGATGATGGTCTCGAACATCTCGCTCGGCGCCGGATCGGTCGCGGTCGCGGCGCGGCCGGCCTTGCCGTAGACGGAGGCCACCTCCGGGAAGGACTTGATGATGCGGTCCTGGGTCGCGAGCAGCTCGCCCGCCCGGGTGGTCGAGATGCCCGGCAGGGTCGTGGGCATGTACATCAGCGTGCCCTCGTCGAGGTCGGGCATGAACTCGGAGCCGAGCCGGAGCGCCGGCCAGGACGTGACCCCGAGCACCACGACGGCCGCGAGGATCGTGAGCCCGCGCGCCCGCAGGACGCCTCGGATCACGGGCCTGTAGAGCCAGATCAGGAGCCGGTTCACCGGGTTCCTGTGCTCCGGCACGATGCGGCCCCGCACGAACAACACCATCAGCGCGGGGACCAGCGTCACCGAGAGGATCGCGGCGGCCGCCATCGCGAAGGTCTTGGTGAAGGCGAGCGGCCCGAACAGCCGGCCCTCCTGGTTCTCGAGCGTGAAGATCGGCAGGAAGCTCACGGTGATGACGAGGAGCGAGACGAAGAGCGACGGGCCGACCTCGCCGGCGGCCTCTACCAGCACCTCGGTCCTGGGCTTGCCGGGTGGCGCGCGCTCCAGGTGCTTGTGGGCGTTCTCGATCATCACGATGGCGGCGTCGATCATCGCGCCGACCGCGATCGCGATGCCGCCGAGCGACATGATGTCGGCCCCGAGCCCCAGCGCCCGCATGCCGGCCAGCGCCAACAGGATGGCGACCGGCAGCATGAGGATCGCGACCAGCGCGCTGCGCAGGTGCATGAGGAACACCACGCAGACCAGCGCCACGATGGCGCTCTCCTCGACGAGCGTGCGCGTCAGCGTCCCGATGGCCGCCTCGATGAGCCGCGAGCGGTCGTAGACCGGCAGGATCTCGGTCCCGGCCGGCAGGCTCGCGGCCGTCTCGGCGAGGCGGGCCTTCACGCTCTCGATCACGCCGAGCGCGTTCGCGCCGACGCGCTGCAGGACGATGCCGCCCGCGACCTCGCCGTCGCCGTTCATCTCGGTGATGCCGCGCCGCTCGTCCGGCCCGAGCTCGACCCGGGCGATGTCGCCGACCCGCAGCGGCGTGCCGTTGTCGGTCTTGAGCACGATGCTCTCGAGATCGGCCGTGCCCGTCAGGTAGCCGCGCCCGCGGACCACGAACTCGAACTCGGAGAGCTCGACGGTGCGGCCGCCGACATCGGCGTTGCTCGACCGGATCGCGTCGCGGAGCCTCGCCAGCGACACGCCCTGGGCCCGCATCCGGTTCGGGTCGACGACGACGTTGTACTGCTTGACGAAGCCGCCGACGCTCGCGACCTCGGCCACCCCCTCCGCCCGCGAGGCCCCGAAGCGGATCACCCAGTCCTGGAGCGAGCGGAGCTCGGCGAGCGTCCTCTCCTTGGCGACCACGACGTACTGGTAGACCCATCCGACCCCGGTGGCGTCGGGCCCGAGCGTCGGCGTGACGCCGGCCGGCAGCCGACGGGCCGCCGCGTTCAGGTATTCGAGCACGCGCGAGCGCGCCCAGTACGGGTCGGTGCCGTCCTCGAA
>CAXUHE010000211.1:0-6628 GCA_964250725.1 uncultured Enterovirga sp. | reverse complement strand
GAACGTCATCGCGATCAAGCAGACGCTCTACCGCACCTCGTCCGACAGCCCGATCATCAAGGCGCTGGCGGAGGCCGCGGAGGCCGGCAAGTCCGTGACCGCGCTCGTCGAGCTGAAGGCGCGCTTCGACGAGGAGGCGAACATCCGCTGGGCGCGCGACCTGGAGCGCGCGGGCGCGCAGGTCGTGTTCGGCTTCATCGAGCTGAAGACGCACGCGAAGCTCTCGCTCGTGGTGCGCCGCGAGGGCGCGCAGCTCGTCACCTACTGCCATGTCGGCACGGGCAACTACCACCCCGTGACCGCGAAGGTGTACACGGACCTATCGTTCTTCACCGCCGACCCGGCGATCGGTCGCGACGTGAACCGCGTCTTCAACTACATCACCGGCTACGCGGAACCGGACGAGCTGGAGCTGTTGGCCGTCTCTCCCCTCAACCTGCGCAAGCGCCTGCTGCGCCGCATCGAGGAGGAGGTCGCGCACGCGAAGGCCGGCCGGCCGGCCTCGATCTGGATCAAGTGCAACTCGCTCGTCGATGTGGGCATGATCGACGCCCTCTACGACGCGAGCCGGGCCGGCGTGCAGATCGACCTCGTGGTGCGCGGCATGTGCTGCCTGCGTCCCGGCATCCCGGGCCTGTCCGAGAACATCCGGGTCAAGTCGATCGTCGGGCGGTTCCTGGAGCACACCCGCATCTTCGCCTTCGGCAACGGGCAGCCGCTGCCGCATCCGGCCGCCCACGTGTACATCTCGTCGGCCGACCTGATGACGCGCAACCTCGACCGCCGGGTGGAGGTGCTGCTGCCGATCCTCAACCCGACGGTCCACGAGCAGGTGCTCGACCAGATCATGATCGCGAATCTGCTCGACAACGAGCAGAGCTGGACCGTATTGCCCTCCGGCGAGAGCGTGAGGGTCGTTCGCCCAGAGGGCGAGGAGCCCTTCAACGCCCACAAGTACTTCATGACCAATCCCAGCCTGTCGGGCCGGGGCAAGTCGCAGAAGAAATCCAGCCCTCGATCCCTGGCGAAGCGTGGACGCGCCCTCTCACCCCAGCGCTAGCCCGGCCGGCCGCCCCGACGGCGGCGGCCCCATCGCGATCATCGATATCGGGTCGAACTCGGTCCGCCTCGTCCTCTACGAGGGGAACGGGCGCTCGCCGACGCCGCTCTACAACGAGAAGCTGATGTGCGGCCTCGGCCGCGGCATCGCGACCTCGCATCGGCTGCCGCAGGATTCGGTCGAGCGCGCATTGGCGGCGCTCGCCCGATTCCGGGTCATCTGCCGCAACACGGGCGTCGTGTCGGTGCGGGTGCTCGCGACCGCGGCGGCGCGGGACGCCGAGAACGGTCCCGCCTTCCTGGAGGCGGCCGAGCGCGCCTGCGGCTCGCCCGTCGAGCTCCTCACGGGCGAGCGCGAGGCCGCGCTCTCGGCCGCGGGCGTGATGTCGGGCTTCCACATGGCGGACGGGGTCGTGGGCGATCTCGGCGGCGGCAGCCTCGAACTCGCCGAGGTCGCGGGCGCGGCCGCCCGGCCGGGCGCGACCTTCCCGCTCGGCGGCCTCATGCTGCGCGACCTCGCGGGACAATCGCCGAAGGCCGCGCGCACCATCGCGCGCGAGGCGCTCTCCGGCTCGCGCCACCTCGCGGCGCTGGACGGCCGGACCTTCTACGCGGTCGGCGGGACGTGGCGGGCGCTGGCGAAGCTCGAGATGACGGAGCGCGACTATCCGGTCCGCGTCATGCACGGCTACGAGTTCGACTCGAAGAGCGGCTTCATGCGCCTCGTCGAGCGCACGACGCCCGCCGCCCTCAAGGCGCTGAGCGCGGTCGCGGAGGCGCGCCGCCCGCTCCTCGCCTACGGGGCGATCGTGCTGGACGAGATCGTCCGCTCGGGCCGTCCCGCGCGGCTCCTCGTCTCGGCGCTCGGCGTGCGCGAGGGCCTTCTGTACACGGATCTCGACGCGACGACGCGGGCGCAGGACCCGCTCCTCGTCGCGGCGGGCGACCTCAACCGGATGCGCGCCCGCTGCCCGGCCCACGCGGACGACCTCGTCGCCTGGACGGACCGCTTCATGGCGGAACTCCGGGTCGAGGAGACGGCGGACGAGCGCCGGCTGCGCCACGCGGCCTGCCTCCTGTCGGACGTGAGCTGGCGCGCGCACCCGGATTATCGCGGTGAGCAGAGCCTCGCGGTGATCGCGCAGGCCTCGCTGCTCGGCATCGATCATCCGGGCCGCGCCTACCTCGCGCTCGCGATCTTCTTCCGGCACGAGGGCCTGTCGCGGGACGCCGTGCCGGCGCGCCTCGCCGAGCTCGCGACGCCCCGCCTCCTGGGACTGGCGCAACTCCTCGCCGCGCAGTTCCGCCTCGCCTACCCGATCTCGATCGCGATGTCCGGCATCCTGCCCCGCACCCCCGTCGCGGTCGATGCCGGCCGCATCGTCCTCACGCTCCCGCCCGACCTCGCGGCGCTCGCGAGCGAGCGGCTCGCGAACCGGATGAGGTCGCTCGGCAAGCTGATCGACCGGGAGGGAGAGGTGCGGGTGGGGTGAGGCGCCTCGCGGCCTCTCCTGCCGGACCGTGCGATCCGTGGTAGGACGACTGCGTCTTAGGGATCAAGGGGGTTGCCTATGTCCGCCAAGCCGAAATCCTCCGCGACCCGCAAAGTCCATCTCCGCGAGCCCGAGCCCACCGGGACGGTACGACCCATCCCCGAACTCGCCCTGGTCGAGCTCATAGTCGGCTCGCGCACGATCGAAGGCGTGGATGTTCCGGCCGGACGCGTCGGCACGGTCGTGTTCGTCTACGCGCAGGGTGAAGCCTACGAGGTCGAGTTCGTCGAGCCGGTCGGCACGCTCGTGACCGTCCCGGCCGAGAACGTGCGAGAGGTCGAGCCGGTCGCTTGAGCGACAGGATCAGGTTCGAGGTCCAAGTCGGGTTCTCGATCGATGACCGGAAGCTGACGCACTACCTGCTCGACCTGTCCCATCCAGCGGGTGGGCCCAAGGCCAAGTTCTTCCTCGGTCATGGCTTCACGTCCGACGATCCCGACGCCCTCGCGAACGCGCTGCTCGCCCATGTGGACAATCCGACGACCCGAAGGCCGACCTCCTACGGCCTGCGGATCGTGTGTGAAGGACCGCTCCTGACACCCAACAGGACGACGCCTCTCGTCCGGTCCGTCTGGCAGCATGCGCCGCGCGAGACGGCCGCCAAGCTCGTCACCGCATACCCGCTCTGACGATCGGTAACGCTCTCCTCACCGCTCGAACGTCACGACCCGTCCGCGCTCGACGGACAGCCCGGTCCGGCCGCTCTTCAGCGCGAGCGCCTTCTCGCCGAACAGCGTGCGCCGCCAGCCGGAGAGCGCCGGCACGTCCGCGTCGTCGCTCTCGGCGATCGCCTCAAGGTCCTCGACGCTCGCGATCACCTTCGGGGCGACGCGCTCGTTCTCCGCGACCGCGCGCAGCAGCACCTTCAACAGCTCGACGAGCGCCCCGCCGCCGCCGTTGCGTCCCCGCGTCCGGCCCGGCATCGCGACGGTCGCGGGGTCGCGCGCGAGGCCGCGCTCCACCGCCGCCACGATCTCGGCGCCGGTGCGCGAGCGCTCGAACCCGTTCGGGATGGAGCGCAGCCGGCCGAGCGCTTCGGGGCTCGTCGGCGCGGAGACCGCGACGTCGATCACCGCCTCGTCCTTGAGGACGCGGTTGCGCGGCACGTCGCGGGTCTGCGCCTCGCGCTCGCGCCAGGCCGCGACCTCGGCCAGAACCGCGATCTCGCGCGGCTTGCGCATGCGGCCCGAGAGCCGCATCCAGGCCCGGTCGGGGTCGTTGCGGTAGGTGTCGGGCGAGATCAGGACCTTCATCTCGTCGTCGAGCCAGGTCGTGCGGCCGCTCTCCTCCAGCTCCGCCACGAGCCGCTCGTAGATCGTCACGAGATGGGTGACGTCGGAGACCGCGTAGACCGCCTGCGCGTCGCTGAGCGGCCGACGCGACCAGTCGGTGAAGCGGGACGACTTGTCGATCTTCGCCTTGGCGAGGTCGTTCGCGAGCTGCTCGTAGGAGACCGAATCGCCGTAGCCGCACACCATGGCGGCGACCTGCGTGTCGAAGAGCGGCGTCGGGATCAGCTCGCCCATGTTCCAGATGATCTCGACGTCCTGCCGGGCGGAGTGGAAGACTTTCACCACCCGGTCGTCCGCCATGAGGTCGAGGAACGCGTCGAGGTCGATGCCGTCGGCGAGCGGGTCGATCAGCACGCCCGCCTCGCCCGGCCCCGCCATCTGGATGAGGCACAGCCGCGAGTAGTATGTCGTCTCGCGCATGAACTCGGTATCGACCGTGACGAACGGCAGGTTGAGGAAGCGGTCGCAGGCGGCTTCGAGCGCGGCCGTGGTCGTGATCAGGTCCATCGTCCGGCTATAGCGAAGCCTCGCGCGCCCCGCGACTCGCTTCTCCTAGCCCTCGTGAAGGTTTCCGAGCCAAGCCGGCCGACCCTTGACCTCGCGTCCGGCCTTGCCGCCGGACACGATCTCCACTTCGAGGTCGCGGGTGCGCAGCGTGATGGCACCCGGCGCGCGGCCGAGCACCGCGAAGGAGGAGAGCGTGCAGACGAACAGCACGAGCGAGCGGGCGAGAGGCAGGATCATGGCGGAAGACCGTTGAGTTGCCCCGGCGTAGCGAAGGAAGTCTCAACAGGGTCTTGAGAATGTGAGTTAACGGCCGCTTCGCCGCAGGCGCGGGAACGCCTCCGGGACATTTGCTTGGCGCCGGTGTCCCGGGCGTGCTACCGACCTATGCCAACTTGGAAACCTTCGATGCGGCGCACCATCGCCCGTCGGAACGCGGGGTTGGCGATGGGCACATTCGATCTCGTCGAGGGGTTGACGTTCGACGACGTGCTGCTGCGGCCGGGTCGGTCCGAGGTCATGCCGGCCGGCGTCGACATCCGCACCCGCCTGACCCGCTCGATCCACCTCAACCTGCCGATCATCGCGTCCGCCATGGACACCGTGACCGAGGCCCGCATGGCGATCGCCATGGCGCAGAACGGCGGCATCGGGGTCATCCACCGCAACCTCGAACCGGACGAACAGGCGGAGCAGGTCCGCCTCGTGAAGAAGTACGAGTCGGGCATGGTGATGAACCCGATCACCATCCACCCGGACGAGACGCTCTCCGACGCGCTCGGCACGATGAAGCGCCACGGCATCTCGGGGATCCCGGTCGTGGAGCGCGGGCCGAACGGGTCGCGCGGCAAGCTCATCGGCATCCTGACGAACCGCGACGTGCGCTTCGCGACCGATCCCGGCCAGCACGTCTCCGAGATCATGACCAAGGACCGGCTGATCACGGTGCGCGAGGGCGTGACGCAGGACGAGGCGAAGCGCCTGCTGCACCAGTTCCGCATCGAGAAGCTGCTCGTCGTCGACGACCATTACCGCTGCATCGGCCTCATCACGGTGAAGGACATCGAGAAGCAGGTGGCCTATCCGAGCGCCGCGAAGGACGACCAGGGCCGGCTGCTCGTCGCGGCCGCCACGACCACGGGCGACGCGGGCTACGAACGCTCGCAGCGCCTGATCGATGCCGGCTGCGACGTCATCGTGGTCGATACCGCGCATGGCCACTCGGTCCACGTGCTCCAGAGCGTGACGCGGGTGAAGAAGCTCTCGAACCACGTCCAGGTCATCGCGGGCAACGTCGCGACGCGAGAGGGCGCGAAGGCGCTGATCGACGCCGGGGCGGATGCCGTGAAGGTCGGGATCGGCCCGGGCTCGATCTGCACGACCCGCATGGTGGCGGGCGTCGGCGTGCCGCAGCTCACCGCGATCGTCGAGGCCGTCGAGGCCGCGCAGGACAGCGACACGCCGGTGATCGCGGACGGCGGCATCAAGTATTCGGGCGACCTCGCGAAGGCGCTCGCGGCCGGCGCGTCGGTCGCGATGGTCGGCTCGCTCCTCGCCGGCACCGACGAGGCCCCGGGCGAGACGTTCCTCTACCAGGGCCGGTCCTACAAATCCTATCGCGGCATGGGCTCGGTCGGCGCGATGGCGCGCGGCTCGGCCGACCGCTACTTCCAGGCCGAGGTGCGCGACGCGCTGAAGCTCGTGCCGGAGGGGATCGAGGGGCAGGTCGCCTACAAGGGGCCGGTCGCGAACGTCCTGCACCAGCTCGCCGGCGGGCTGCGCGCCGCGATGGGCTACGTGGGAGCGGCGGACCTGTCGGAACTCCGCGAGAAGGCCCGGTTCATCCGCATCACCAATGCCGGGCTGCGCGAGAGCCACGTCCACGACGTGACGATCACGCGCGAGAGCCCGAACTACGCGCCGCGGGGGTGAGGAGGATGCCGGCATGGCAGATTTGATGTTGAAGGGGTTGGACGATGGTCTCGTGGCTGCGCTGAAGCAGCGCGCGGAAGCGAGCGGTCAGAGCCTGGACCACAAGGCCGGAGAGCTCATGAAGCTCGGTCTGAGGCTGGACAGCGAGGGCCGTTCGGCCGAGGCGAAGGGCATCCGCAGCATGTCGCCCGGACCTGTGGGGCGAGACAGCACGGATCTCATCCGCGCGATGCGGGAGGCGGGTTGAACCTGGTCGTCGACGCGAACGTGGTCGTCAAGTGGTACGTC
>CAXUHE010000210.1:0-6735 GCA_964250725.1 uncultured Enterovirga sp. | reverse complement strand
GGCCGGGCTCCTACGCGGCGAGGAACATCATCGTGGCGACCGGCGCGCGGCCCCGGGCGCTGCCGGGCATCGAGCCCGACAGACGTCTGATCTGGACCTATTACGAGGCGATGAATCCGGACCGGATGCCGAAATCGTTGCTGGTCATGGGGTCCGGCGCGATCGGCATCGAGTTCGCGTCGTTCTATCGCACGATGGGCGCGGAGGTGACCGTCGTCGAGGTCCTGCCGCAGATCCTGCCCGTCGAGGATGCGGAGATCGCGGCCCATGCCCGCAAGCGCTTCGAGAAGCAGGGCATCAGGATCATGACCGGCGCCAAGGTCACCAAGGTCGTGAAGGGCCAGGACAGCGTCACGGCGACGATCGATACCGGCGGCAAGACGCAGGACATCACGGTCGACCGGCTGATCTCGGCGGTGGGCGTCGTCGGCAACATCGAGGGCATCGGGCTGGAAGCGGCGGGCGTCACGATCGAGCGCGGAATCGTGAAGACGGACGGGCTCGGGCGCACCAACGTGCCCGGTCTCTACGCGATCGGGGACGTCGCCGGCCCGCCGATGCTCGCCCACAAGGCGGAGCACGAAGGCTCGCTCTGCATCGAGACGATCCACGGCTTGCACGCCCATGCGATGGACAAGGGCAAGATCCCCGGCTGCACCTATTGCCAGCCGCAGATCGCGTCGGTCGGCATCACGGAGGCGAAGGCGAAGGAACAGGGGCTAAATATCCGGGTCGGCCGTTTCCCCTTCGCGGGCAACGGCAAGGCGATCGCGCTGGGAGAGCCGGAGGGGCTCGCGAAGACGATCTTCGACCGCAAGACGGGGCAGCTCCTCGGCGCGCATCTCGTTGGGGCCGAGGTGACGGAGCTGATCCAGGGCTTCGTGATCGCGATGAACCTGGAGACGACCGAGGAGGACCTGATGCACGCGGTCTTCCCGCACCCGACCCTGTCCGAGACGATGCACGAGAGCGTGCTCGACGCCTACGGGCAGGTGATCCATACCTGACCAGGATTTGCGGCAGCGCCCTCTGATCCCCACATCGGGATGGCAGTTGAAAGTCGTCGTATGGCCGTCGTTCTAGACCTCGTGGCGCGCGACATCCGTCCGCGGCACCCCGAGAAGGCGCATCGGCCCGACCAGCCGATCCAGCGCAAGCCCGACTGGATCCGCGTCAAGGCGCCGGGATCGGCGAAATGGGCCGAGACTCAAGCGATCGTGCGCGAACACAAGCTCGTCACGGTCTGCGAGGAGGCCGGCTGCCCCAATATCGGCGAGTGCTGGGAGAAGAAGCACGCGACCTTCATGATCATGGGCGACACGTGCACGCGTGCCTGCGCGTTCTGCAACGTGAAGACCGGCATGCCGGGCGCGCTCGACCCGGACGAGCCCGCGAACATCGCGGATTCGGTCGCGAAGCTCGGCCTCTCGCACGTGGTCGTCACGTCGGTGGACCGCGACGACCTCTCCGATGGCGGGGCGGCTCACTTCGCCGAGGTGATCCGGCAGATTCGCCTCCGCTCGCCCGCGACCACGATCGAGATCCTGACGCCCGACTTCCTGCGCAAGGAGGGCGCGCTCGAGACGGTCGTCGCGGCCCGGCCCGACGTGTTCAACCACAACCTCGAGACGGTGCCGTCCAAATACCTGACGGTGCGGCCCGGCGCGCGCTACTTCCACTCGATCCGGCTGCTGCAGCGGGTGAAGGAGCTCGACCCGACGATCTTCACCAAGTCCGGCATCATGGTGGGGCTCGGCGAGGAGCGGAACGAGGTGCTCCAGCTCATGGACGACCTGCGCTCCGGCGACGTCGATTTCCTGACGATCGGGCAATATCTCCAGCCGTCCCGCAAGCACCACCCGGTCATCCGGTTCGTGCCGCCGGACGAGTTCAAGGGTTACGAGACGACGGCCTACTCGAAGGGCTTCCACCACGTCTCCGCGACGCCGCTGACCCGCTCGTCCCACCACGCCGGCGAAGACTTCGCCCGGCTCAAGGCAGCGCGCCTGAGTGCGGTGCCCCCGAACTGAGCCGACCCGCCGTTCACGGGCCGGGGGGATCGACCTGGACATCGCGGGCGGCTCTGCCCAGATAGCGGTCATGCCGACTTTCCAGACCACCCGGCGCGTCAAGCACTCGCCGGAGCAGATGTTCGACCTCGTGGCCGACGTCGACCGTTATCCGGACTTCCTGCCACTCTGCACGGGCTTGCGGGTGCTTCGGCGCAGCGAGGACGACCACGGCGTCGTCACGCTCGTCGCCGAGATGAGCGTCGGCTACAAGGCGATTTCCGAACACTTCACCACCAAAGTCGTGCTCGACCGGCCGGGTGCGAACATCCACGTATCCTACGTGAACGGCCCGTTCCGCTACTTGGAGAACCGCTGGGAGTTCCGGGCCGATCCGGCCGGATGCGCGGTGAAGTTCCACATCGATTACGAGTTCCGCTCGCTCGCCCTCGGGCTCCTGATGGGCGCCATGTTCGACCGCGCCTTCCGACGCTTCACGGACGCTTTCGAGACGCGGGCCGACAATGTCTACGGTCGGGAGCCCGCGACGTCACGCAAGGGCTGAGTCGAGCAGCGCCAGCGCGTCCGCGACGGCGCGCAGCCTGATCTCGGAGCGGCCGAGGTCGCCGTAGCGACGCTCGAGGTGGCGCGTCGTCCGGCCCTCGCGGGCGAGCCCGAAATGCACGAGCCCCACCGGCTTCGCGTCGCTGCCGCCGCCCGGTCCCGCGACCCCGGTGATCGCGACCGCGACGTCCGCGCGGGAGGCCGCGACCGCCCCCTCCGCCATCGCGCGCGCGACCGGCTCGCTCACCGCGCCGTGCTCCGCGATCAAGGCCGAGGGCACGCCGACGAGCTCGCTCTTCGCCTCGTTCGAGTAGGTGACGAAGCCGCGCTCGACGACCGCCGACGAGCCGGCGATCTCGGTCAGGAGCCCCGCCACGAGCCCGCCCGTGCAGGATTCGGCCGTCGCGATCCGCAAGCCCTGCCCGCGATAGCGGTCGAGCAGCCCGGCCGCGGCCTCGCTCAGCGCGGTCGGGAAGATCATTCCGGCAGCCGCACGGTCGCGGCCGCCTGGGCGGCCAGCCCCTCGCTGCGTCCCGTGAAGCCGAGCCTCTCGGTCGTCGTCGCCTTGATCGAGACCGAGCGCGCCGGCACGCCCGCGATGGCGGCGATCCGCTCGCGCATCGCGTCGCGGTGCGGACCGACCTTCGGGCGCTCGCAGAGCACCGTCACGTCGAGATGGTCGATCCGACCGCCCTCGGCCCGCACCCGGTCGGCCGCGAAGGCGAGGAAGCGGTCGGAGGCCGCGCCCTTCCATTGCGGGTCGCTCGGCGGGAAATGCGTGCCGATATCGCCCTCGCCGAGCGTCCCGAGCAGCGCGTCGGTCAGCGCGTGGAGCACTACGTCGCCGTCCGAATGGGCGAGCACGCCGAGGTCGTGCGCGATCCTGAGACCGCCGAGCCACACGTGATCGCCTGGCCCGAAGGCGTGGACGTCGAAGCCGGTCGCGACCCGCGTGACCCACGCCGCGCCCGAACCGAGCCGACGCTCCGCCTCCACGAAGTCCGACGGATGCGTGACCTTGGTGTTCAACGGATCGCCCTCGAAGACGTGGACCGGCGACCCCGCCCACTCGACGAGGTGGCCGTCATCGGTGAAATCGTGACGCCCCGTCTCGGCCGCCGCGCGATGCGCCGAGAGCAGCGTCGCGAGCGCGAAAGCCTGGGGCGTCTGGATGGCGCGGAGCGCCGCGCGGTCGAGCGTCTCGACGACGGTCCCGTCCGCGTCGACCCGCTTCGTCGTGTCGGTCACGATTGTGCCCGGGATGGCCGCGCCGTGCTGGAGCCCGGCCTCGATCGCCCGGTCGATCACGTCCGCACCGACGAAGGGCCGTGCGCCATCATGGACGAGGCAGATCGCCGCCGGGTCTCCCGAGATCGTCTCGACGGCGCGATGCACCGAGACCTGCCGGGTGTCTCCCCCGGCGACCGGCTCCATCAGGGCCGCCGCGCTTTCGAGCCCCGCCGCGACGTCGTCATAGAGCGCTCGATCGCCCGGGTGAATGGCGCAGATCACACGATCGACCCGCGGATGGGACAGGAAAGCGCCGAGCGTATGCGCCAGGACCGGCCTTCCGCCGATCTCGCGATACTGCTTGGGCACGCCCTCGCCGGCCCGGCTGCCACGGCCTGCCGCCACGATGATGGCGACGACGTTCATCGACCCTTGTCCATGGCGGCCCTGATAGGTCCTTCCTCGCCTCCTGCAAAGATGCCGCTTGGCGACGAGCGCCGGATTGATTATTCGTCATGCAAGATGATTTCTGACGCACAAATAGGCAGACAGTTGAGGGTTGGCGGGATCCAACCCGTCGCGCCCGCACTCCTCGCTCCCATGTCCGGCGTCACGGACGTCGCGTTCCGGCGCATCGCCGCCCGGTTCGGGGCGGGGCTCGTGGTGACCGAGATGGTCGGCTCGGAGTCGCTGGTGCGGCAGCGCGCCGAGGCGAGGCTCAGGTCCGAAGGGAAGGGGATCTACCCCCACGTCGTCCAGCTCGTCGGGCGCGATCCGGTCACCATGGGGGAGGCGGCGCGCATCGCGGAGGCCAGCGGGGCCGATATCGTGGACATCAATTTCGGCTGCCCGGCGAAGCGCGTGACGGGCGGCCTCGCGGGCTCCGCGCTGATGCGGGAGGAGACGACGGCGCTCCGCATCGTGGCGGCCGTGCGCGCGGCGACGACCTGTCCGGTCACGGTCAAGATGCGGCTGGGCTGGGACGATGCCCAACGCAACGCGGCCCTCCTGTCTCGACACGCGGCGGAGCTCGGGATCGACGCCGTCACCGTGCACGGCCGCACCCGCCAGCAGTTCTACACCGGCCACGCCGATTGGAGCGCGATCTCGGAGGTCGTCGGCGCGGTCGACGTGCCCGTCATCGCGAACGGCGATGTCGCGTCTCTCGTCGACGCGCGGACCTGTCTTGCCCGCTCGGGCGCGGTCGGTGTGATGATCGGGCGCGCGGCGCTCGGTCAGCCCTGGATCGTGGGCGAGATCGGAGCCGCGATCGCTGGACGGCCCTGGACGAGTCCCGACGGCACCGATCGGACCGAGGCCGCGATCGAGCATTTCGAGGCGCTGCTGGGGCTCTACGGCGAGCGGGTCGGGGTCCGGCATGCGCGCAAGCACCTCGCGGCCTACGCGGACGTGGCGGCCGGGGAGGGGTTCGGGCTGTCGCCCGCCGACCGGCGTGCGCTCGTGACCACGCTCGATCCGCGCGAGGTCGTGGCCTATCTGGGTCGGATCTACGCGCAACCCATGCGGATCGCCGCGTGAGCGCCGTCGTGGACGCCCCTGCCGGAGACCTAGTGGTCAACGCGCTGCCGCTGCCCGTCGTGACGATCGGGCCCAATGGCGAAATCCTCGACGCCAATCACGCGGCCGAGGCGTTCTTCGAACTCAGCCTGCGCGTCATGCGACGGCAACGGCTCGCGGAGATCGTCCCGTTCGGCTCGCCAACGCTCGCGCTGGTCGAGGAGGTGCGGCGACGCGGGGCGGGCGTCAGCGAGCACCGCGTCGACCTCGCGAACCCCCGCTCGGGCGCGGAGCGGGTGGTCGACGTCCTGGCGACCCCGTTCGGCGACGACGGCGGCGTGGTGCTCCTCTTCCAGGAGCGCACGCTGACCGACAAGATGGACCGGCAGCTCACGCATCGCGGTGCGGCGCGCTCGCTGACGGCTTTGGGCGCCATGCTGGCGCACGAGATCAAGAACCCGCTTTCCGGCATCCGCGGCGCGGCACAACTTCTCGAGCAGTCGGCGAGCGAGGACGACCGGCTCCTCACCCGCCTGATCTGCGACGAGACGGACCGGATCGTGAAGCTGGTCGAGCGGATGGAGCTGTTCAGCGACGAGCGCCCGGTCGAGCGCGGTTCCGTCAACGTCCACGGCGTGCTCGACCAGGTGAAGCGGCTCGCCTCCTCCGGTTTCGCGCGCAACATCCGCTTCGTCGAGGCCTACGACCCCTCGCTGCCGCCGGTGCACGGCAACCGCGACGAGCTGATCCAGGTGCTCCTGAACCTCGTGAAGAACGCCGCGGAGGCGATCGGCGTCGACGCGCTGGACGGCGAGATCGTGCTGTCGACCGCGTTCCGGGCCGGAATTCGCCTGCAGATGCCGGGCGCCCGGGGGAGGGTGGCGCTGCCCATCGAGGTCAGCGTCGGGGATAACGGGCCGGGCATCCCGCCCGACCTGCTGCCCTACCTGTTCGACCCGTTCGTCACCACGAAGACCCAGGGAAGTGGCCTGGGGCTTGCGTTGGTGGCGAAGATCGTAGGTGCTCACGGCGGCGTCGTCGAATGCGACCCGGCCCCGAGACGGACGACGTTTCGGGTTCTGCTACCGATCTACAGCGCGCGCGACGGGCGCGGATCAGGCTCTTAGGGCTGGGAGACGGATGCCGAGCGGACAGATTTTGCTGGCGGACGACGATGCGGCGATCAGGACGGTCCTGAACCAGGCTTTGTCGCGGGCCGGCTACGACGTGAGGTCAACCGGGCAGGCCGCCACCTTGTGGCGCTGGGTCGCGCAGGGGGAGGGCGATCTCATCATCACCGACGTCGTGATGCCCGACGAGAACGCGTTCGACCTCCTTCCTCGGATCAAGAAGGTCCGCCCCGAACTGCCGATCATCGTGATGAGCGCGCAGAACACCTTCATGACCGCGATCA
>CAXUHE010000209.1:0-6786 GCA_964250725.1 uncultured Enterovirga sp. | reverse complement strand
GGAGAGGGCGCTTCCCCCTCACCCGGTCGGCGTTGCCGACTCGACCTCTCCCCCTCGGGGAGAGGTGAACCCGCGCTCTTCGCCCATAAAAGAAAGCAAACGGATGAGTTCTCTCATCAATGCCGCGGCGTCACCGTGAACCCGCCTTCGCGGATCTTGGCCGGCAGGCTCTCGGCGTAGACGGCCGTCGGCTCCTCGCCGTAGACGTCGACCATCTCGCGGAAGATCGCGAAGAGGGTCGCCTGCACGACGCAGTCGAAATCGAGACCCTGGAGTTCCGCCTCCGCGAACGCCTCGGTGACGAGGCTCAAAGCCTCGCGCTTGTCGTGCCGGATCTCGTCGAACGTGGAGGTCTCGTTGTCGCTCATGTCTCGCCATGCCGAACCGGACCCTTCTTACCAGCAGATGCCGGGGCGGCCACCCTCCATTTACGAAGAGGTTAACGCGGGCAGCGACTTTCCCCGTCAAATCCCGTCGGTCGCGCATCGCACGAGGGCGATCGCCCGTTCGAGGATCGGCACGAGGCCGGGCGTGGTCGCGAGCCCGGCAGCCTCGGCGGGCGTCACCCAGCGGATCTCGCACGCCTCGTCGCCGACGCTCCCCTCCCCGGCGATCCAGCGTGCCGCGTGCGCCACCACGACGAAATGGTGCCGCACGCGGCCGCTCTCGTCGCGCTCGACGATGTCGACCGGCGCGACGAAGCCCACGATCTCCGCCGTGACGCCGACCTCCTCCCGCAACTCGCGCAAAGCCGCTTCGGCCACCGTCTCGCCGAGCTCGACGACGCCGCCCGGAAGTGAGAAGACATGGTCGAGTGGCGGCTTCGTGCGCGCCGCGACCAGCACCCGGCCCTCTCGCACCACCGCGACCGAGGCCGCGAGGAACGGCCGGTCGGGGTAGAGGCGCGAGCCGCTCACGGGCGAAGATCGACGATACGTCCGTCCTCCAGGCCGACGAGGAGATGGGTGTCGGCCCCCTCCCCCAGCCGCGCGAGCCCGGTCGCGGCGCGGCCGGGGAGCGGGATACGCTTCAGTTCCGCGATGCGGCCGCGCAGCGACAGGATCGCGACCGCACCCCGGTCGAGGGTCGGAATCGCGAGACCGGGCTTCGGCTCCCCGATGTCGAGCGTCGCCGCCAGTGTCTGGGCGCGCGACCCGAAGGCGTGGTTCGAGTAGCCGGCCTTCTCGCGCGTCAGGGTCAGGGCCGCGCCGTCATAGGTCCACACCTGGATCACGCCATCCTGGTGGGGGCGCGCGACGATCGCGACCTGGATGTCGAGGCCGTCGTCGAAGGCGCCGATCGCCGCCGGGTTGAGCCAGGTCTGCGATTGCCCCAGCGGCGGCGTCTCGGCCGCGATCTTCCAGGCCTCGCGGCGCCTCGCCAGAATCACGAGCGCCGACCCACGGTCCAGATAGGACTTGACCACGACGACGACCGGCGTCCCGTCCGGGCCGACCATGAGGCGGGGCTCGCGATCCTCGAAGACGGCGCCCGGCCCGGCCGCGATCCGGCTCGTGACGATCGGAACCGGCTTCGGATCGGCGCCGGGCTGGACGGGCCGACGCTCGGCGATGGTGACGGTGTCCGCGTGGATCGCGGAGCCGAGCGCCGCGTGCGGATAGGCGGAACTCTGTCCGGTGAGGGTCGCGGTGAGGGCGCCCGAGGCTGCCATCCGGGCATCTGGGATCGCGTCGCGTCCGCGCTCGACCGCCTCCAGGTCGGCCGGCCCGCCGCGCAGCCGCAAGACTTGGATCGCGCCGTGCTCCAGCGTGAGAACCGCGCCGCCGGCCCTGCCCCACACCACGACGAGCGGCCGGTTCGCGACGCCTCGCTCGCCCCGCAACATGTCGAGAGTGGGGGCGACCGCCGCGACCCGGCTGTCCGGCCCGCGAAACTCCTCGACCGCGAAGCCGAGCGGCAGGACCGTGATCGAAGGCTCGGCCCCCGCCGCGAGCGGCCAGGCGAGAACGGCTCCGATCAACGCGCCGAACCGACGCATCACACGTGCTGGCCGCCGTTGATGTGGAGCTCGGCCCCGTTCACGTAGGACGACGTGTCGGTGCACAGGAAATAGATCGCCTTCGCGACCTCGTCGGTGGTGCCGAGACGCCGCAGCGGAAGCTGGTCGACGATCTTCTGCGTGCCGGCCGACAGGATGGAGGTCGCGATCTCGCCGGGCGAGATGGCGTTGACCCTGACGCCCAGCGGCCCGAAATCGGACGCCATCTCACGTGTCAGCGCCGCGAGCGCGGCCTTCGAGGTCGCGTAGGCGGCCCCCGCGAACGGGTGGACGCGCGAGCCCGCGATCGAGGTCACGTTCACGATCGAGCCCTTGGCGCGGTGGAGCTCCTCGCAGAGACCCCGCGCCAGCATGATGGGGCCGAACAGGTTGACCTGGTAGACCCGCAGCCAATCCTCGTGCTCGGTGTTCAGGACGCCGAGCCGGGAGCCGCCGGGGCCTTTCGGCGAGATGCCCGCATTGTTGACGAGCGCGTGCAGCACGCCGCCTTCGATCTCGAGGCGCTGCTTCGTCTCGCGCACGGCCCGCTGCGTGTCCTCGGCGCTCGCGAGATCGACCTGCAGGTGGTCGTCCGGGCCGGCCTCCCAAGGGCAGTTCTCGGGGAACGCGTAGCGCGAGCAGGTGATCACCCGCCAGCCCGCCGCCTGGAACCGCTTGACCGTCGCGTGCCCGATGCCGCGGCTCGCGCCGGTCAGCAGCATGACGCGGCGTTCGTGATTGCGCTCGGAGGACACGGCTCGGTGACTTTCGGATGTCTTCTGAGACCGCTCTAGAGCATTTTCAGGTCGAGTGGAATCCGGGTCACGTGGAGCAATCACGCCCCTCAACACGTCGGAGCACATCCGGCCGCTGAACCGGTTCTTCCCCTTGCTGGTCAGGGACGGTCGGCGTCATGATCGCCTATGCGGCGATCCTGATCGCATTCGGCTCCGCCCGCAGGAACGCCAGGGCGTCTGCTGCGGCGAGAGGTTGGCTGTAGAGGAAGCCCTGCATCTCGGTGCAGCCCGCCCGCCGCACCTCCGCCAACTGCCCCAGCGTTTCCACGCCCTCGGCGGTGATCGCGGTACCAAGCTGCTGGCCGATGCCCACGATCGCCCTCACGATCGCGGCCGTATTGGGGTCGGAGATGTCGGCGACGAACGTCCGATCGATCTTGATCCTGTCGAACGGGAAGCGGCGCAGGTCGTTCAGGGACGAGCAGCCCGTGCCGAAGTCGTCGAGAGAGATACGCACGCCGAGATCGCGCAGACGATGCAGGCAGGCGGTCGCCGCCTCGCTGTCCTGCATCAGCACGCTCTCCGTGACGTCCAGTTCCAGCCGGTGCGCTGCAAGCCCCGAGGCCGCGAGTGCATTCATCACGGCCTGTTCCAGGCCCGGCTGCCGGACCTGCATTGCCGAGACGTTGACGGCGACGCGCAGACTCTCCGGCCAGCCCGCCGCCTCGCGGCAGGCCTCGGCCAGGACGAAGGCGCCGATCGCCGCGATCAGGCCCGTTTCCTCGGCGACGGGGATGAACTCTCCCGGCGAGATCAGGCCACGGGTCGGATGGTGCCAGCGCAGAAGCGCCTCGAAGCCCGTGGTCGCATCGTCCGCCAGGTGCATGACGGGCTGGTAGTGCAAGGCGAAGTCGCCCCGGTGCAATGCGGCGCGCAGGTCGCGTTCCAGTGAATTGCGGCCGGCGCGTTCTGCATCCATGTCGGATTCGTAGAAAGCGAAGGTGTTCCGCCGCAGGGCCTTGGTGCGGTAGAGCGCGATGTCGGCCTTCTTGAACACGGCGTCGGCCTTCGCGCCGGGTGAATTTGCGGCGAACGAGCCAGACGTATCTTGCGACCCGATCACGATGCCGATGCTGATCCCGACCTGAACGGTATGGCCGTCGAGGTCGACGGGCTGGCTCACGGCCTCGATCACGCGTTGCGCCACGAAGCTGGCGTTTTGCGGACCGTCGGGGCGTGCCAGGATCAGCGCGAATTCATCACCGCCCAGTCGCGCGACCGTGTCGCTCTCGCGGACGACCGAGCGAAGTCGATCGGCGATCGTGCGCAGCAACGCGTCCCCGGCGGGATGTCCCAGCTTGTCGTTGACGGCTTTGAAGCGGTCGAGATCGCAGGCCAGCACGGCGAAATCGCCGCCATGGCGTCGCATGCTCGCGATCTCATGGTCGAGCCGGTCGCGGAACAGAGCGCGGTTTGGCAAGCCGGTGAGCACGTCGTGGGTCGCCATGTGGGCGATCTGCTGCTCGGCCACCTTGCGGCGTTCGATGTCGATCTGGGTGCCGACCATACGTTGCGCGCGCCCGTCCGGGTCCCGGGCCACGACCTTGCCGCGCACGAGCGTCCAGATGTAGCTGCCATCCCTCCTGCGGAGCCGGTACTCGCACTCGTAGAGCGGCGTCTTGGCTTTGAGATGATCCACGAGACGACGTCCTGCCTCAATGACGTCGTCGGGATGGATGAGCATACGCCAGGAATGGCTGTCGACCGAGAGCTCGCCATCGCCATAGCCGAGCATGCGGAACCAGTGTCGGGAGCAGTTCACCGCATCCGAAACGACGCACCAGTCCCAGAGCGCGTCGCTGCCGCTGTCGAGCGCCAGAGCCAGCCGTTCCTCGCTCTCGCGCAGAGCCTCCTCGGCCGCCATCCGCTCGCTGATGTCACGCACGGCGGTGATCGTCTCGACCGGACGACCCGCCTCGTCCCTCACGAGCCTCGCCCGGGCTTCGACCCAGATCCATCGGCCGTCCTTGTGCCGCAGGCGGTAGGTCATGCGGGCCTGCTCAAGCCGACCTGTCTGCAACGCCGATCTGACCTCGCCGGCTCGCTTCCGATCGTCGGGGTGGATGGCTGCGCTCAGCGACGACGCGGACACCTCCTCGGGCGTGTAGCCGAGCAAGTCCCGTGACGCGGGCGAGATGTAGTTACCCCGACCGTTGATCGTGCGCCGGACGATCATGTCGGACGCGAACTCGGCCAGCACCCGGTAACGTGCCTCGCTCTCACGAACGCTCCGCTCGACCTCGCGGTAGCGCGTCGTGTCGGTGTAGGTCCGCATGTGGCTGCCGTCGGCAAGCGGCAGGACACGGACGTCCAGGCTGCTGCCGTCCGGTCGTTCGCGCTCGTACCGCTCCGGAAGGCTTCGGAGCGTGCCGGCCTCGAGCGCGTCGACGAGGTGGCCTGGGCTCGACCGATATTCACCACGCTCGACCTGGTACGCGTTGATGGTGCTGTAGGCATTCCCCTCGCGCAACACGTCGTCCGGAAGATCGAGGATCTCGCGGGCCCGCGTGTTGTGCAGGCGTACCGTCATGTCGGGACCGTACAGGATCAAGCCCTGGTCCATGTTCTCGAGGGTCGTACGCAGAAGATCGCGGGTCTCGCGCAAGTCCGATGACAGACGTCTGCTGTTCTCGAGTTCCGCCATGTGAGCCCGCGCGGCTTCGTGCAGCCGCAGATGTGCGAGGACGATCTCGGCCATGTCGCGGAGTTGGCATACCTGTCTGGTCGAGAACGTGCGCGGCACGGTGTCGATGATGCAGAGCGAGCCGACCCGGATGCCGGGCCGCAACGCCAGCGGTACGCCCGCGTAGAATCGGATGTCGGGCTGACCCACCACCAGCGGGTTCGCGGCGAAGCGCGGATCGAGTGCGGCGTCCTCCACCACGAACGCGTCGTCGGACCCGATCGTGTGATCGCAGAACGCGTTCGCGCGGGGCGTCCCGTCATGGTCCATGCCGCATCTGGCCTTGAACCATTGCCTGTCCGTCTCGATGAAGGAGATCAGCGATATGGGAACCGCGAAGACGTCGCGCGCGAGGCGGCAGACGGCGTCGAAGTGAGCCTCCTCGGGACTGTCCATGATCGCGAGCGTGCGCAGCGCAGTCAGGCGGTCGGCCTCATTCGACGCTTGTGAGAACACGATGCTCCTCGCCGGATGGGCATGACAGGGAGCATCGATCCATGCCCCAACCCAACACAGTCCCCGACAAGCCCTAACCGAGTCTTTCCTTCGTTATATTCGAGAGACCGCCAGTCCAGGACGACGCCGTCCAGGACCTCGGGATACCTACCCGTTCCGGAACGCGTAGCCGTAGCCGTTGAGGGCCGGCGCGCCGCCGAGATGGGCGTAGAGCACCTTGGAGCCGGCCGGGAAATAGCCCTTCCGCACGAGATCGATCATGCCCTGCATCGACTTGCCCTCGTAGACGGGGTCCGTGATCATGCCCTCCAGCCTCGCGCAGAGACGGATCGCGTCCTTCGTCTCCTCTGAGGGTACGCCGTAGACCGGGTAGGCGTAATCCTCGAGGAGCACGACGTCGTCCGCGGACAGGTCGCGGCCGAGTTCGACCAGAGCCGCGGTGTTGCGCGCGATGTCGAGCACCTGCGCCTTCGTCTGGGCCGGGGTGGCTGATGCGTCGATGCCGATGACCCGGCGCTCGCGCCCGTCCGCCGCGAAGCCGACCAGCATGCCCGCATGGGTCGAGCCCGTGACCGTGCACACGACGATGTAGTCGAACGCGAAGCCCAGCGCCCGCTCCTGGTCTCTCACCTCCTCGGCGAAGCCCACGTAGCCGAGCCCGCCATACTTGTGCACCGAGGCGCCGGCCGGGATGGCGTAGGGCTTGCCGCCCTTCGCCCTCACGTCCTCGATCGCGGCCTCCCAGCTCTCGCGGATGCCGATGTCGAAGCCGTCGTCGACCATCTGCACGTCCGCGCCCATGATGCGGCTCAGCATGATGTTGCCGACGCGGTCGTAGACGGCATCCTCGT
>CAXUHE010000208.1:0-6850 GCA_964250725.1 uncultured Enterovirga sp. | reverse complement strand
CTCCGCCTCGCGAGATCGAGAACCTTCGGGTGAAGAGCGCGGGACACCTCTCCCCGAGGGGGAGAGAGCCTGCCCCGGACGCGATCCGGGGTCGGGCACGCGAAGCGTCGCCCGGGTGAGGGGGAAGCGCCCTCTCCGGATAGACCACGCCCCCCTCACCCTACCCTCTCCCCACCGGGGAGAGGGTTCCCGCGCTCAATCCGGAGATCGGGAGTCATGACCCTACCGTGACTAGCAGAGGAGCGCGTCGAGCCCGTCATCCCGCCGGTCACGGCCGGGCCGGCGCGACCTCGACCGTCCCGAAGGCGGTGCGGCCGAAGCGCTCGGGCCGGTACATGTCCTCGATCGTGGCGGCCGGATGGACGTAGCGGCCGGGCGACACGGCCCGCACCACGTAGCCGACGGTGAAGAAGGCCGGCTGCGAGGGCGTCCGGTCGTAGGTCGCGACGAAGCGGTCGTCGCGGAACTCGGTATGGGCCGGCTGCACGTCGCTCTTCAGCATGGCGAGCTCGGAGAAGGCGTCGGCATCCGCGAGCTTTGGGTTCTCGATCTCGAACCCGGCGGGCAGCCGGTCGACCAGCATGAGCCGGGCCTCGCGCGCCTGCGCCTCGGTCACCTTGAGCACGATCGCCACCCGGTCGTTCTGGCGCACCTGCGCGAGATCGACCGGCGTGCCGTCGAGCCGGTAGGCCGCGCGCTCGATCGTGTAGCCGCGCTGGATCGCGGGCTCGGGGCCGATCGGGTTGCCGGAGACGCTGACCACCATCTCGGCCGCCGCGCGCCCGCGATTGGCGATCGTGACCGAGCGGCCCTCGATCGCCGCGGCCTTCCAGGAGCGGTAGAGCGCGCCGCGGCGGGTCGCGCCGTCGACCTCGAAGGACATGGCGTCGGCGTCCTTCGACAGGCTCTGGGCCGCGAGGACCATCCAGGCCTCCTCCTGCGTGCTGAGGCTGCGGCCTGAGCTGCGCTCCTCCGTCAGCGCCGCCGCGACCGGCCTCAGGGCCGCCCCGCCGCCCGGCTCCGCTTCGCCGGCGAGCGCCAGCAGGGCCGCGCCGTCGCGCAGGCGCGACCCGTAATCGGCGCGGTAATCCGCCTGCTTGCCCGTCCGCAGCGCCTCCAGGGCCGACGCGAAGGCCGCCTGCGAGCGGGTGCGGTCGCCCAGCAGCGCGAGGGCGGCCCCGATCTGCCCGCGCGCGAGCGGCGTCGCGAAGGAGGCGAGCTTGATGTCCGCGAGGTAGCGCAGGTCGCCCATGACGGGGCGGCCGTTGCGGGCGAGCACGTAGGCCGCGTAGGCGACCTCCGGGCCGTTCCGGTCGATCTCCGTCGTGTTGGCCACGGTGTTGCGCAGCCGGTCGAGCGCGATCGCGAAGGCGGTCTGGGCGACGGGGAATCCGCGCTCCCGCGCGCGCGTCAGGAAGTCCGCCGTGTAGGCGTCGAGCCAGAGGTCCTCGCCGCCCACCCCCCACAGGCCGAAGGACCCGTCCGAGCCCTGGCGGGCGAGGACGCGGTCGATCGCGTCGCGCACCCGCCCGTCGACCTTGTCGTCGAGCGCGAGGCCGTCGAGCGCTGCGAGGCGGTTGACGTAGAGCAGCGGCAGCGCGCGGCTCACCGTCTGCTCCGTGCAGCCGTACGGGTAGCGGTCGAGGGAGGCGAGCAGCGCCGGCACGTCGAGCGCGGAGAGCGGCGAGGCCGAGACCGAGACCGTGCCGGTCCCGGGCAGGATATCCGCCAGGAGGTCGCCCCCGATCGTCACGCTCGACCCCGCCTCGACGGACCGGACGCTGCGCCGCACGAGCGTCGCGGTGCCGGGCTGGACCGCGAGCGCGAAGCTCTGGCCCGCCGCGCCGTCGAGCCCCGGCCCGGTGAGCCGGACGTCGAGCCGCGCGAGGCCGGACCCGGCGGCCGTCAGCGGCACCGAGACGGACGCCTTGCCGCCCCGTTCCAGCCGCACGACGCGATGCAGCGCGTCGGCGGGCGCGAGGACCGGGCCGGACAGGTCGAGGTCCACCACGTAGTCGCCGGCCGCCGCCTCCACGTTGTCGAGCGTGACCTGGAGCCGCGATCGGTCCCCGACCGAGAGGAAGCGCGGCAGCGTGCCGGTCAGCACGACGGGATCGCGGATCACGGTCTCGGCGGTCGCGCTGCCGACCCGGCCGGCCGTCCAGGCGACCGCCATCAGGCGCGCCGCGCCGTTGAAGGCCGGGATGTCGAACGTGATCCGGGCGGTGCCGTCCGGTCCGACCGCCACCACGCCCGAGTAGCGCGCGAGCGGCTCCTGCGTCGGCGGCGCGTCGGCGAGCGCGCCCGCGCCCGCGTCGCCGCCCGAGCGGATCGCCCCGGCGGTGCCCTGCATGCCGTCGATCAGGTAGCCGTAGAGGTCTCGGAGCTCGGTCGACAGCGCCTTCTGGCCGAAGAAGAACGCGGACGGGTCCGGCAGCGCGTAGCGCGTGAGGTTGAGGATGCCGACATCCACGGCGGCGAGCGTCACGCGCGCCTGCTCGCCCGGCTGGAGCCCGCCGAGGCGGACCGGGACGGTGAGGTTGCCGCGCGGCCGGATGGTCGCCGGCGCGTCGAGCTTCACCTCGAGCGCGCGCGCCGCGCGGTCGACCGCGAACCAGGCGAGCCCGGTCGCGCGGCCGGGCAGGCGCTTCGCGGCCGTGTCGAGCGGCCGGTAGGCGCTCGCCACGAGATACGCGCCCGCGCCCCATTCGGGCCTCACCGGGATCTCGACCGTCGCGCCGCCGGCCGGGAGGTCGACCGCGCGCAGCACCTCGACCTTGTCGCTGATGACCGCGACCGTCGCCTTGCCGGCGAAGCGGGGGGTGAGGTGCGCGCGCAAGGTCTCGCCCGACGCGTAGGCGGGCTTGTCGAGCGTGACCTCCAGGAGGTCCGGCACGTCGGCCGTCTCGTCGCCCGACCAGCCGACCGTGAAGGACGTGCTGGCGCTCTGGAGGCCGGCCGCCCGGACTTCGAGGCGGTAGCTGCCGTACTCGACCGGCGTCTCGACGCGCCCGGGCGCGCCCGGCGCGAGGTCGAGGCTGCCCTCGCGCACGCGCTGCGCGGACTTGACGGGCTCGTAGGACCAGCGGCCGTTCTGCCGGTACCATTGGTAGCGGCGCGAGACCTTGAAGAGCGTCCAGGCGACACCGGGCTTCGCGAGGCGGACGCCGTCGGGCGAGGCGGCCGCGACCTCGAAGACCGCGTTCCCGCCCTCGCGCAGGTTGCCCCCGGAGGTCTCGCGAAGCGCCAGCACCGGCCCCTCGGGCAGGATCGGCACGGTGACGGCACGCGACACCGCGCGTCCCCCGTCTTCCGCGACCTGGAGGGCGATGCGCGCCTCGAGCGGCCGGGTCGAGGTGACGGCCGGGATCGGCACGGAGAGCAGGGCGTGGCCCTTGGCGTCGGTGCGGCCGTGCTCCTCGATATCGGCGCTCGACGGCTCGACCGCCTCGTCGTCGAGGCCGATCGTGAACCCGTCGAGGCCCTTCACGGGCGCACGCCCGGCGAGCTGGACGGACACGGTCCCCGAGACGTCGAGGTCCTGGCCCGGCGCGCCGTAGAGGAAGCGCGCCGCGACGTCGATCGAGGCCGGCTGGTTGCGCGCGAGGAATGGCGCGGCCGGCGTCAGCACGACGTCGAGCCGCTCAGGCACGTAATCCTCCAAGAGGAAGGAGGTCTCGCCGACCGGCTCGCCCTTGGGGTCGGTATAGGCGACGACCCGCCACGTGCCGTGCTGGGCGGCCGGCAGCATCGGGACCGCGAAGGCGCGCCCGCCCATGCCCTCGTCCGCCACCTGGGCCCGGCGGTACTCGACGCCGTCCGGGCGCTTCACCACCAGGGTGAGCGGCAGCCGATCGATCGCGAGACCGCGCGCGTCGCGCAGCAGCGCCGTCACGTAGACGGTCTCGCCCGAGCGGTAGACGCCGCGCTCGGCGAAGAGCAGCGCCTCCGGCCCGCCGGTCGCGGCCCGGCCCTTCACGCCGCGATCCGCGAGGTCGAAGGCCTGGGAGGAGAGGTCGAGGAAGCCGTAATCGTCGCCGAGCGTCGCCACCACGAGGCCCGGCGCGGTCCCGCCCTGGCCGCGCGAGAGGCCGGGATCGAAGGCCGCGAACCCGCCCGCATCGGTCCGGCGGGTGGCCAGCACCTCGTTGTTCTTCGCGACGAGCCGGATCTCGGCCGACGCGACGGGCTCGGCGGTCGAGAGCGACCGCGCCGAGACGTGGACGCCGTCCGGCCCGGTGAAGGCCGTGAGCCCGAGATCGGACACGACGAACCATTGCGTCGCGCGGTTCTCGTCGCCGCCGCCGTCGTCGGACGTCGTGGTGGCGGCGCCGGAGGGGCGAGCCGACATGATGTAGATGCCGGGCTCGAGCCGCCCGACCGCCTGCAGGACCGGGAAGGCTGTCACGACATCCTGGTTCAGCTCGGCCCGCGCGGTGTCGAGCGTGCCCTGCCAGACCTTGAAGCCCTTCTCCTCAGCGATCGTGCGCGTCGTCGAGCCCGAGAGCTGCGAGAGGAAATCCTCCGAGCGGAGCGTCGGCAGGAGGCTCCGGTCGCCGACCCGCAGCACCTCGACGTCGAGCCTCGCGGCGTTCACGGTCGTGACCGGGATGCCCGCCTGGCCCGTGCGCGGCAGCACGTAGTTGCGCCCGCTGAAGCGCACCTGGGCGGAGCGGTCGCGCACGTAGACGTCGTAATCGGCCGATTTCAGCAGGGTCTCGCCGACCGACGAGGGCAGGCCCTGGCGCAGCACGAAGGCGTAGCGCTCGCCGTGCTTCAGGCCGTCGACGCAGATCTGCTGATCCTCGGCCGTCACGGCCCCGTTCGCCGCCCCGGAGATCGCCACGTAGGGCGCGAAATCGATCCTGGCGGCCAACGGCTCGGAGAACTGGAAGCAGACGCGCGGGGCGGCGGCGTCCGAATCGACCTCGTAGCGGATGATGCGGAAGCCATATTTCGCCCGCAGGTCGTCGTAGGTCGCCCGCACGCCGGCCGAATCCGCGAGGTCGAGCCGCGCCTTGTAGGCGTCGAGCGCCTGGCGGAAGGAGGAGCGCGCCGCGGAAGCCGCGCCGAGCGCATCGAGCCCCGCGACCTCGTCGGGCCGGGTCGCGGCGCGCTGGTAGCCCATATAGGCGGCTGTGACCGCGCGGGTCTGGAGGCGGTAGCGCTCGTCGCCGTCATTCGGCTCGAGCGCGGCGGCGTTGCGCGCGTAGCGCAGCCAGCCCGCCGCCTCGCGCGGATCGGCCGCGACCGCGGCCGCGTAGAGGCCGAGCGCGGCCCGTCTGTCGCCGCGCGCGGCGGCCGCGTCGCCGTCGCGGAGCGAGGCTGCGGAGGGCCGGGAGGCGGCGTCGCCCGCCTCCGCCTTGAGCTGGGCTTCGAGCCGGACGCCGTCGCTCGCGAGGTCGTCGCGCACGATGGCCTTCTGCGAGCTCGCGGGCGCGGCGGGCCGGGGTGCGGCCCGCGCCGGGGCCGGCGAGGCGGGCGGGGACGGCCTCGGCGTCTGCGCGCCGGCCGGTCCGGCCAACACGGCCGCGAGAGCGAGAAAGCTGGCGATCCGGACGAACATGGGCTTGTCCCGTTTCGATCGTCGTACCATGCGGCGGCCGGACCGCAACGCGCGTGAGCGGGCGCACATGCCGGTCCGACTGCCGGTCCGACTGCCGGTCCGGCGCGCGCTGGCGGAGCCCGAGCCGACCTGCCACAAGGCGATCGACCGGAGGAGATCGGCATGAGGCGCATCATCTGGCGTGCGGGTATCGGGGCCGCGCTCCTCGCCCTGACCGGCGGGACCGCGGCCGCGCAGCCCGCCCCGGCGAGGCCGGCGCCGCCGAGGCCCGCCGCCCCCGCCGCCCCCGTGCCGGCCACGCCTGCCGACAAGAAGCCGGACCCGGCCTTCGAGGCCGCCCGCGCGAGCTTCGAGGCGCTGCCCGAGGCCGACCGGCGCGCGCTCCAGGAGGCGCTCGTCTGGACGGGCGACTTCAACGGCGTCGACAGCGGCACGTTCGGACGGCGCACCTACGAGTCGATCCTCGCCTACGCGCGCCGGGCCAAACAGACGGCGAGCCCGACCGCCGACGCGGTGCTCGACGCCGGCGAGCGCGCGGCCCTGTTGGCGGCTGGGCGCAAGGCGCGCGACGCGGCGGGGTTCGCGCTGCGCACCGACGCCGCCACGGGCGCGGCGCTCGGCGTGCCGGCCCGCGTGCTGCCGCGCGAGCAGCGCGTTCCGAACGGGACGCGCTGGCAGAGCCCGGACGGACGCGTCACGCTGGAGACGCGGCTCTTCGCGCCGGGCGAGGGCGATCTCGCGGCGACCTTCGAGCGGCTCTCGGTCTCCACGCCCGAGCGCCGCGTCACCTACAAGCTGAAGCGGCCGGACTTCCTGGTCGTCACCGGCGAGACGCCGTCCGGCCGGTTCTACATCCGCTACGCGGACACGCCCGCAGGGCTGCGCGGCTTCACCTTCGCGTACGACAAGGCGCTGGCGGCCGAGACCGACAAGCTCGTGATCGCAGTCGCGAACAGCTTCGACCCGCTGCCCGGCGCGGCCTCGGCCGGGACCATG
This sequence comes from uncultured Enterovirga sp., assembly GCA_964250725.1. Classification (GTDB taxonomy): domain Bacteria; phylum Pseudomonadota; class Alphaproteobacteria; order Rhizobiales; family Beijerinckiaceae; genus Enterovirga. The sequence continues at coordinate 288 of CAXUHE010000208.1, read as the reverse complement.
CCGATGGCGGGCGGCCCCGTGCCGGTCGCACCCATCACGCCGTCCGGCACGACGATCACCGCGATCGAGGTCGCGCCGGGCCGGCTCCTCACGAGCGCAGCCGCGGTCGCGGCCTGCATGACGCCGCGGATCAACTTCGTGGCGGCCCGCGTGATCGCGCGCTCGGATACGCTGGTCCTGCTCGCGACGCCGGAACCGGGCGCCCCGGCGCGGCCCCGCCTGCCGGCCCTGCGCTCCGGTCCGGAGCCTCGCGCGGGCGACGCGCTCATCGTGCTCGCGAGCGACGGA
>CAXUHE010000207.1:5022-6860 GCA_964250725.1 uncultured Enterovirga sp. | reverse complement strand
ATGTACGGCAGCCCCGAGACGACGAGCGGCGGCAACGCGCTGAAGTTCTACGCCTCCGTGCGCCTCGACATCCGCCGCATCTCCACCCTCAAGGACCGCGAGGAGGCGATCGGCAACTCGGTCCGCGTGAAGGTCGTCAAGAACAAGGTCGCGCCGCCCTTCAAGCAGGTCGAGTTCGACATCATGTTCGGCGAGGGCATCTCGAAGGTCGGCGAGCTGATCGACCTCGGCGTGAAGGCCGGCATCGTGGAGAAGTCGGGCGCGTGGTTCTCCCACGACAGCCAGCGCCTCGGCCAGGGCCGCGAGAACTCGAAGTCCTTCCTGCGCGAGAACCCGGACGTCGCGAACCGGATCGAATCCGCCCTGCGCCAGAACGCCGGCCTCTTGGCCGACCGCATCCTCGACACCGCGACCCCGACGGCCGAGGACCTCGACGAAGGGGTCGCATAGCACTGTCGTTCCAGGCCGGCGAAGCCGGACCCGCAATCCACGACCGGGCGCGAGGCTGGCGGTAAGCCCTGGACAGCCCCGCCTCGCTCGACAACCCCTTGAGCGCTCACTAAGACCCGGCCTCAAGGCCGGCGGGCGGCCGCTCAGTCACGGGTCACTCGATGTCCGGCGTCAACGAGATCAGGTCGACCTTCCTCGACTACTTCGCGAGGAACGGTCACGAGGCGGTGGCGTCGTCGCCCCTCGTGCCGCGCAACGACCCGACCCTGATGTTCACCAATGCCGGGATGGTGCAGTTCAAGAACGTCTTCACCGGCATCGAGAAGCGCCCCTACGACCGCGCTGTCACCTCCCAGAAATGCGTGCGCGCCGGCGGCAAGCACAACGACCTCGACAACGTCGGCTACACGGCCCGCCACCACACCTTCTTCGAGATGCTGGGGAATTTCTCCTTCGGCGACTACTTCAAGGAGAGGGCGATCGAGCTCGCCTGGAACCTCATCACGAAGGAATACGGCCTCTCACCGGACAAGCTCCTCGTCACCGTCTACGCAGACGACGAGGAGGCGGCGGGGCTCTGGCGGCGGATCGCGGGCTTCTCCGACGAGCGCATCATCCGCATCGGGACCTCCGACAACTTCTGGCAGATGGGCGATACGGGTCCGTGCGGGCCGTGTTCGGAGATCTTCATCGACCAGGGGCCGGCGCTCCGGGGTGGGCCGCCCGGCAGCCCGGACGAGGACGGCGACCGGTTCCTCGAGTTCTGGAACCTCGTCTTCATGCAGTTCGAGCAGATCGGGCCGGGGAACCGCCTGGCCCTGCCGCGCCCCTCGATCGACACCGGCATGGGCCTCGAGCGCATGGCGGCGATCCTCCAGGGCGTGCACTCGAACTACGACACCGACCTGTTCCGCGCGCTGATCGAGGCCGTCTCGCACGCCGTCGGTCGCCCTCCCGAGGACGCGACGCGCGCCTCCTACCGGGTCATCGCGGACCATCTGCGCGCCTCCTCGTTCCTCGTGGCCGACGGCGTGCTGCCCTCGAACGAGGGCCGCGGCTACGTGCTGCGCCGCATCATGCGCCGCGCCATGCGTCATGCCCAGCTCCTCGGATCGCGCGATCCCCTCATGTTCCGGCTCGTCCCGGCGCTCGTGCGCGAGATGGGGCAGGCCTATCCGGAGCTCGTGCGCGCCGAGCCGATGATCGTCGAGACGCTGAAGCTCGAGGAGACGCGGTTCCGCCGCACGCTGGAGCGCGGCCTCGCGATCCTGGAGGACGAGACGCGCGAGCTCGTGTCGGGCGCGCGGCTCTCGGGCGAGACCGCGTTCAAGCTCTACGACACCTACGGCTTCCCCCTCGACCTGACGCAGGACGCCTTGCGCGCGCGC
>CAXUHE010000207.1:1334-5012 GCA_964250725.1 uncultured Enterovirga sp. | reverse complement strand
GGTCGACACGGACGCCTTCGGGACCGCGATGGAGCGCCAGCGCGCGATGGCCCGTGCCGCCTGGGCGGGGTCGGGAGAGGCCGCGACCGACACGATCTGGTACGCGGTGCGCGAGCGGGTCGGCGCGACCGAGTTCCTGGGCTACGGGACGGAGAACGCCGAGGGCGTCGCGACCGCGCTCGTGCGCGACGGGCGCGAGGTCGAGGCGCTGGAGGCGGGCGAGAGCGGCCTCGCGGTGCTGAACCAGACGCCGTTCTACGCGCAATCCGGCGGCCAGGTCGGGGATGTCGGCACGCTGACCGGGGCCGGGCTCAGCGCCCGCGTGACCGACACCGAGAAGAAGCTCGGCGACCTCTTCGTCCACCACGTCACCGTCGAGCAGGGCCGGCTCGTCGCGGGCGCGGCCCTCGAACTCGCCGTCGACCACGCCCGCCGCTCCGCGATCCGCGGGCACCATTCCGCCACGCACCTGCTGCACGAGGCGCTGCGCCGCGTGCTCGGCGACCACGTGGCGCAGAAGGGCTCGCTCGTCGAGCCCGGCCGCCTGCGCTTCGATTTCAGCCACCCCCAACCGATGAGCGAGGCCGAGATCGCGGCCGCGGAGGACATCGCGAACCGTCTCGTCCTCCAGAACGAGGCGGTCTCGACGAAGCTGATGGGCGTCGACGACGCGATCGCGGCCGGCGCCCGCGCGCTCTTCGGCGAGAAGTACGGAGACGAGGTCAGGGTCGTGTCGATGGGCACGGACCGCGACTTGGCCGGCGACTCGGGCCGCGCCTTCTCGATCGAGCTCTGCGGCGGCACGCATGTCGCGCGCACCGGCGATATCGGGCTCGTGGCGATCCTGTCGGAGAGCGCGGTCGCGGCGGGCGTGCGCCGCCTGGAGGCGCTGACCGGCGAGGCGGCGCGCCGCCATCTCGTGGGCGAGAGCCACGCGCTGCACGCGGCCGCCGGACTCCTGAAGGCGCCGGTCGCCGAGGTGCCGGCCCGGCTCGCGGCCCTGATCGAGGACCGCCGCCGGCTCGAGCGCGAGCTCTCCGAGGCACGCCGCGCGCTCGCCATGGGGGCGCCTGGCGCGGCGGACGAGATCAGGACTCTGAACGGCGTGCGCTTCCTCGGCAAGGTCGTGCGCGGCGTGCCCGCGAAGGACCTGAAGCCGCTCGTCGACGAGGGCAAGACGCGCGTCGAATCCGGGATCGTCGCCTTCGTGAGCGTTGCGGAGGACGGGCGCGCGAGCCTCATCGTCGGCGTGACGGCGGATCAGGTCGCGGCGAACAGCGCGGTCACGCTCGTGCAGGCGGGCGCCGGCGCGCTCGGCGGCAAGGGCGGCGGCGGCCGGCCCGACATGGCGCAGGCCGGCGGTCCCGACGGCGACCGGGCGGAGGCCGCGCTCGCGGCGATCGGCGACGCCATCGCGGCCGCCTGACACGGATGCCGGACAGGGCGCGCAGACAGGAGACCGGGAGACCGGGACTTCGCCGCCGCGTCTTCGAGGCCCTCGACCAGAGCTCGACCGAATCCGCATCACGCGTCGTCGACCTGACGCTGATCGGCCTCGTGGTGGTCAACGTGCTGGCCACCATCCTGGAGAGCGTGCCGCGCCTGTCCGAGCGCTACGACGCGCTCTTCTCCGCCGTCGAGGTCGTCTCCGTCTCGGTCTTCACGCTGGAATATGCCGCGCGGGTCTGGGCCGCGCCGGAGCACGCGCTGCTCGGCCGCCTGCCGCCCTGGCGGGCGCGGCTCGCCTTCGCGCTGCGGCCCTCCTCGCTCGTCGATCTCGTGTCGATCGCACCGATCTACCTCTCGCTCCTCACGGAGGCCGATTTCCGCTCGCTCCTCGTTCTGCGGCTCCTGCGCTTCTTCAAGCTCGCGCGCTACTCGCCCGGCCTCGCGAGCCTGATCGACGCGCTGGCGGCCGAGCGTCGCGCGCTCATGGCCTGCGGGGTCATCCTCATCGGCACGGTGCTGGTCGCGGCCTCCGCGATGCGCTTCGCCGAGCAGGACGTGCAGCCGGAGAAGTTCGGCACCATCCCGGACGCGATGTACTGGGCCTTCGTGACGCTGGCGACGGTCGGCTACGGCGACGTCGTGCCCGTGACGCCGCTGGGCAAGGTCATCGCGTCGATCACCGCGGTCGTGGGAATCGGGATGCTCGCGCTCCCGGTCGGCATCCTGGCCTCCACCTTCGCGGACGAGATCCGGCGGCGCGATTTCGTCGTCACCATGACGATGGTCGCCAAGGTGCCGCTCTTCGTCGATCTCGATGCGGGCGAGGTCGCGGGCATCATGCGCTACCTCAACGCGCGCACCTACGAGCCGGGCCAGACCATCGTCCGCAAGGGCGACCCGGCGGACGCGATGTTCTTCGTGAACTCGGGCAACGTGGAGGTCGAGATCGAGCCCGCGCCCGTGCAGCTCGGCGCCGGGGACGTGTTCGGCGAGATGGGCCTCCTCGCCGGACGTCCGCGCAACGCGACCGTCAACGCGGTCTCCCAGGCGCGCCTTCTCGTCTTGGAGGCGCGCGACCTCAAGCACATCATGGCGCACACCCCGCGCATGGCCGAGCGCATCCAGGCGATCGCCGAGGAGCGGCAGGCGTCGGCCCCAGACGGGGCGGATTGAGCATTGCAGCGGGCATTGCGGCCAGACGACTAGCGGCGCCCGGCCACCAATCCTGCGGCCTCCCGCTCGACAGCCGCCGCGACACGGCTGGCCCAGCCCTCGCCAGAGGCCTTCAGCGCCTCCAACGCGGTCGGATCGATCCGAAGCGAGATCACGACCTTCGTCGGCTTCTTGCCTGGTCCGCGCTGTCCGGGCCGACGCTTCGGCAGGGCCGAGAGCAGCTCTTGCGGCAAGACGTTCGCTCCGGGGCGCAACGAGGCGACCTGCTCGTCGGTCAGCTCCGGATTGTCGTCGATCTCGTCGTGATCCTCGTCGAGAGCGCGGGCGAGTTCATCCGGCGAAAGGTCGGACGGCGTCGTCCAGTCAATCGGCCTCATAGGCGTTCGTCTCCTTCGTGCTCGCATCGCGCAAGCTGACGATCGTGAGGGCTTCGGAGCCGAGTGGCGATACGACCGCGGTGACGACGCGAAAGTCGAACAGCGTGCCGACGAGCATGTAGCGCAGGCGCCCCGTCCGGCTCGGCCTCGCGGGCAGCGCGATGTAGCGATCCCAACTGAAACCGGTCTCGAACTACGCCAGATCGAGCCCCATGCTTATCCAGGTTCCTGATCCGCTTGAGCTCGGGAACAAGGATCCGCATGCCTTTTCGTAATAAGTTGAAACAGTTGTGTCGCTAGCTCGCGGCCCGACGTGATCGATCGTCGGACGGGTCGCCAGCGATGGCCCGACAAAGCCTTGCCTGTCACACCACCCCGAGCGGCACGTGCGGCCCGGGCGGGGGTTCGACTCCGATCTTGTCACCCGCCTGGACGTCGCCACCCGCGACCACGATCGCCATCACGCCGGCCTTGCGGATGAGTGCACCGTCGGCCGAGCGGCCGAGCGTCGCCTTCATCAGCCCCGGCCTGAACCGGTCGAGCTGGAGGCAGGGATTGCGCAGGCCCGTCACCTCCACGATCGCCTCGCCGCCGAGCGCGAGCCGCGTGCCCGTCGCGAGCCCCAGGAGGTCGATCCCGCGCGTCGTGACGTTCTCGCCGAGGTCGCCCGGCGCGATTT
>CAXUHE010000207.1:0-1324 GCA_964250725.1 uncultured Enterovirga sp. | reverse complement strand
GCCCTCGCGGCCCAGCTCCTCGAACAGCTCCGCGTGGATGAGGTGGACCTGCCGCAGGTTCGGCTGGCTCGGGTCCCGCGCGACCCGCGAGCGGTGCTTCACGGTCGCGCCCGCGTGGCCGTCCCCCGCGACGCCGAGACCCGCCACGAGCCGGATCGCGAGCTGCACCCGCTTCGAGAAATGGTGGCCCGCCCGTGCTGCGACCGCGGTGACGACCGCGGTGACGACCTCACTTGGCCGATCGTCTGTCGTCACCTGTTCCGTCGTCGCGAAGACGCCATTCCTGTGCGCATGTCCGACCTCAAGGCGCCATCACGAGATCGTCGACCAGGACGGCCCGCGTCCGCTCGAAGTCGTGCCGGTAGAGATCGATGATCGGATTCTCCTCGAAGGCGCGTGCGTACCAGTAACGCGCGGCATGAAGGTCATCGAGTTTCTCGTAGCAGATGCCGATGGCATGGCCGAGCGAGCCCCCGTCCAGCGACGCATCGCCCTCGGCCATGTGCAGGTAGATGGCGACCGCCGTCCCGAACTTGCCGTCGCGGACGCATCGGTCCGCGGCGCGTTGCAGCGTGTTGAAGTCCATCGCTCACCTCACGAAGACATGGAGATTGATGTAGCCTGCACTCGTTCGAGGGATGTTGGCCGTCTCCAGGTTGATGTGCGGCCCGGATCGGCCGAAGTGGCTTGGCGTGAGATCGAACCGAACGACGTTCCCGTTCGGCCCGATCCATTAGGGAGCTCCTCTCTTCGTCGGCACGAAACGAGGCCGCCCGCCGAGGAAGCTCTCCAGTCCGTAAACGATCGCCTCGACACGGGCTCGACGCACGGAGACCGTCCCGACGGTCGCGGGCGCCCGTCCCTTCTGCCGGCGGTCAGGCCGCCATCGCGGCCTTCAGGTTCTGGTCGACCTTGTCGAGGAAGCCCATCGTCGAGAGCCATGTCTGGTCGGCGCCAACGAGCAGCGCGAGATCCTTCGTCATGGAGCCCGACTCGACCGTGTCGACGCAGACCGTCTCCAGCGTCGAGGCGAATTTGGCGAGCGCGTCGTTGCCGTCCAGCTTCGCGCGGTGCGAGAGGCCGCGCGTCCAGGCGAAGATCGACGCAATCGAGTTGGTCGACGTCTCCTTGCCGCGCTGGTGCTCGCGGTAGTGGCGCGTGACGGTGCCGTGCGCGGCCTCCGACTCGACGATGGCGCCGTCCGGCGTCAGCAGCACCGAGGTCATGAGGCCGAGCGAGCCGAAGCCCTGGGCCACGATGTCGGATTGGACGTCGCCGTCGTAGTTCTTGCAGGCCCACACGTAGCCGCCCGACCATTTCAGCG
>CAXUHE010000206.1:717-6878 GCA_964250725.1 uncultured Enterovirga sp. | reverse complement strand
TTCCTGAACGCGGAGGGGCTCGCCGACGATGCCGAAGCCGGCCTCTGGCGCGCCCTCATCGACCTGAGGGATCATCAATGGGACCGGGCTCTCGCGGGCATCCGCAAGGCCCGCGACATCATCGATCTCTACCCGGAGGAGCTGGCCGCGCAGGTCGCGCTCGGCGTCCTTCAGGCGATGCTCGAGAAGGGCGATGCCGTACGCGCGGAGAAGGAACTCCTTCGCATCGACAAGTTCCCCTCGGGCATCGTCCCGCGCGACGAACACGACCTGGCACGGGCCCGCGTCGACGAAGCCAGCGGGCGGATCGATGAGGCCCTCAAAGGCTACGCCATGGTGGCCGAGGGCGGCTCGCCGCGCTTCGCCGCCGAGGCGACGTTCAGGCGGCTCGTCCTCGCCTCTCGGAGTGGCACGATGCGGCCGGACGCCGTGGCGGGACAGCTTGAGACGCTCGCGGTCGCGTGGCGCGGCGACCAGATCGAGCTCGGGGCGGTCGTCGAGCTGGCGCGACTCTACGCGAAGCTCGGGCGTTGGCGCGACATGTTCGACATGGCCCGCTACGCGAGCCGCTACTTCCCAGACCAGGACCAGACCCGCGCGCTCTACGACGAGACGGCCCGCCAGTTCGAGAACCTGCTCATGAGCAGCGGGGGCGACAAGCTGCCCGCCGTCGACGCCCTCGCGCTCTATTTCGATTTCAAGGAGCTGGCGCCGGTCGGCCGTCGAGGCGACGAGCTCGTGCGCCGTCTCGCCGACCGGCTGGTCGAGCTCGACCTCCTCGACCAGGCGGCGGACCTGCTCCAGCATCAGGTCGACAAGCGGCTGACCGGCGCGGCACGCGCCACGGTGGCGGCCCGGCTCGCCGCGATCCGGCTGATGAACGCCAAGCCGACCGAGGCGCTCTCCGTGCTGCACACGACGCGCCTCGCCGAACTGCCCGCCTCCGTCAAGCATGTCCGGCTGATGCTGGAGGCGAAGGCGCAGGCCGACCTCACCCGTGTCGACCTCGCGCTCGAGATCCTCGACGGTGAGGCGGGCCCGGATGTCGAGCGGCTGCGGGTCGGCGTCCTGTGGGGCGCGCGCCGATGGCGAGAGGCGGGCGAGGCTTCCGAGCGCCTTGCGGGTACGCTCTGGCAATCGTCCGAGCCGCTGGCGGACCGTGTCCGCTCGGATGTCGTGCGCGCGGCGGTCGCCTACGGGCTCGCGGACGAGCGCATCGGGCTCGACCGCTTGCGCCAGAAGTTCTCCGCCAAGATGATGGACTCGCCTGAGGCGAAGACGTTCGAGCTCCTGCTGATGCCGGGCGCTGTGCAGACGCGCGAGTTCCGCACGCTCGCGAGCGGCCTCTCACGCACCGATGTGCTGCGCGAGATGCTCAACGAGTGGCGGGGTCAGTCCGACGGACCGCTCGGCGATGCAGGCGGGCCCTCCAGCCCCAACGAGCCCGCACGCGTCGCACCGGCCGGGACTGCGCAGTCGCAGCCCCCGAAGCCGAACGGCTGACCATCAACTTCCGAAACTCTTCACCAGCGAGCCCGCCACGAGGCCCCATCCGTCCACGAGGACGAAGAAGATCAGCTTGAACGGCAGCGAGACAGTCACGGGTGGCAGCATCATCATGCCGACCGACATGAGGACCGACGCGACCACGAGGTCGATGATCAGGAACGGCACGAAGAGCAGGAACCCGATCTCGAAGGCGCGCCGAAGCTCCGAGATCATGAAAGCCGGGACCAGGATCTGCAACCCGACCTCCGCCGGGGTCGCGGGCGCGGGCTCACGCGAGAGGTCCACGAAGAGCGCGAGATCCTTCTCGCGGACTTGGCCCAGCATGAAGGTCCGGAACGGCGCGGAGGCACGCTCGAAAGCCTGGGCGGGCTGGATCTGCCCGGCCGAGAGAGGCTCGATTCCGGCGCTGTAGGCCTGCCGCAGGGTCGGCGCCATCACGAAAGCCGTCAGGAACAGCGCCAAGCTCACGATGACGGCGTTGGGTGGCGCCGTCTGCGTGCCCATCGCCGATCGCAGCAGCGACAGGACGACCACGATCCGGGTGAAGGACGTCACCATCACGACGATGGAGGGCGCGATCGACAGGATCGTGACGAGCGCGACGAGTTGGAACGCGCGCTCTGTCAAACCGTTGCCAGGCCCGAGATCGAAGCTGAGCGATTGCGCCCAGGCGGGTCTTGGCATCAGGCCCGCTGCAACCGCGAGGCCGATGAGCGGAACGATCGACGCCACGACTGGGACCCGGACGCGCGAGCGCATCGGGGCAGATGAGAACGCCATTTCGGGCCGAATCGATCGAAGGTTCCAGACGCGACCCTGTATGCCGCCGACTACATGCGCAAGCCGCAGGCCCGGCGTGAAAGCCGCGATTTCAGGTTCGGTCGTCCCGCTTCTCCACCGGACGGCCCAGCAGACGCGCGAACTCAGCCTCGATATCCTCGATCGAGAATGGATCGTTTCGACCCGGCGATGCTGCCTGACTCGATTGTGGCGAAGGCGGCACCATGATCGCGGCCGGAGGGGAGGCCTGAACCGGTCGCGGAAGGGTGCGTACCTGTGTCTCAGTGAGTGCCGGCCGAGACGCGGGCGTTGCGACAGTCTCCGTCTTTTCCGCGATCTCCTCGCGCACGGGATCGGCTCTCACGGTCCCGGGTTCGACGTCCTGATCGTCCAATGTCTCCTCGCGCTCAGGCTGTTGCCGAGCAGTGTCCTGCCCCACGGGTTGTTGCAGCACGAGTTCTTGACGCGGGGGTTCCTGATGGACGGTTTCTCGAGGGGTGGCATCGTCCTCCGCCTCGGCGACCTCGGCATGGATCTCGCCCGGCCCAGGCATCGATGGCGATGGAGGCATCGGCTCCGTCGCTTGGGTCGACACGGGCGTAGCATCGGTTCCGCCATTCGGGGCGGGGGTGGGAGTCGCCTCGGACTTGCGGAAGGCCGACATCAAACGCCCGGGCTGTGCGACCGGCGTCGCCCTCGGCAGTTCGAGGGTGCGGGCCGGCGCGGGACGAGGCTCCGGCGTGGGACGTGCCAGCGCTTCCTCGAGTTGCTTCGCCATGTCCGGGCGACCGGTCTGGGCCTCCGGCGCCGTCGGTCTCGGGACGGGCTGCCCCACACCCGTCAGGCCACGCGACGTCTCGGCACCCGGCTGGCCGGGCAGGGCCGCGCTGCCGTTCGGCTGGACGCCCCGTTCCGTCGGACGTCGGCCGGGGGCCGCGCTGACGGAACTCGGCTTCAGCGCGGGCTCGATCGCGCCGCGCGCCATCGTGTCGGCCGTCCCGAGCCGCGCCGCGACCGGCTCCGTGGATCGCGTTCCGATCGGCTCCAGAACCGGCCGGACAGGCGCGATCTCGACGCTGCGCTCGGTCGCCGGGTCGGCGCGGTCCTGTACGTCGGCGGGCGTGACCGGCAGACGCGACCCGCCCGCCCGCATGATGTTCGTCTCGACCACGACGTCGTTCGGGCCGCCGACGAGCAGCAGGTGCTCCACGTTGTCACGCCGCAGGAGGATCAGCTGGCGCTGACGGTCGAGGTCGTACACGTCCACGATCCCGAGCCGCGGCTGACGGGCCCGGCCCCTATCGCTCTTCAGCGAGAGACGTCCGCTGGTCAGACGGCGCAGGATGAGCCCGAAGAACGCGACCAGCACCAGCGCGAGCACGAGCGCGACGATCGTCACGGTCGTCTGGGACAGGTTCTCGACGCCGGGGATTGAGAACAGCAAGACGCGATACTCTCGATAAGCTACGCCATAACGTTCGGGTCGAGCCTCTGGAGGGCCCGGAATGGCACGATCCTGCGTCAGGCTAGCACGTCGCCGCGGGCATGTCGCGGACATGCCGTCGGGATGACACGATCGTGGCGATCGGCCGGGCGGGCATGCGGGCCGCACCCTCTCGATCCGCCAACGGCTTAACCGGACGTTAACCACGATGCCGGCAATTCTTGCCGGGTGCCGAGGACATGTCCCGTGACGATGACTGACCTGCCCATCGTGTCCGCGCTGAAGACCCGCCTGCACTGGCATCAGAGCCGGCAGAAGGTGCTGGCGGAGAACGTCGCCAACGTGAACACGCCGGGCTTCCGGCCGATGGACCTGGCCCCGCCGAGCCCGTCCGGCGGCGGCGCGGGCTCGCTCGCCATGACGCAGACGAGCCCGCTCCACCTCACCTCGGCCGGCAGCTTCGGGGGCGATCCCGCCCGGGACGGCCGCGTGGAGACGCGGCCCTCCGGCAACGCCGTCTCGATCGAGGACGAGATGCTGAAGGTCGCCGACAACCAGGCCGATTACCAGCTCGCCGCCTCGCTCTACCAGAAGAGCCTCGCGATGCTGCGTACCGCCGTCAGCAGCAAAGCCTGAGCGCCGCCATGGATTTCATGAAGTCGATCGCCGTCGCGGCCTCGGGGCTGAAGGCCCAGTCCGGCCGCATGCGCGTCATCGCGGAGAACGTCGCCAACGCGGACTCGACCGGCAACCGGCCGGGCGCCGACCCGTACCGGCGCAAGGTCCCGACCTTCCAGCAGCATTTCGACCGCGACGTCGGGGCGAACGTCGTGGAGCTCGGCGCCGTGCGGCGCGACCAGACCGCCTTCCCGACCAAGAACGAGCCCGGCCATCCGGCGGCCGACGCGACCGGCCTCGTCAAGCTGCCGAACGTGAACTCGCTCGTCGAGACGCTCGACATGCGCGAGGCCCAGCGCAGCTACGAGGCCAATCTCAACATCGTCACCGCGACGCGCCGGATGATCTCGCGCACGCTCGACATCATCCGCGCCTGAGGAGCCGATCGATGGCCACGACCAGCTTCGCGGCCGGCGCCTACGCGGCCGTCCAGAACCTCGCGGCCTCGGGCGGCGCGCGCGCCGTCGCGCCTGTGCAGAACGTCGGCGCGTCCGGCGCGTCGCAGTTCGAGTCCCTGCTCCAGGGCGCGATGGACGGCGTCGCCGAGACCGGCCGCAAGGCCGACACCCAGGCGATGGCGGCCGCGACCGGCAAGACGGACCTCGTCGACGTGGTGACGGCGGTGGCCGAGAGCGAGACCGCGCTCCAGACGCTCGTCGCGGTGCGCGACCGCGTGATCTCCGCCTACGAGGAGATCATGCGGATGCAGATCTGACGCGCGGCGACATCCTCTCCCGACACCCGACACGCGCGAGATCGCCATGCCAGGACACACGAGGTCGCGCGAGATCGCGGACGAGGTCGCGCGATGACGGGCGCCGTCGTGCTCGACGTCGCGCGCGACGGCATCATGACCTTCCTCAAGGTCGCGCTGCCGCTGATGCTGATCGCGCTGGTCGTCGGCCTCGTGATCTCGCTCGCCCAGGCGCTGACCCAGATCCAGGAGCAGACCCTGATCTACGTGCCGAAGATCCTCGCGGTCTTCGCCGCGCTGATCCTGTTCCTCCCCTTCATGGCGGACGCGCTCTCGGGCTACATGACGAGGATCGCCCTGCGAATCGCCTCCGGCGGGTGAGGCGCCGCCGCCGCATGGTCCCGAGGTCCTCGACGTGACGATCGCGATCCCCGAACTCGCGACGCTGTTCATGCTGACCTTCGCGCGGGTCGGCGTGCTCGTCATGCTCCTGCCCGGCATCGGCGAGCGGCTCGTGCCCGGGCGCCTGCGGCTCGCCTTCGCGCTCCTCCTCACGCTGACGCTGTTCCCGATGGTGAGCGCGATGCTGCCGACCGGCCGCCAGCCCGGCGCCGTCATCGCCACCATGATCGGCGAGATCGCGATCGGCCTCCTGATGGGGCTCGCGACCCGCATCGTGTTCGGCGCGCTCCTGACGGCCGGCTCGTTCATCGCGCAGGCGCTCGGCATCTCCTACGCGATGAGCGTCGACCCGACGCAGGGCGGCGGCCAGGAGGCGGCGATCGGCAACTTCCTCAACCTGCTCGGCATCACGCTGATCTTCGCGACCGACGTCCACCACGTGGCGATCCGGGCGATCGGCGACAGCTACATGCTGCTGCCGCCGGTCGGGATGCCGGAGGTCGGCGACGCCGCGAAGCTCGTGGTCGCGGCCGTCGGGCGCAGCTTCGCGCTCGCGGTCAAGCTCTCCGCGCCCTTCATCGCCTTCGCGTTCCTGTTCAATCTGGGCCTCGGCGTCCTGTCGCGGCTGATGCCGCAGATGCAGGTCTTCTTCAT
>CAXUHE010000206.1:0-707 GCA_964250725.1 uncultured Enterovirga sp. | reverse complement strand
GTGCCGCTCTCGATCATCATCGGCATGCTGGTCCTGGTCGCGGTGCTCGGCACGATGATGAGCACCTTCATCATGGATCTCGGGCGCTTCCTCACCGGGTTCGGGTCGCCCTGATGGCGGAGGGCGCCGACCAGGAAGACCGCACGGAAGACCCGTCCCAGCGAAAGCTCGATCAGGCGGCCGAGCGCGGCGACGTCGCCAAGAGCCAGGAGATCGGCACCTTCCTGGCGCTCGGCGCCCTCGCGCTGTCGCTGCCGATCGCCGCCGGCGCGGGCGGCGGCGCGCTCGTCGACCTGCGCGGCTTCCTGATGAACGCGCACCTCGTGCCCGATTCGCGCGCCGCCATGCTGGCGGCCGGCGAGCGGGGCCTCATGTCCGGCCTCTGGCTCGCCGCGATCCCGGTCGGGCTCGTGGCCGTGGCGGCGCTCGCCGGCGGCCTCGGCCAGCACCGGCCGCTCCTGACCTTGGAGCCGCTGATGCCGAAATTCGACCGGATCTCGCCGATGGCGGGCGCGAAGCGCGTCTTCGGCGGCCAGGCGGCCGTCCAGTTCGTGAAGGGGCTGATCAAGCTCGCCGTGGTGGGCACGGTCGTGTCCGTGATCCTCTGGGACGAGCGCGACCGGCTGGAGAGCTTCATCGCCATGCCGGCGGCCTCGCTGCCGGAGGCGCTCCTCGGGCTCGCCCTGAAGCTCCTCGGGGGGGTCGTG
>CAXUHE010000205.1:0-6892 GCA_964250725.1 uncultured Enterovirga sp. | reverse complement strand
GAGGAGATCTTCGGCCCGGTCCTCTCGGTCGTGCGCGCCAAGGATTACGAAGAGGCATTGCGCCTACCGACCGAGCACGAATACGGCAACGGCGTCTCGATCTTCACCCGCGATGGCGACGCGGCGCGCGATTTCGCCGCCAAGGTCGATGTCGGCATGGTGGGGATCAACGTACCGATCCCGGTCCCGATCGCGTATTACACCTTCGGCGGCTGGAAGCGCTCGGGCTTCGGCGACCTGAACCAGCACGGCCCGGATTCGGTGCGCTTCTACACCAAGACGAAGACCGTCACCTCTCGCTGGCCCTCCGGCGTCAAGGAGGGCGCGGAGTTCGTCATCCCGACGATGCAGTAGCGCGGGAGCGGCTCCCGCAAGGTTGCTCGTTGCGGTCTCGCGATCCGCTCGTGTAGCGTGAGGCCGTATCCGAAGGAGGGGCGCATGTCGGCTGTACTCGCCCAGCCGCCCAGGATGAGCGTCGAGGAGTTCCTCGACTGGACCGACGGGCGCGACGGCAATTTCGAACTCGACGACGGCGTCGTGATCGCGATGGCGCCGGAGCGGATCGTGCATGCCCGCGCCAAGTTCGCGGTCGTGCGCGCCTTGGCTGACGCGGTCGCGAAGGCCGGCGTGCCGTGCGAAGCCTTCATGGAAGGCCCGGGCGTGAGGGTCGATGCCGCGACGTCCTACCAGCCGGACGCCATGGTCCAGTGCGGCCCTCGCATGCCGGGCGACGCCCGGACGATCGACCGGCCCGTGATCGTCGTCGAGATCCTGTCGCCCTCGACCGCCTATCGCGACCTTGGACGCAAGGCGCGCAACTATTTCCGTGTCCCGTCGATCGCGCACTATCTCATCGTCGACACGGACGACCGCGTCGTCACGCATCATCGCCGGAGCGAGAACGGGATGACGTTGTCCAGCGACCACGCGGACGGCGAGCTGGGTCTCGATCCACCGGGCCTGACGGTCGCGGTCGCGGACCTTCTCCCTCCGGCAGACGAGGACGTGGAGTGAGCATACGATCGATCGATCTTGCCGTCATGCTGTTCGCGTTGGCATCCCCGGCCCATGCCGCCTGTACGCCGCCCGTCCCGCCGGACGCCGCGTCGAAACCCGCGAAACCCGCACCGCCCGTCAAGTCGGCCTGCGTCGACGCCAAGGTTGGCACGGAGGGCTGCAAGGGCTGGGAGGCTTACAGCTTCAACGACGAGGTGAAGGCCTACAACGCCAAGCTCCCGGCCTTCCAGGCGGCCGCCAAGGCCTACGTGGCGAAGCTGAACGCCTACGTGGCGGCGGGCAGCGAGTACGCGCGATGCGAGGTGCAGTCGCTGAACTGAGGCCGGCCCCCGCCACGCCCGACTGGCGAGCCGAACGATGAACAGGTCGGCAACGTTTCGACTCTGAGGAGGACACGATGCTCGACACCACACCGGCGGCGCTCACCGCATCGATGCCGCTCTTCGCCCTCCCCGAGGACCAGGTCGCGATCCGCGACATGGCGCTCGACTTCGCGGCCGAGAAGATCGCCCCGCACGCGCTCGCATGGGACGAGCACAAGCACTTCCCGGTCGATGTGATGCGGGAGGCGGCGGCGCTCGGCATGGGGGGCGTCTATATCCGCGACGATGTCGGCGGGTCGGGCCTGACCCGTCTCGACGCGGCACTGATCTTCGAGGCGCTGGCGACCGGATGCCCGGCGGTCTCGGCCTTCCTGTCGATCCACAACATGTCCGCCTGGATGATCGACCGCTACGGCTCGGACGAGCAGCGACGGGCCTGGCTGCCGGGCCTGTGCACGATGGACACGGTAGCGAGCTACGCGCTGACGGAGCCCGGCTCCGGCTCCGATGCCTCCGCGCTCCGGACGACGGCGCGCCGCGACGGCGACGATTACGTGCTCGACGGGTCGAAGCAGTTCATCTCGGGGGGAGGCGCCGCCGACCTCTACGTGGTGATGGTGCGCACCGGCGAGGCAGGGCCGAAGGGTATCTCGACGGTGCTCGTGCCCGGCGACGCGCCGGGCCTCTCCTTCGGGCCGAACGAGCGCAAGATGGGCTGGAACGCGCAGCCGACACGTCAGGTCGTCTTCGAGAACTGCCGGATCCCGGTCGCGAACCGGCTCGGCCCCGAGGGCATCGGCTTCAAGATCGCGATGGCGGGGCTTGATGGCGGGCGGCTCAACATCGGGGCGTGCTCGCTCGGCGGGGCGCAATCCGCGCTCGACAAATCGCTCGCCTATATGCGCGAGCGAAAGGCGTTCGGAAAACGGCTCGACGAGTTCCAGGCGCTCCAGTTCCGCCTCGCCGACATGGCGACGGAGCTCGAGGCGGCCCGCGTCTTCCTCTACTCTGCGGCATCCGCCTATGACCGGGGCGACGCCGACACGACGCAGCGATGCGCGATGGCCAAGCGCTTCGCGACCGATACCGGCTTCAAGGTCGCGAACGACGCTCTTCAGCTACACGGCGGCTACGGCTACCTGGCCGAATACGGGATCGAGAAGATCGTGCGCGACCTCAGGGTGCATCAGATCCTGGAGGGGACGAACGAGATCATGCGGCTGATCGTGGCGCGCGGCCTCGTGTCTCGCTGACGTCGCTGAACGGGTAGAGGCCGAGGATCTTAAGATTGAAGAACGTGCCTTTCGACTCGGCCGCCAGAAACGCCTCGAAGACGTCGCGCGTCACCCCGCGATAGCGGTACACGCGGCCGCTGAGAAAACGCACGAGGAGCGCGCGCCCGGAATGATCGATCGAATCGATCACGCTCGATTGGACTTTGATCAAGACTTGTCTCTCACCGGCGGCTCTGGTCTGTGAACGACGAAAGAGAGGGAGGGTTTCACATGGCGCGCATCGCCTGGATCGGGCTCGGCAACATGGGCGGCCCGATGGCCGCGAACCTCGTCGGCGCCGGCCACGATGTCACCGGGTTCGACCTCGTGCCGGCCTCCCTCGACGCCGCGCGCGAGGCCGATGTCGTGATCGCGGGTTCGGCGCGAGAGGCGGTCGCGAATGCGGACGTGGTGGTCACCATGCTGCCCGCCGGCAAGCATGTCGTGTCGGTGTGGACGGACGTCCTGCCCGCCGTGGCGGAAGGGGCGCTCGTCATCGATTGCTCGACGGTCGATGTCGAGAGCGCGCGTGCCGCGCACGACCTGGCGGCCGCGCGAGGGCTCGCCTCGGTCGACGCGCCGGTCTCGGGCGGCACGGTCGGGGCGAAGGGCGCGACGCTGACCTTCATGGCGGGCGGCGCTGATGAGGCGTTCGAGCGAGCCGAGCCGATCCTGGCCAAGATGGGCCGGCGGGTCGTCCATTGCGGCGGCCCGGGCGCGGGACAGGCCGCGAAGATCTGCAACAACATGATCCTCGGCATCTCGATGATCGGCATCTCGGAGGCCTTCGTGCTCGCCGAGAAGCTCGGCCTCTCGCACCAGGCGCTCTTCGACGTCGCGTCCACCTCCTCCGGCTCGTGCTGGGCGCTGACGACCCATTGTCCGGTGCCCGGCCCCGTGCCGACGAGCGCGGCCAACAACGGCTACAAGCCGGGCTTCGCGACCGACCTGATGCTGAAGGACCTGCGCCTCTCGCAGGAGGCGGCCGCGAGCGCGGGCGTCGTCACGCCGCTCGGCGCGGACGCGGCCGCGCTCTACGAGCGCTTCCGGGAGGCCGGGCACGGGGCCGAGGACTACTCGGCGATCATCACCTACCTGCGAGACGCGAAGGCCACCTCATGAGCGACCCGACCCTCCTGATCGAGGCGCATGACCGCGTGCGGCTGGTCACCTTCAATCGCCCGAAGGCCTTGAACGCGCTGAACGCCGCCGTGGCGCGCGACCTCGCGGACGCGATGGCGGGGTTCGACGCCGATCCGGAGGTCGGCTGCGTGGTGCTGACCGGCTCCGAGAGGGCCTTCGCGGCCGGGGCCGACATCAAGGAGATGGCGGACCTCACCTACCCGTCGACCTATCTCGACGACCTCCTCGGGCTATGGGACCGCTTCACCGCGCGGCGCAAGCCGGTCATCGCGGCCGTGTCCGGCTTCGCGCTCGGCGGCGGCTGCGAGGTCGTGATGATGTGCGACATCGTGCTCGCGGCCGAGACCGCGAAGTTCGGCCAGCCCGAGATCAAGCTCGGCGTCATGCCGGGCATGGGCGGCACGCAGCGCCTCACGCGCGCCATCGGCAAGGCGAAGGCGATGGAGATGTGCCTGACGGGCCGGATGATGGACGCGGCCGAGGCCGAGCGCGCCGGGCTCGTGGCGCGGATCGTGCCGGCCGCGGACCTCGTGAGGGAGGCGCTCGCGATGGCAGCCACGATCGCCGCCATGCCGCTGCCGGCCGTGATGATGACCAAGGAGGCGGTCGACCGCGCCTACGAGGTGACGCTGACCGAGGGCGTCCGGTTCGAGCGGCGGGTGTTCCACGCGATGTTCGCGACGCACGACCAGAAGGAGGGCATGGCGGCCTTCACGGAGAAGCGGCCCGCGAAGTTCGAGCACCGATAGGAGATCTACCCGATCGACATGAGGCTGGCATTGCCGCCGGCAGCGGCGGTGTTCGTCGAGATGGAGCATTCCTCGAGGAGGCGCGTCAGGTCGTAGTCATGGCCCGGCCGGGCGGCTTGCACTGGCAGGATTGGTCCGTCGCGCTCGGCGACCTCCCGATTGAGGGCGATCAGGACCGCCGCGTCGCCCTCGAACAGGATCGCGGCGAGGTGCTCGGCATCGCGCCAATCGGCGACGCGCAGGATGCGGCCTGCGATCTCCGGCGGCAGGTCGGCCAGAGCCGTCACGGCCGGGTTGCCGGTCTCGACCACCGCGATGTTGCCGGTCGCCAGGATCGCGCCGACCTGCACCAAGAGCCCGGACGTCGTCGACGCGAGCGCCGCCACCCTGCCGCGCGGCCGCAGCGCGTAAACGTTGCGCTCGCCGACGGGCCCGGGCAGCTCGACCTCGGCGCCCAGCGTCGAGCCGGACAGGTAGCCCGCTATCCGCTCGGCCTCCGCCGCGTGCCCCGCCGCGGCGAGCCAGTCCGCGTAGCTCTGCGCGGGCGCGAGCGCCGGCCCCGCCGATGCGTCGAGGCCGCGCAGCGCCGTCCGCGGCGGGGTGCCGAGGAGCCGCCCGAGATAGAGCGGTCCGTCGGCCTTCGGGCCGGTGCCGGAGAGGCCCGAGCCGCCGAAGGGCTGGACGCCGACCACCGCCCCGATGACGTTGCGGTTCACGTAGACGTTGCCGGCCCGGATCCGCCCGAGGACGCGCGCGGTCGTCTCGTCGATGCGGGTGTGCAGCCCGAAGGTGAGGCCGTAGCCCGTGGCGTCGATC
Organism: uncultured Enterovirga sp.; assembly: GCA_964250725.1. Taxonomy (GTDB): domain Bacteria; phylum Pseudomonadota; class Alphaproteobacteria; order Rhizobiales; family Beijerinckiaceae; genus Enterovirga. The sequence continues at coordinate 1,570 of CAXUHE010000205.1, read as the reverse complement.
TCCCCGATGAGCCGGTCGAGGTCCTGGCGGCGGTAGCGCAGCACGTGGAGCACGGGGCCGAACACCTCGCGCTCGACGTCCGCGATGCGGGCGATCTCGATGATCGTCGGCGCGACGAAGTTGCCGTGGCGGGCGGCGTCCGGCAGCGGCAGCGCGTCGACCGTGTGGCCGCGGACGCGCATCGCCTCGACATGGGCCGCGATGCCGTCGCGCGCCTCGGCGGTGATGACCGGCCCGACATCGACACTGAGCCGGCCAGGATCGCCGATCTCGAGTTCGCGCATCGCGCCACGCAGCATAGCGAGCGTGCGGTCCGCGACATCCTCCTGGAGGCAGAGGATGCGCAGAGCTGAGCAGCGCTGCCCGGCCGAGTCGAAGGCGGACGCGATGACGTCGCCCACGACCTGCTCGGCCAGCGCGGAGGAATCGACCACCATGGCGTTCTGCCCGCCCGTCTCCGCGACGAGCGGAACCGGCTGGCCGTCCGGATTGAGCCGCTCCGCGAGCTGGCGCTGGATCAGGCGCGCGACGTCGGTCGAGCCCGTGAACATCACGCCCATGACTTGGCGGTCGGCGACGAGCGCCGCCCCGACCTCGCCGGCCCCGGGCACGAGCTGAAGGGCATCGGCCGGGATGCCGGCCGCGTGAAGCAGCCGCACCGATTCGGCGGCGATCAGCGGCGTCTCCTCGGCGGGCTTCGCCAGGACCGTGTTGCCGGCCGCGAGCGCGGCTGCGACCTGGCCCGTGAAGATCGCGAGCGGGAAATTCCAGGGCGAGATGCAGAGCACGGGTCCGAGCGCCGCGTGCCGGTCGTCGCCCAATGTACGCTTCGCCTCAGCCGCGTAGTAGCGCAGGAAGTCGACCGCCTCGCGCACCTCCGCGATGGCGTTGGCGAAGGACTTGCCGGCCTCGCGCACGGCGAGCCCGATCAGGACCGGCATCCGCGCCTCCAGCGCGTCCGCGGCTCGCGCGAGGCAGGCGGCGCGGCTGTCGGCCGGGATCGCGGCCCAGCCGGGCGCTGCCGCGGCGGCTCTGGCTAGCGCCGTCTCGATGTCGCCCGGGGTCGCGTGGCGGACGTGGCCAACGACGTCGCGGTGGTCGGCCGGGTTGAGGACGGACTGCCAGACATCCGTGCTCGTCCCTGCCGTCGATCGGGCTACGCGATCCCTTTCAAGAACTGGCGCGGGGAACCCTCTCCCCAAGGGGGAGAGGGCAGGGTGAGGGGGAAGTGCTCTCTCCGGAGAGGGCGCATCCCCCTCACCCGGTCGGCTACGCCGACTCGACCTCTCCCCCTCGGGGAGAGGTTTTCGCGCTTGATCCTCGACGGTTTCGAACGCGATGCCGGTAGGCTCGGCGCTCCACGCAATACCTAGGCTCTCCTCCAGCGCTCGCGCCAGCTCCCCCAGGCTCGCCTCGTTCGAGAGGTCGAGCCCGCGCGAGTTGGGCCGGTCCGGGAACAGGTCGCGCGGCGCGGCGATCCGCGCGTGCGGCGCGCCGGGGTTCGGCATGGCCCGCACCGTCGCGACCGGGTCCGCCACGAGCTCGTCCACCGGCACGCTCTCGTCCGCGA
>CAXUHE010000204.1:0-6895 GCA_964250725.1 uncultured Enterovirga sp. | reverse complement strand
GCCGAGGCGCCGAACACGATGACGATGTCGGGCCCGGCTGCGGCCTCGCGCGCGCCGGGCATCGAGTCGAGGAGCTTGCCCACGTCCTCGGGCGACCCCTCTTTGACCAGGAAGGCCAGGATCAAGCCTACGGCCTTCTCGACCGTGACGGCGTCCAATCCGGTCGCCTGGGTGATGCGGGCGATCAGCGCTTCCATTCTGGATCCTCGTGTGTCGGCCGTGGCGGCCGGGTCGCGGTTTGCGTATGACAGCCGCGAGGACGCCGCAACCGGAGGATCGCCGCATGGCGCAGGACATCAAGGCCGAGGGCGTCGAGTCAGGCCGGGTCCTCGTCGGCAAAAGCGGCACGGGTGAGAGCGGCAAGGCGGAGTACCTCGTGCTCAAGCTCGCGAACCGGCACGGCCTCGTGGCGGGCGCGACGGGAACCGGCAAGACGGTGACCCTCCAGGTCCTGGCGGAGGGCCTCTCGAACGCCGGCGTCTCCGTCTTCGCGGCCGACATCAAGGGCGACCTCTCGGGGATCGCGGCGGCGGGCGAATCGAAGGACGTGTTCCTCAAGCGCGCGAAGGAGATCGGCACGACCTACGAGCCGGACCGCTTCCCGACCGTGTTCTGGGACGTGTTCGGCGAGCAGGGCCACCCGATCCGCGCGACGGTGAGCGAGATGGGGCCGCTGCTCCTGTCGCGGCTGATGGAGCTGAACGACGTCCAGGCGGGCGTGCTCAACATCGCGTTCCGTGTCGCGGACGACAATGCCTGGCCGGTTCTCGACCTGAAGGACCTGCGCGCGCTGCTCCAGTTCGTGGCCGACCATGCGGCCGAGATCGGGGCCAAGTACGGGAACGTCTCGAAGGCCAGCGTCGGCACGGTGCAGCGTCAGCTTCTCGTCCTCGAGAACCAGGGAGCGGACAAGTTCCTCGGCGAGCCCGCGCTTGAGATCACGGATTTCATTCGAACCGATCGGGACGGGCGTGGCGTGGTCAACATCCTGGCGGCCGACAAGCTGATGACACGGCCGAAGCTCTACGCGTCCTTCCTCGTCTGGATGCTGTCGGAGCTGTTCGAGACTCTGCCGGAGATCGGTGACCCGGATAAGCCGAAGCTCGTCTTCTTCTTCGACGAGGCGCACCTCCTCTTCAACGACGCGCCGAAGCCGCTGCTCGACGCCGTGCAGCAGGTCGTGCGGCTGATCCGGTCCAAGGGTGTCGGCGTGTACTTCGTCACGCAGAACCCCCTCGACGTCCCGGACACGGTGCTGGGCCAGCTCGGCAACAAGGTGCAGCACGCGCTGCGCGCCTTCACGCCCCGCGACCAGAAGGCGGTGCGCGCGGCCGCCGAGACGTTCCGGCAGAACCCGGCAATCGACACCGCGACCGTCATCACCGAGCTCGCGGTCGGCGAGGCGCTGATCTCGATGCTGGAGGCGGGCGGCACGCCCGAACTCGTCGAGCGCACGCTCATCGCTCCGCCCTCGGGACGGGTCGGCCCGCTGACCTCGCAGGAGCGTCAGGCGATCATCGCGGCGAGCCCGATCCGCGGCAAATACGACGACACGCTTGACCGCGAGAGCGCCTACGAGATGCTGGCGAAGCGCAAGGACGTGCCGCCGCAAGCCGGGCAGGGCGCGGCCGCGGGAGGCGGGCTCGGCGGCATCCTCGGACGGATCTCGGACGCGCTGACCGGCGGTGGCCAAGCACCCAAGCCCGCGGGCAAGACGGGGCGTCAGCCGATGTCCATCACCGAGATGGTGATCCGCGCGGCCGCCCAGAACATCGCGCGCAACCTCGGCACGCAGATCGCGCGCGAGGGCGGCAAGATCATCCGCAACGAGCTCGGCGGCATGATCGGCGGCACGCGCGCGACGAAGCTGACGCAGTCCGGATCCGCGGGGCCCGACGATTTCCTCGGCAGCATGTCCGACCTCATGCAGGGGAGGGGGCCTCGGTAGGCGGTATCGCGTCGATGTCGCGCGGTGGGAACAGCCTTGGCCGATGCTCGTTCGTCTCGTGTCGGTGCATCCGACGATAGAGAAGGCCCGGCGAATGAAGTGGCGGATATCAGCGGTCGCGATGTGCCTCGTCGTCGCGTGTCCCGCATGGGCGCAGACCGAAGCGCCCGCGACCCGAACGGACATGACGCCCGCGGCGCCGACCCAGCGATCCGGTCCCGATGCTGGCCAGAGCTACCAGTATCCGCCGAATACCGGCAACATCCTGACGCCCGCGACGCGCACCCCTTACGACCCGAAGCCGAACGCGCCGGGTTCCGGGAGCGCCGACTCCGCGCCGGGCAGCAACAAGACCGAGACCTCCGTGGCGAAGTAGCGTTTGCGTCGGGACGCGGGAGCGGTAAACCCGGCCGATCAAAGCTTCGGAGTGAATGATGATCGAGCGGGTTCTCGGCGACATCGACACGGATCTCGACAATTCGCTGGCGCGTTTGTTCGACTGGCTGAAGATCCCGTCGATCTCGACCGACCCTGCCTATGCGGGCGAGTGCCGCAGAGCGGCCGAGTGGATCCGTGGGGATCTGGAAGCGCTCGGCTTCAAGGCTCGCCTGAGCGAGACGTCGCTGCACCCCGTGGTGCTCGCGCATCTGCCGAAGCCCGGCGCCCCGCACGTGCTCTTCTACGGACATTACGACGTGCAGCCCGTCGACCCGCTCGACCTGTGGGAGGTGCCGCCGTTCGAGCCGATGGTCGCGACCCTGGACGGTGATCGCAAGGTCATCCGTGCGCGCGGCGCTTGCGACGACAAGGGGCAGGTGATGACCTTCGTGGAGGCCTGCCGCGCCTGGAAGGCGACGGATGGCGGCATCCCGGTCGGCCTCACGATCCTGATCGAGGGTGCGGAGGAGATCGGCTCGCGCGGGCTGCCCGACTGGCTCGCCGCGAACAAGGACGAGCTGAAGGCCGATTGCGCGCTCGTGTGCGACACAGGCATGTGGGACCGTGACGTGCCCGCCATCACGACCTCGCTGCGCGGACTCATCTACCGCGAACTCGTGGTGCGCGCGGCGAACCGCGACCTCCATTCGGGGTCGTTCGGGGGCGCGGCCCGCAACCCGATCCACGTGCTCGCGCGCATCCTGGCCGACCTCCATGACGAGACCGGACGCGTGACGCTGCCGGGCTTCTATGACGGCGTACCGGAGACGCCGCCCGAGGTGCTGGAGCAATGGCGGTCGCTCAATCTGACGCCGGAGAGCTTCCTCGGCCCGATCGGGCTGAACGTTCCCTCGGGCGAGCGGGACCGGATGGTGATCGAGCAGATCCAGTCCCGGCCGACCTGCGATGCCAACGGGATCGTGGGTGGCTATACGGGGGAGGGCAACAAGACCGTCATCGCCGGGACGGCCAGCATGAAGATCTCGTTCCGACTGGTCGGCGACCAGGACCCGGTCGCGATCGGGCAGGCCTTCGAGGCCTTCGTGCGCGAGCGCATCCCGTCCGATTGCTCGGTCGAGATCCTGGGCCAGGGCGGATCGCCCGCAAGCCGGCTCGCCTACACGATGCCCGAGCTCGAGAAGGCGAAAACCGCTTTGGCGGCCGAGTGGGGTCGGCCGCCGGTGACGATCGGGGCCGGCGGGTCCATCCCGATCGTGGGCGATTTCAAGCGAACCCTCGGCCTCGACACGCTGCTCGTCGGGTTCGGGCTCGACGACGACCGCGTCCACTCGCCGAACGAAAAATACGACATGTCGAGCTTCCACAAGGGGGCGCGCAGCTGGGCGCGTATCCTGGGCGCATTGGCAACCTGAGGCGCATGACGGGGTCGGACTGCAGGATCCATCGTCGCCTGCGTCGGACGTCGCCATCCGATCCCGCACGGTATGATGCGATCGAATGTCGTTCACAAAGATCCTATCAAGGTTGAGATCGCGCCTCGCGGATCGGATCGCGCCGTCACGGGGGGAAGGCCTGCTGTTAGGGCGCCGATCCACGCAAGATGCGTCCAGGAAGAACGGAGCGTCCTTAAAGACCAGCTCTGAGCCAGGCCATGGTCGGTTCTCAATGCGGAACCTGCCTCATCCAACCAATCCCGATCGTACCGACCCCGTTCGCTGCATAGGCAGGTTGCCTCCCGTCGTCGTCGATGTGCCGCCCCTCAGCTATGGTGCGGACATCCTCGACCGAATGGAGGTTCGCGAGGCGCTCGATCCGTGGGACACGCCGTCTTTCATCTCCGTCGAGGGTTTACTCTTCGAAGCTCCGGATGCCATCGTTCACAGCTCGGCCGGCGTCATGGGCGTCGACGGTCAGGTCGTACGCGACACTCTGCTGCACACCCATCCCGGTCGGCATCGGTATCGTTTGACAGAGTCCAGTATCGATCTGGTAATGACCAGGGTTGAACACCTGGAAGGAGTTTACATCTCGCTTCTGACGGGGTCGAGCGACAACTACTATCATTCGATGCTGGACGGTGTCGCGCGCTTGTCTGTCCTCAGTGAAGACCAGATCGCCGAGGCGAACGGTATTCTGATCCCGGCGGACGGTTGTGGTCCGGATGAGTTCTTCTCATTATATCCCTTGCCAACTCATCTCGACGTCAGACGGGTCTCCTTCGATCAGACCTTTAGAGTCGATCGGCTTCTGTATCCAAATACGATGCACGGCCTGTGCTCGTATCACCCCCGTATCCTGGACGTGTTCGATACGCTCGGCACGCATGTCGTGCCCGATGACGCCGATCGCCCGAAGCGAGTGTATGTCGATCGACGCCGCGCCTGGGCACGAAGGTTGTCGAACGAAGACGAGGTTGTCGCGACGTTGACCCGGTACGGGTTCGTGCCGGTCTGCCTCGAGGATCTCGGGTTGATCGAGCAGATGGCTCTATTCCGGCAAGCCGATGTGATCGTCGCGCCGCATGGCGCGGGCTTGACGAATATCGTGTTCTCCCGACCGGGTTGTCGTGTCGTCGAACTCGTCATGGACGCATATCTGCACGAAGGTTTCCGTCGCCTCGCGGCTGTGCGGAAGATATCCTACGATTGCGTGATCGGGCATGCCGATAAACCCTGGCCGGCTCTCGGCATAGCGATTCACGGACTGACCTGGCGGATCCAGTTGGACGACGTCATAGCTGCCGTCGAACGCGCGCTTACGGATGATCCTCACAATAGATCTCAGGCAGAGCTAGATGACGCCCGCGGCGATGCCGTCTAAGTTTCCGACGATGCGTATGATGGCTCTTCTGTCGGCATTCACGACGTTTGCTTTGCCGTTCGCAGCATGCGCGGCTGACGATGCGGCTCGTTCCTGCGCGCGGTACGGGCTCGGCTTCGTGGAGGTGCCCGGAACCGCCACCTGCATTCGGATCGGCGGGCGAGCGAGGGCCGAAGCGGCGATGTCGGCTCGGCGCGGAGCGCGCGAGATCGGGTCCGGTGTGGGTACCTCCGCGAGGCTCTCCATCGATACCCGTACCGATACAGCATATGGACCGTTACGCAGCTTCGTCCGGCTGAAGGCGCATGACGGCACGCTCCCGTCGCGTTGATCAGTCCCGGAACGAGCGCGCGCCCGAGAGGCGTGCGACGCCCAGGAACACGGCCCCGTAGACGAGGAGCCCGGCTCCGGCGAGCGCGGCCAGCGTCGCAGGTCCCGACAGCGCTCCGAGCGGCGCGAAGGTGATGGCGAGCGGCACGCGGGCGAGGATGACCAGCACCGCCAACGCCGCACATCCGCACGCCGTCGCGCCGAGCAGGCGTACGAGCGCGCGCGAGGGCGCTGCGTAGCCGCGACGAACCGCCAGGACGGACACGATCGCGACGTTGGTCCAGATCCCGACCGAGGTCGCGAGCGCCAGTCCGACGACGCCGAAGCGGGCGACGAGCAGGATCTTGAGCGCGATATTGACGCCGTAGCCGGTGAGCGACGCCCAGAGCGGCGTCGCGGTGTCGCCCCGCGCGTAGAAGCTGGCGGTCGCGGACCGGATGATGACGGCCGCCGGGAGGCCGACCGAATAGGCCGCGAGCACGGCGCCCGCTCGCGCCGCCGCGGCGGCGTCGAACGCGCCCCGCTGGAAGAGCGCGGACACCACGAGGTCGGGCGCTGTCAGGAACGCGATCGCGCAGGGGGCCGCGAGCGCGAGCGTGAGGCCGATCGCGCGGTTCTGGGCCGCATGCGCCGCGTCGGGGTCGCCGGCCGCCACGAGCCGGCTCATCGTGGGCAGTAGCACGGTGCCGGCCGCGATGCCGACGACCCCGAGCGGCAACTGGTAGAGACGTTCCGCATAGTAGAGCGACGCGAGCGCCCCTGTCGGCAGGATCGACGCGATGATCGTGTCCGCGAACATGGCGACCTGTACGCCCGCCGCGCCGATCACCGCCGGGCCCAGGCGGCGAAAGAACAGGCCCAGCTCACGCGTCCAGCGCGGGACGGCGAGACGCGGGCGCAAACCGGCACGCACGAGATCCCACATGACGAGCGCGAGCTGAAAAGCGCCCGACACGACGACGCCCCAGGCGGCCGCGTGGCCCGCGCTCGGGAACAGGTACGCGACCGAGAGAGCCGCGATCATCGAGAGATTGAGGAGGATCGGCGCCGCCGCGGCAGCCCAGAACCTGTCATGCGCGTTGAGGATCGCGGAGCCGAGCGTGACCAGCGTGATGAGAAGCAGATACGGAAAGGTGATGCGCGTCAGCTGGACCGCGAGATCGAAGGTCGCGGGTTCGGCCGAGAGCCCCGGCGCGAGGAGACCGACGAAGCCCGGCATGACGCCGAGCACGATGGTGAGCAGCGCGAACTGGGTCACGACCATCAGCGTGTAGATGCGGTCCGCGAAGTCGCCCGCTGCCGCCTCGCCCTCGACGGTGCGGATACGTCCGTAGCTCGGGATGAAGGCGGCATTAAAGGCGCCCTCGCCGAAGATCGCCCGGAAATGGTTCGGCAGGC
>CAXUHE010000203.1:0-7024 GCA_964250725.1 uncultured Enterovirga sp. | reverse complement strand
CCGCGATCGAGCCGCGGTTGCGGTAGAACGTCACCAGGATCGCAAGGCCGATCGCCGCCTCGGCGGCCGCGACCGTCAGCACGAACAACGCGAAGACCTGGCCGACGATATCGTTCAGGTGGGTCGAGAACGCCACGAGGTTGATGTTGACCGCGAGCAGGATGAGCTCGACCGACATCAGGATGACGATCACGTTCTTGCGGTTCACGAAGATACCAAGCACGCCGAGCGTGAACAGGATCGCCGCGACGGTGAGGAAATGGCCGAGCCCGATCGTCATCGCGATGTCCTCACACGCCCGCCCGCGACGCGACCTTGCGGAGCTGGACCGCTTCCTCCGGCGTCCGGGCGACCTGCTGGGCGATGTTCTGGCGGCGAACCCCGGTGCGGTCGCGCAGCGTCAGGACGATCGCGCCCAGCATCGCGACGAGCAGGATCAGGCCCGAAGCCTGGAAGAAGAACGAGTACTGCGTGTAGAGCACCCGGCCGAGCGCCTGCGTGTTGGTGATCCCGACGACCGGCGCCGCGGCCGCGAGCGGGACCCGCAAAGCCTCCGGGCTGATGACCCAGGACGACACGACGAGCAGGATCTCGACCAGGAAGATCAGTCCGATCAGCCCGCCGATCGGCAGATACTGAAGGAAGCCCTGGCGCAGCTCGGCGAAGTCGACGTCGAGCATCATCACGACGAACAGGAACAGCACCGCGACCGCGCCGACGTAGACCACGACCAGGATCATCGCCAGGAACTCCGCCCCCATGAGGAGGAAGAGCCCGGCCGCGTTCACGAAGGCGAGGATCAGGAACAGCACCGAATGCACGGGATTGCGCGAGGCGATCACCATGAAGGCGGACGCGACGGCCACGGCGCTGAACAGGTAGAAGAAAATCGCGGTCATATCTGGCGTGCGCTGCTCCCGGCCTTAGGCCGTGCGTCCTCGGTCTATAGGCCCCTGCCCCGGACGGGACAACGGCCGCGAACCGGACCCGGCCCCGCGGCCGCGCCCGTCACGAGCGGCCTACCGGTACGGCGCGTCCATCTTGATGTTGCGGGCGATCACCTGCTCCCAGCGATCGCCGTTCTCGAGCAGCCGCTGCTTGTCGTAGTACAGCTCCTCGCGCGTCTCGGTCGCGAACTCGAAGTTCGGCCCCTCGACGATCGCGTCCACCGGGCAGGCCTCCTGGCACAGCCCGCAATAGATGCACTTCACCATGTCGATGTCGTAGCGGGTCGTGCGGCGCGTGCCGTCGTTGCGGCGCGGCCCCGCCTCGATCGTGATCGCCTGAGCGGGGCAGATCGCCTCGCACAGCTTGCACGCGATGCAGCGCTCCTCGCCGTTCGGGTAACGGCGCAGCACGTGCTCGCCCCGGAAGCGGGGCGATATGTGGTTCTTCTCGAAGGGATAGTTGATCGTCGCCTTCGGCTTGAAGAAATATTTCATCGACAGCACGAAAGCGGCGGCGAACTCCCGCAGCAGCAGGGATGAGGCGGCGGCGCCGACGTTCATCGAATCAATCCTCGTGTGAGAGGTGTCATATGGGAGCTCATGACGACATCGGCGCCATGTTGGTCAGCTTCAGGACGAAGGCGACGATCACCACCATGGCGAGCGAGAGCGGCAGGAACACCTTCCAGCCGAGCCGCATGAGCTGGTCGTAGCGGTAGCGTGGCACGAACGCCTTCGTGATCGCGATCATGAAGAAAAGCAGGCATGCCTTCAGCACGAACCAGATGAGGCCCGGGACCCACGTGAAGGGCGGGAACGGGATCGGTGAGAGCCACCCACCCAGGAACAGGATGGTACCGAGCGCGCACATGGTCATGATCGCCACGTACTCGCCGAGCATGAACATGAGGAACGGCGTCGAGGAGTACTCGACCATGTAGCCGGCCACGAGCTCCGATTCGGCTTCCGGCAGGTCGAAGGGCGGGCGGTTCGTCTCCGCCATCGCGGAGATGAAGAACACCACGAACATCGGGAACAGCCACAGCCAGTACCAGCCGAGCAGGCCGAAGCGGCTGTCCTGCGACTGCACGATCTGGGTGAGGTTGAGCGAGCCCGCGCAGAGCAGCACGGTCACGATCACGAAGCCGATCGAGACCTCGTAGGACACCATCTGAGCCGTCGAGCGCAGCGCGCCGAGGAACGGGTATTTCGAGTTCGATGCCCAACCACCCATGATGACGCCGTAGACGCCGAGCGAGGAGACCGCGAACAGGTAGAGCACGCCGACATTGATGTCGGCCACCGCCCACCCGTCCGCGATCGGGATCACCGCCCAGGCGGCGAGCGACACCGTCGCGAAGACGAGCGGGGCTAGCAGGAACACGCCCTTGTTGGCGGAGGCCGGGATCAGCGGCTCCTTGACGAAGAACTTCGTAAGGTCTGCGAAGCTCTGGAGCAGGCCGAACGGCCCGACCACGTTCGGGCCGCGCCGGAGCTGCACCGCCGCCCACACCTTGCGGTCGGCGTAGAGCGCGAAGGCGATGAAGACGAGGAGCGCGACGAGCAGGACCGCGCTCTTCACGACGGTGAGGAGGACCAGGAGGACGATGTCGGTGACGCTCATCGTCTACTCCGCGGCTTCGAGCGCGGGGGCGGCGGTCGCCAGGGCCGAGCACTCGGCCATGACGCGGGACGCGCGCGCGATCGGGTTCGTCAGGAAGAAGTCCAGCACCGTCGGGCCGAACCGGTCGGATGACGGCGATCCGCCCTGCGAGACGAGCGCCGAGAGCGCCGATACACCGTCCGCCGGCTCGACCTGTTCGAGCCGCGCGAGATGGGGATGCGCGGCGTAGAGCGCCTTGCGGAGCGCCCCCAGGCTGTCGAAGGGCAGGCGCTTGCCGAGGCCGTCGGAGAGCGCGCGCAGGATCGCCCAGTCCTCGCGCGCGTCGCCCGGCGGGAACACGGCGCGATTCGTCGTCTGCGGACGACCCTCCAGGTTCACGTAAGTGCCGGACTTCTCCGTATACGCGGCGCCCGGCAGGATCACGTCGGCGCGGTGCGCCCCGCGGTCGCCGTGCGTGCCCTGATAGACCACGAAGGCACCGGCCCCGATCTCGATCTCGTCGGCCCCCAGGTTGAACAGGACGTCGAGCACAGCGGGCTTCGCCATCGCGAGCGCGTCGAGGCCGCCCTCCCCCGGCACGAAGCCGATATCGAGGGCGCCGACGCGCGACGCCGCCCCGTGCAGGATGGCGAGGCCGTTCCAGCCCTCCGCAACCGCCCCGATCGTGGTCGCGAGACCGGCGATCGCCGAGAGGATCATGACGCCATCGGCGCGGGTGAGCGCGCCTGCACCCACGACGACGAGCGGCTTAGCGGCGCTCTTCAGGATGTCCAGGAAGGAATGCCGGCCGGCCGCGAGCTCGCCCAGCGTGTCCGGGCCTGCGCCCAGATGCTGGTAGGGATAGGTCAAGTCGACCGGCTGGCCGATAAGGCCGATCGGCGGAGGCGAGAGCCGCCAGCGCTTGCGGATGCGCGCATTCAGGATCGCGGCTTCGAGGCGCGGATTCGCCCCGACGATCAGGATCGCGTCCGCCTGCTCGATCCCGGCGATGGTCGGGTTGAAGAGGTACGAGGCGCGCCCGTGAGCCGGGTGGAGCGCGGAGCCGTCCTGCCGACAGTCGATGTTCGGTGAGCCCAGGCTCTCCACGAGCATCTTCAGCGCGAACATCTCCTCGACGGCCGCAAGGTCGCCCGCGATGGCGCCGATCCGCTTCGGGTCCGCGCCCTTCACCCGTGCCGCGATAGCCGCGAAGGCCTCGGGCCAGGTCGCCGGGCGCAACCGGCCGTTCTCGCGCAGGAACGGCCGGTCCAGCCGCTGGAGCCGGAGCCCGTCGACGTGCTGCCGGGTCTTGTCGGAGATCCACTCCTCGTTGATCGCCTCGTTGACGCGCGGCAGCACCCGCATCACCTCGCGACCCCGCGCATCGACGCGGATGTTCGATCCGACCGCGTCCATGACGTCGACCGAGGCCGTCTTCGTCAGCTCCCAGGGGCGCGTGTTGAAGGCCTGCGGCTTATGGGTCAGCGCCCCGACCGGGCAGAGGTCGGCCACGTTCGCTTGCAGCTCCGAACTCATCGCATGTTCGAGATAGGTCGTGATCTCCATGTCCTCGCCGCGGCCCGTCGCGCCGAGGTCGGGCACGCCCGCGACCTCCGACACGAAGCGGATGCAGCGCGTGCAGTGGATGCAGCGGTTCATCGAGGTCTTGACGAGCGGCCCGATATACTTGTCGTGCACAGCGCGCTTGTTCTCGTGGAAGCGCGTCGTGTCGACCCCGTAGGCCATCGCCTGGTCCTGGAGGTCGCACTCGCCGCCCTGGTCGCAGACCGGGCAGTCCAGCGGGTGATTGATGAGGAGGAACTCCATCACCCCCTCGCGCGCCTTCTTGACCATCGGCGACTTCGTCACGACGGTCGGCGGCTCGCCATTCGGGCCGGGGCGGCAATCGCGCACGCCCCAGGCGCAGGACGCCACGGGCTTCGGCGCGCCCTTCAGCTCGACGAGGCACATCCGACAATTTCCCGCGATGGACAGCCGCTCGTGGAAACAGAACCGCGGGATCTCGGCACCCGCAGCCTCGCACGCCTGGAGCAGCGTGTAGTCTGCAGGCACATCGACCTCGGTGCCGTCGACGACGATCTTGGTCATCTGTTCATCTCAATGTGCATCGACGAGATCGAGGCGACGCTCGATCCGCTCGAGCCGCTGCTCAAACCGATCCATGCGGCGGTTGAGGACGGCGACGCCCTCCTCGAGATTTGTCACCCGGACTTTCAGGTCGGCGACATCCTCAGCGATCTTCCCGACACGCTCGTCGATGCGTCGGAGATAGACGAGAATGACGCTGTCCGGTTCGCTCACCGTCCCTACTCCGCCGCCATGAGCACAGGATCGGAATGCGGGTTGTTCGAGTAGAGGTCGATGCGCCGCTCGATCTCGGGCCGGAAGTGCCGGATCAGACCCTGGATCGGCCAGGCGGCCGCATCGCCGAGCGCGCAGATCGTGTGGCCTTCGACCTGCGTCGTGACCTCCAGGAGGAGATCGATCTCACGGCGCTGGGCGCGCCCCTCCGCCATGCGCGACAGCACGCGCCACATCCAGCCCGTACCCTCGCGACATGGCGTGCACTGGCCACAGCTCTCGTGCTTGTAGAAATACGAGATGCGGGCGATCGCGCGCACGATGTCGGTCGACTTGTCGAGCACGATCACGGCCGCGGTACCGAGCCCCGATTTCAGGTTGCGCAACGTGTCGAAATCCATCGGCGCGTCGATGATCTGCTCGGCCGGGACCAGCGGCACCGAGGAGCCGCCCGGAATGGAGCACAACAGGTTGTCCCACCCGCCGCGCATGCCGCCGCAATGGCGGTCGATGAGCTCGCGGAAGGTGATGCCCATCACCTCCTCGACGTTGCAGGGCTGGTTCACGTGGCCCGACACGCAGAAGAGCTTGGTGCCCGTGTTGTTCTTGGTGCCGAGCCCGGCGAACCAGGCCCCGCCACGGCGCAGGACCGTGCCCGAGACCGCGATCGACTCGACGTTGTTGACCGTCGTCGGGCAGCCGTAGAGGCCCATATTGGCCGGGAACGGCGGCTTCAGCCGCGGCATGCCCTTCTTGCCCTCGAGGCTCTCGAGCAGCGCCGTCTCCTCGCCACAGATATAGGCGCCCGCGCCCTGGTGGACGTAGAGGTCGAAGGGATAACCGTGGACGTTGTCCTTGCCGATCAGCCGGGCCTCGTAGGCCTCGTCGACCGCGCGCTGGAGAGCGTCTCGCTCGGCGATGTATTCGCCGCGGATGTAGATGTAGCAGGCATGCGCGCGCATCGCGAAGGACGCGATCATGCAGCCCTCGACCAGGAGGTGCGGATCGTGCCGCATGATCTCCCGGTCCTTGCAGGTGCCGGGCTCGGATTCGTCGGCGTTGACGACGAGGTAATGCGGCCGCTCGCTGACCTCCTTCGGCATGAAAGACCACTTGAGCCCGGTCGGAAATCCCGCCCCGCCCCGGCCGCGCAGGCCGGACGCCTTCATCTCGTTGATGATCCAATCGATTCCCTGGTCGAGGATGAACTTCGTCCCGTCCCACGCGCCGCGGTGGCGCGCGGCCTCGAGATCCGGCGAATGGAAGCCGTAGAGGTTCGTGAAGATACGATCGCGATCGGCGAGGGCCATGGTTAGTTCGCTCCGGGCGCGGCGCCGGGCTTGGCGCCAGGATCGACACCGGCCGGCTTCTCGCCGGCGCCCTGCCCGCCCTCGCTGTTCCCCGATGCCGGGGTGCCGGAGATCGGTGTCGTACCCTTGGAGCCGGCCACGACCCGGCCCTCGTCGGGCTTCGACGGCGTCATCGTGTAGGACTTGTCGCTCTGCGGTGCCTTCGCGTCGGCGGAGGCACCCGGCTCGGAAACGGTGGTCTTCGTCGTGTCGGATGCTCCAGCCTTGTCGTCAGCCGCCTTCGGCGACTCGCCATTCTGAGCGCTCTGCGCGGGAGCGTTGGTGGCGCCGCTCTGCGAGGCATGCGTGGCGCCGGGCCTTCCCGGCTTCATGTCGTTCTTGCCCGTCGCGGATGCGGCGTCGGTCTCGGCCGTCACGGAGGTCTCGAAACGGGTCCTCCAACCACCGACGAGCGACCCGTCGAACAGGGCCGGGTCGGTCAGCGTTTTCGCGCCACCCTTCGGCTCCGACGACACGCGGCCGTCCTGCGGACCGACCTTGACCTCGCGCCCCGCCCTCAAGTCGTCGATGAGCTTGATGAGGAGGTCCGGCGTCAGATCCTCGTAGTACTCGTCGTTGATCTGCACCATCGGGGCGTTGCAGCAGGCGCCGAGGCACTCGACCTCGAGCCAGGAGAAGTAACCGTCCTCCGTGACGTGGCGCTCGTCGCCGACGCTGTTGAGCAACGTCTGCTTGAGGTCGATCGCGCCCTTCACGTGGCACGGCACCGTGCCGCAAAGCTGGATGAAGTAGCGCCCGACCGGCTCCAGGTTGAACATCGTGTAGAAGGTCGCGACCTCCAT
>CAXUHE010000202.1:0-7042 GCA_964250725.1 uncultured Enterovirga sp. | reverse complement strand
ACACCCATTCGGGCCGGCGCACCGCGATGCCGCGCTGGTTGCGCTCGTACATCTCCGTGTCGTCCGCCAGCAGCAGCCCCGCGGGGCCGACCGAGCCCATCGTCTGCTGGCGCATGCGCCGGTTGAGGTCCGGCGCCCCCTTGAACTGCAGCGCGGTCGAGTGCTGCACGACCTCGTCGACCGCGATCGGCTGGATGACGAAGATCTGGATCTCCGCGATGAACAGGTTCGGGAAGATCATGACGTGCGGCGTGCCGTCGATCATGATCTCGTTCGCGGTCTCCTCGCCGTAGGCGGCGCGCATCTTCGCCACGTAGTCCGGCAGGCGGGCCGGGTTCGTGCCGAACCAGCCGAGCGGCTGGCCGATGCGGCGGAACTCGGGCCGCAGGTCCACCTCCGTGTGACCGTTGCCGTAATCGCGCGTGACGGCCGTCGATTCAGGCCCGTAGAGCGAGCCGATGCCGCTCTCCGCCACGTTGAAGATCGACTGGTGCACGAAGGCCGGGTGGTAGCCGTCGCACTCGTTCTCCAGCACGAACTTCCAGTTCGCCTTGGCGCGATGCTTGAGGAAGCCCGCCGTGATCTCGACCTCGCCCTCCGGCGACGTCCGGACCAGCCGGTCGATCGTCTCGATCGCGCCGCCGAGATGCTCCTCCAGCGTCGGCCCGTCCTCCGCGAAGGAGCCGAACACGAAACCCTTGTGGGTCGCGACGCGCGGGACGCGGCCGAGGCCGAGCTTCGACTTGTCCCGGCCCTCGTACCCGTCCGCGAAGGCGTAGCCCATCAGGCGGCCGTCATTCGCGAAGGTCCACGAATGGTAGGGGCAGGTGAAGGAGCGCGAGTTGCCCTTGTCGGCGCTGCACACCTGGTTGCCGCGATGCGTGCAGCGGTTGAGGAGAAGGTGGACCTCGCCGTCGCGGTCGCGCGTCATGATCACGGGCTGGCGGCCGATCGTCTTCACGATGAAGTCGTTCGGCTTCGCGACCTCGCTCTCGTGCCCGACATAGACCCAGACGCGGTGCCAGATGTGCTCCATCTCCCACTCGAAGAGGTCGGGATCGGTGTAGAGCGAGCCGTGCACGCGGTCCGGCTGGATCAGCTCCCCCAGGCTGGAACGAGCACGCGACATCCCCGTCATGACGATCCCCTCCCGGTCGGACGATATGAATAAACCGAACGTCCGTTCTGGCTATCACGCCGATCCGGGTTCGTGAAGCGTCTTGCGGGTTCGTGAAGCGTCTTGGTGCGGACCGGGCGGCCGGGAGCCTCAGCCGGAGCGGCGCACGCGCCTGATCTGGGGACCGGTCTCGGCCTTGGCGGTGAATCCGCCGAGGAAGAGGTCCACCGCCATGCTGGCGAACTCGTCCGGCGTGATCGGCCCGTTCGGGTCGTACCACGTATAGGTGTAGTTGATGATCCCGAACATCATCATCGTATAGACGTTCTTCGTGCGGCGGTTGATCTTGCGTTCCTGGTCGAGCGGAAGCAGGAGGTCCGCCATGGTGCCCACGATCTCGCGCTCCATCTGGCTGAGCGCGGCCTGTTCCGTGTCGCCCAGGAACGTCATGTCGTTCAGGAGGACGCGCTGCTCGTTCGGCGAGGCCGCGTTCAGCGTGACGATCGCCGCCACCACCATCCTCAGCTGTTCGCGCGCGTCGCCCGGGGCGGCCGCTTTCGCGTCCTCGATCCGCCCCAGCATCTCGCGCAGGTGGGCGTCCAGGAGGGCGAAGAGGATCGCCTCCTTGGAGTTGAAGTAATGGTACAGCGCGCCGCGCGACAGCTGGCAGGCATCCGCCAGATCCGCGATGGAGCTTCGCATATAGCCGTGGGCGGAGTAGAGGGAGGCGGCTTTCGACAGGATGCCGCGCTTGATCTCGTCGTAGTTTTCCGAGCGCGTCCGCGCCATGACCGCCCCCGATGCCGTCTCGCTCCCCGAGAGGACGGACAGGCCATCCCATTCCTTAAGGGTGACGGGCATCCTCGCCTAGCAATAAAGTTCAATCCCCAAATCGACCGGGGGCCCGAGAAAATTGTTTGAACGGCTGACCGGCTTATCATAAGCTCGTGCGTGTTAGAACGACGACAAGGTGCCGACCAAGGCGCCGGCGACGCGCCTCTCGGAGGGAACGGCATGGCCGAGGATCTGACGGCTGACGCGGTGGTGATCGGTGCCGGGGCGGGCGGCCTGTGCAGCGCGGCCCGGCTCGTCCATGCGGGGCTGCGCACGATCGTGGTGGACGAGAACGCCCGGGTCGGCGGGCGCGCGACCACGCAGGAGATCGACGGGTTCCGGGTCAATGTCGGGGCGATCGCGATCGAGCTCGGCGGGGTCTTCGAGGAGACGTTCCGGCTCGTCGGCGCGCCGCTCGACATCCGCGAGCCGAAGCCGGCCGCCTCCTTCTACCTCGACGGGAAGATCGTGGATGTCGGCCGCGGCGGCTGGGGCCTGCTCTTGGGGCAGATCACGAAGAGCGCCGCGAAGGTCCTCGACAAGCTGGCCGAGGCCAGGGCCGGCAACCTGCCGGACGGCCGGCAATCGACCGCCGACTGGCTCGCCACCTACACGAAGAACGAGACGGTCCACGCGCTCTTCCGCAATCTCTGCGCGGCGATCTTCGCGTGCAACGCCGACGAACTGCCGGCCCGCGCGTTCCTGACCTACTTCACCTCGAAGGGCGCCTTCAAGCGCTTCGGCTTCTGCCCGCAAGGGACGGTCGGCGTGTGGGATAGCCTCGCCTCCGCGATCCGGCGCAACGGCGAGGTCTGGACGTCGTCGCGCGTCACGGCGATCCGCAGCGAAGGCGGACGGGTGAGCGGCGTCGAGGTCGAGCGGGACGGCCGGCGGCTCGTCATCGCGAGCGACATCGTGGTCAGCAATGCGGGTCCCAAGCGCACCGTGGAGCTCGGGGGCGCGGCGGCGTTCCCGCCGGACTATGTCGAGCAGGTCCGCGACCGGCTGCGGCCGGCCGCGAACATCGTCATCAACATCGCGAGCCGGGAGCCGATCCTGGAGCATCCGGGGATCGTCACTTTCGGTAAGACGCGGCGTCTGTGCAACATGGCGAACCTCACGGCGACCTGCCCCGAGCTCGCTCCGCCCGGCTGGAACCTCTACGTCGCCTACGCGGTGCCCAAGCCCGCGCTCGGCGATTTCGACCCGCAGGCCGAGATCGAGCTCTCGATGCAGGACCTGCGCGACCAGTTCCCCGGCTTCGACGCGAAGGCCCGCATCCTGTCCACGCGCGTGATGCGCGACGACTGGCCGGCCCAGCGCAGCTGCGCGGGCTACGACCTGCCGCGCGAGACCGGCATCGACGGGCTCTGGTGCGTCGGCGACGCGGTCAAGGTCTACGGCAACGGCGGCACGCAGGCCTGCGCCGAGAGCGCGAAGCTCGTGACCGACGCGATCCTGGCCGCTCGCGCCGTCATGCCGGCGGCCCGAGCCGAGGCCGCGTGGGCCGTCCCGGCGGAACGCGTCGCCTCGTGATCGCGCCCGGTCCCGCACTCGCGCCGGCCGCCGCGCCTCGCACGGCCCCCGTGGCTCCCGTGTCCGAGCCCGTGCTCGAGTTCCGCAACATGCGCGTCGTCTACGACAACGCGATCGAGGCCGTGCGGGACGTGAGCCTCATCGTGCCCGAGCGGGGCATCGTGGCGCTGCTCGGCTCCAACGGGGCCGGCAAGTCGACGCTCCTGAAGGCGATGTCCGGCCTCCTCTACACGGAGGAGGGCGTCCTGGAGAACGGGTCCGTGCTCTTCCGGGGCGAGGAGGTGCATCGCCTTGCGCCCGACGAGCTCGTGCGCCGCGGCATCGTGCAGGTCCCGGAGGGGCGGCGGGTCTTCGTGGCGCTCACCGTCGACGAAAACCTCCAGATGGGCGGGTTCGCGAAGCCCCAGGCCGGCGCGCGGCGCAAGCTCGACCAGGTCTTCTCCCTGTTCCCGCGCCTCGCGGAACGCCGGGGCCAGATCGCCGGCTACATGTCGGGCGGCGAGCAGCAGATGCTCGCGATCGGCCGCGCGCTGATGAGCGAGCCCGTCGTGCTGGCGCTCGACGAGCCCTCGCTCGGGCTGGCGCCGCTCGTGATCGACCGGATCTACGAGGTGATCGCCCGCCTGCGCGACGAGTTCGCCCTGACGGTGCTCCTGGTCGAGCAGAACGCGCATCGCGCGCTCGGCATCGCGGATTACGGCTACATCCTGGAGAACGGCCGGATCGTGCTCGACGGCACCGCGTCCGACCTCATGGGAAGCGAGGACGTGCGCGAGTTCTATCTCGGGGTCTCCAAGGAGGGCGCGAAGAGCCTGCGGGACGTGAAGCACTACAAGCGCCGCAAGAGGTGGCTCTCGTGACGATCCTCCTGTCGGCCGAGAAGCTCTCGAAACGCTTCGGCGGCCTCCAGGCCGTCGCCGACGTCGACCTCGAGGTCCGGCGCGGCGAGATCTGCAGCGTCATCGGGCCGAACGGCGCCGGCAAGACGACGCTCTTCAACCTGATCTCCGGCGTGCTGCCGCCGACGAGCGGCCGCCTCGTCTTCGAGGGTCGATCGCTCGAGGGCGTGCGGCCCTGGCACTTCGCGCGCCTCGGGATCGGCCGCACCTTCCAGAACCTCGCGCTCTTCAAGCACGGCACGGTCGTGGAGAACATGCTGACCGGACACCACGTGCATATGCGCGCGAACGTGCTCGAGGCGGTCGTCCATCTCGGCCGCGCCCGGCGCGAGGAGATCGCGGCGCGCCGGCGCATCGAGGAGATCGTCGAGTTCCTGGAGATGGAGCACGTGCGCGACGCGGTCGTGGGCACCCTCTCCTACGGCCAGCAGAAGCGCGTCGAGCTCGGCCGCGCGCTCGCCTGCGAGCCCAAGCTGCTCCTCCTCGACGAGATGGTGTCCGGCATGAACCGGGAGGAGACGGAGGACGTCGCGCGCTTCGTCCTCGACATCCGCGACCAGCTCGGCGTCACGATCGTGATGATCGAGCACGACATGCGCATCGTCATGGACATCTCCGACCGCGTCCACGTCATCAATTTCGGGCGCAAGATCGCGGAGGGCGCGCCGGCCGAGATCAAGGCGAACCCGGCCGTGCTGGAGGCCTATCTCGGCACGGGCCGGGGCGAGCCACCGGGCGTGGCGCCCGCGCCCGCGACCGTCAGGCCCGCAAGAGTGAGCGCCCATGTCGGCGGTTGAAAGCTTGCGCACCGTCCACGAGACCGCCGTGCGGCCGCGATCCGCCGCCGCGTCCACGTCGGAGTCCGAGATCGCGTCCGCGCTGAGATCGGGCGACATCACGCTTCCGCGCCTCTTGCGCCACCACGCGCTGCGCCGGCCCGGCACCCTCGCGTTGCGCGAGAAGGAGCACGGCATCTGGCAGCGCTACGATTGGGCGCATTACTACGGCCGTGCGCGCCAGATCGCGATGGGGCTCCTGTCGCTCGGGATCCGGCCGGGCGACCGCATCGCGGTCGCGAGCGAGGACACGCCCGAATGGTTCTACGTCGACCTCGGGGCGCAGATGATCGGCGCCGTCGTGGTCGGCATCTACCCGACCAATCCCTGGCCCGAGCTGCAGTACATCGTGCGCCATTGCGGCACCCGCGCGGTCTTCACGGGCGACCAGGAGCAGACCGACAAGGTCCTCGACGCCATGTCCCGCGAGGGCGGCCTGCCGGACGTCGAGGCCGTGATCTGCACGGACATGAAGGGCCTAGCGCGCTACGATCACGCGAGCCTGATGTCGTTCGACGCGCTCTGTGCGCTGGGCGAGACCTTCCGGGCGGCCGACGAGAACGCGGATCGCAGGCTCGACGCGCTGATCGAGGCGGGCAAGCCCGACGACACCTGCATCCTGGTCTACACGTCCGGCACCACGGGCCCCCCGAAGGGCGCGATGCTCTCGCACCGAAACCTCGTCGTGTCCGCCATGACCTACGCGGACGCGGTCGGCATGACCGGCCACCCGCTCAGCTGCGTGTGCTACCTGCCCCTCTGCCACTTCGCCGAGCGCTGCTACTCGATGGTGATGCAGCTCGTCCTCGCGGGCGAGGTCAGCTTCGCCGAGTCGATCGACACGGTCGCGGGCAACATCCGGGAGATCGCCCCGACCTTCTTCATCGGCGTGCCGCGCATCTACGAGAAGCTGAAGCAGAACTTCACCTTCCGGCTGGGCGAGACGGGGCGCGTCCGCCGCGCGCTCGCCGGGCGCATGCTGGCGGCGGGGCGCGCGCTCTCTGATCGCCGGCAGGCCGCCGGCGGGCGCTCCTCGGTCGCGGACCGGATCCTGTTCGGCTGCCTCTACTGGGCGCTCTTCCGCAACGTGCAGCGCTATCTTGGCCTCGACCGGACGCGCCACCGCCTGTGCGCGGGCGCGTCCGTCTCGGCGGAGACGCTGCGCTTCTTCGACATCATCGGGCTGCCGGTCTCGCAGGGCTACGGCCTCACCGAATCCGGCGGCGTCGTGTTCATCCAGGACGACGATCATCGCCGGCTCGGCGGCTGCGGCCTGCCCGTGCGCGGGGTCGAGTGGCGGCGCGCGGAGGACGGCGAGATCCTGATCAGGGGTCCGAGCGTGTTCGGCGGTTACTACCGCGACGAGGCGGCCTCCGCCGCCACGATGACGCCGGACGGCTGGCTGAAGAGCGGCGACATCGTCGAATTGCTGGACAACGGCGAGCTCGCGGTCGTCGACCGCAAGAAGGCGATCATCATAACGGCCGGCGGCAAGAACATCGCGCCCTCCGAGATCGAGAACGCGCTCAAGGACAGCGACTACGTCAAGGAGGCGATCGTGGTCGGCGAGGCGCGCAAGTTCGTCGGCGCGCTGATCCAGGTCGACTACGACAATGTCGGCCGCTGGGCGCAGGAGCGCGACCTCACCTACACGAACTACCGCTCGCTCGCCCTGCTGCCGGAGGTGCGCGACCTCGTCCAGGGCATCGTCGACGAGACCAACGGGCGCTTCGCCCGGGTGGAGAACGTGCGCCGCTTCGTGATCCTCCAGAAGGAGCTCGACCACGACGACGGCGAGCTGACCGCGACCCAGAAGGTGC
>CAXUHE010000201.1:0-7127 GCA_964250725.1 uncultured Enterovirga sp. | reverse complement strand
GCCAGATCGACCTTCAGAACACGATCGGGCGGGTCGACGCGACCAGCGGCTACGCCAACCAGCACCAGCTCTTCGAGGATCTCGACGATCTCGGCCGGCTGCACCCCGGCCGGCATCACGCCGCCGCGCTCGTCGAGTTCCTGCCGCCCGCAGAAGTCGCACAGGCCCTCAGCGTCCTCGGTACGAACCACCCGGACGCCCTGGTCCGGGCGGCAATCGGGACCCTGAAGGGCAAGCTCGGGGATGGCTTCAAGCTGTACCATGTCGGGCAGATGCGATGCGTCGTCCTCCCGAGCGCGCAACAGCTGGTCGGCGGTCCGCTGGACGTACGCATTCTCGCGGCACTGGCCGCGCCCGTGCCGTGCGAGGGAGTTCCGGTCTCGCTGAACCCGGCCGTCGGTTGCTACACTTTCACGCTCGGCGACGCTCAGCCGCAACTGATCCTGCGCTGCCTGCTCGGCGCCGTGGAGGACGCCAGAACGTCGCCGGAGAACCGAGCCGATTTCGATCCCGCGCAGGCCGACCGCAAGGCGCGCATCTTCGCGCTGCTGAGTGATTTCGGGGCCGCTCTCGCCTCCGACACCCAACTCCGCCTCGTCTTCCAGCCTCGGATCGATATGGCGACAGGAGAGCTGTCCGGCGTCGAGGCCCTGCTGCGGTGGGAGCATCCGACGCTCGGCAACGTGCCGCCGGGCGAGTTCATCCCGCTGATCGAGCGCACGGCGCTCGTGCGACCGATGACGGACTGGGTCGTGGCGAACGCCGTCCGGCAGGCCGCGACGTGGAGCGCGTCCGGCCGGAACATCAGCGTCTCGATCAACGCGTCGGCCGTGAACCTGGACGAGCCGGATTTCGCCGATCGGCTGCTCGCGGAGATCGGCCGCGCCGGTCTGGAGCCGAGCCTCATCGAACTTGAGTTCACGGAGAGCTCGGTCGCGCGAGACCCCGATCGGGTCATCGCGCAACTCGGCCGTATCAAAGCCCACGGTGTCGACATCGCCATCGACGATTTCGGAACCGGGTACAGCAATCTTGCCTACTTGCAGCGCTTGCCGGTGTCGGTTCTCAAGATAGATCGCGCCTTCATCACCGACCTCATGAAGTCCGCGGCGGATGCGACGCTTGTGCGTACGATGATCGCCATGGCGCACGACCTCGGATATCGGGTCGTCGCCGAGGGCATCGAGGATCAGGCGACCTACGACCTGCTGGCATCATTGAGATGCGACGAAGGACAGGGCTACCACATGGGCAAACCCATGGCGGCCGCCCTTCTCGCCGAGTGGATGGCCCCGAGCGAGCGGGCGGCAGCCTAGAGCGCTCCGTCGACACGTTCGGCCTGGGCGAGGCGATTGTGCCGGGCATCCCGCCACGGTCAGATCGCACCCTGCTCGCACATGGGCTCGCCAGCGTCGCGCCGATCATCCAGGGCTGACGCGCAACAACCCGCGTGGCCGCGCCTCGTCATCTTTCTCGACGAACCGGACGGTCGAGCAGCGCGTCATCAGGAGAACTCAAGGTCGAGATGACGCGCCGTCTTACTTGTAACCCGGCACAGTCAAGAGAATCCGTCCGCCTCGATCTGCAATCTGACGAGATCCGGGATGTCCGCCGAACTGACGACGTCGATACTGGCTCCGCTGTCCGACAGAGTACGGACCGTGCAACCGAACGATTGGCCGCCGTCGAGCGAGATCCG
This sequence comes from uncultured Enterovirga sp., assembly GCA_964250725.1. Classification (GTDB taxonomy): domain Bacteria; phylum Pseudomonadota; class Alphaproteobacteria; order Rhizobiales; family Beijerinckiaceae; genus Enterovirga. The sequence goes on along the minus strand of CAXUHE010000201.1, from coordinate 5,428 downwards.
TCCGGCCTTGAAGACGCGTCGGGTGATGCTCGGCGTCACGTTCTCGCCCGGCGTCCAGGCGACGCAGCGGTTCCGCCCAGACGCCTTCGCGTCGTAGAGGGCAACGTCGGCTCGCTGGAGCAGGCTGTCGATATCGATGACGGTCGGATCGAGACCCGTGACCCCGAAGCTCGCCGTGATGGCGAACGCTCCGGATGAGGCGTGCAGGCGCTGGTGCGCGACCGCGCTCCGGAGCTTCTCGGCGACATCCACGGCAGCCGCGAGCTGGGTTTGAGGCAGGAGAACCGCGAACTCCTCGCCGCCGATCCGACCGATCAGATCGGATTTCCGCAGCAGCTCTTTGCACGTCGCGATGGTCTCCCGCAGAACGATATCGCCAGTCGGGTGACCGTGCGTGTCGTTGATCCCCTTGAAGTGATCGAGGTCGAACACGATGGCACTGAGGTCGTAACGGTGCCGCAGCGCGAGTGCGACGGCACGGTCGGCCTCCTCGCGGAAGCCTCGGCGGGACAGGGCTCCGGTCAGACCATCCGTCGTCGCGAGCAGCCTGAGTTCGAGTTCGCTCATGACGATCTTGGCGAGATCCGAAAGAGCCGCCACATGACCCATGCCGAAGTCGCGCGGTCGGGTATCCGCCGCGCAGAGCGTTCCGATGTTCTGACCGTCTGGAGTGCACAGCCGAACGCCCGCGTAGAAGCGGACATGCGGCTCACCCGTCACGAGGGGGTTCGTGGCGAAGAGTGGGTCGGCCAGGGTGTTCGGGATGACGAGCGGCTCGTCCTGGGCGATCGCTGCGGCGCAAAGCGCGGGTCCCCTGTCACCCTCGCAGGCCGCTACGCCCTGCCGGGATTTGAACCACTGCCGATGACCATCGATGAACGTGATCGTCGACATCGGCACGTCAAAGACATGACGAACCAATCGGGTGATCCTGTCGAATGCTTCCTCCTGAGGCGTGTCGAGAATGTCGTAGCGCTCAAGGGAGTTCAGGCGGTCATGCTCGTTGCGCATGTCTTCGACTTTATCCGGCATAGCCGTTCCAACTAGGAGGCCGGCCGGATCATCGTGATCGGTGGTTTCCGGTCCGTTACCGGATAGGCGCACCCGCAGCGCACTCGTGCCCGCTTGTGGATATCGTCGGGAGGTGTGGCCGCCTCGCGGGATTGATGGACGGTTCGGTCTCGACGCTCGCGCCGGTCTTCGCGGCCGCCTTTGCGACCCAGAACAGCTGGGACGCCTTGCTGGTCGGGATGGCGGCCTCGATCGGGGCCGGGATCTCGATGGGGTTCGCCGAAGCCCTGTCGGACGACGGATTGCTGAGCGGGCGCGGCCATCCCTGGCTTCGCGGGCTCGTCTGCGGCCTGATGACGACGCTGGGCGGCGTCGGCCACACGCTGCCCTACCTCTTCGGCGGGAGCAGTCGGTGGGACTTCCCGGACGAAGTCCTCCAGACCTACCGGCACGAGAATCTGCTCATCGAGATCATGTTCCCGATCACCTGGGGAGGCCGATGGGACTATCCATATCCTGAGGCCCAGGCCTTCATCAGGGGCATGCACGACCTCTTCGGCGCCTCGAAGCTCGTCTGGGGCAGCGATGCGCCGAATGTCGAGCGCTTCTGCACGTACAAGCAATCCCTCGACTACGTGAAGACCTACTGCACGTTCCTCGCGGGGTCCGAGATGGATGCCGTGCTTGGCGGCAACATCCAGCGGCTTTTCGGCTTGGCCGGAACCCCGCCTTCGGCCGCCCTCGCCTGACCGCGGCCATACTGTGTGTTCCTCCAACAACCCGGGACCGACGATGACTGGTATCGACATGCCCCCAAAGGGCATCTCGACGCCCGCTTTCATCATCTATGAGGACCGCGTCCTTCATAATTTGGAGCGGACCGTGACGGCGTGCGGCGGCGTCGGCCGGTTCATGCCGCACCTCAAGACACATCGCGCGCCGTGGATCGTCAAGCTTCTGATCGGGCATGGCGTGACCCGGTTCAAGGCAGCCTCGACGGCCGAACTGGAAATGGCGCTGGCCGCGGGCGCGCGTCACGTGACCTGGGCTTACGCTACCGCCAACGAGAGCAATGTCGCCGATTGCCTCGCCGTAGCCCGCCGCTTTCCGGATGCTTCCATCTCCGCCCTCGTCGATTCCGGCTTCGGCTGGGATCTCTGGCGGCGGGCGCTGGAGGACGGCGACCGGAATGTCGGGCTCCATGTCGACCTCGATCCGGATTTCGGCCGGACTGGCGTGCCGATGGACGAACGCGCGGTCGAACTGGCCGACCGTATCGCGGCCGAGGGCCGGATGCTCGGCTGGCACCTCTATGACGGTCACGTCAAGGGAACCCGCGAGGAGCGTGCGGAGATCGTCGCGTCTCTCGCGGAGAGGGTGCGCGGGCTCTCCGCCGCCGTCACGACTGGACACTCGCCTCTCGAAACCATCGCCGGGTGCAGCTACACGTTCGACCTGTGGCCCGCGGATGCGGCCGCCTTCGTGTCGCCCGGCAGCTGGACCTATTCGAGCGCGCAGCACGATGTCGAGCTCGCCCATCTCGGCTGGCAACCCGCGGCGTTCGTGCTGGCGACCGTCATGTCGACGCGAAACGGCACGGCGACGCTCGATGCGGGCTGCAAGGCGATCTCCCCCGACAAGCCTCTCAATATGCGTTTCCGGTGGGACGGAGCGATCAGGCTCATGAACGAGGAGCATACGGTCGTGGAGGCCGATCACCTCGTCGCCGGCATGCAGGTGCTCCTGCTTCCGCAGCATGCCTGCACCACCGCCTACCTCTATGACACGGCCTTTGTGTATGACGGCACCGGCCGGTGGGACCGCCGCGACCAGCTCGGCAGCTCTCGGGCCTACGGCCCGTTCTGAGTGATGCACCCTCGGGACCGGAGAGCGGCGCCGCTCCGCTACCTACGTCACGAACCGTGCGGAGCTGGAGCGGGTCGCGGTCGAACTCCTCCTCCAGCAATCGCCCATGCCGAAGCCGTCCACCTGCTCGCGCGACCCTGTCGTCCTTGGCGACCGCGGAAGTCGACACACGGCAGACGTCGCGACGCTCCCCCGCGATTGTCAGCTGGCTAGGCTGCGCGCGACCTGCGTCGCGAGCCGCCGGGCGTCCGAGCGGATGTCGGGCACCGCGGTGCACTCCCAGAACGCGCCGCGCACGATCGGCCCGATCGCCCACAGGCCGGGGACGGCCTCGCCGCCCTCCCCGACGAGTTGCAGCTCGTCCGTCACGTCGAGGCCCAATCCGTGCCGGTCGACACGCGCCAGTCCCGATCGCAGCAGCCCGTCGAGCAGCGCGTCCCGCGCCCCGTCGACCTTGACGGCTCCCGTGGCCATGATCACGCGCTGCGCCGCGACCTCCTCCATACCGGCCTGGCCGCGCGCGCGCCACCGCACCGCGACACCGCCAGAACCCGTCTCGTGCATGGAGCACAGGTGGCCCGCCGCCACGCGCAGGTGGCCCTGCTCGACGAGCCCGTGCAGGTGCTGCCCGACGGGAGGCGCCATGCGATGGCGATGGACGTCCCACCACGGCCTCAGATGGCGGATGAAGCGGGCCTGCTGCGCCTCGCTCATGGCTCGCCAGAGCCCGGCGGTGAACGGCCGGAGCGCGTCGACCACGCTCTGCCAGGGACGTCCCGCGGCAGCGGCCTCCTGCACCTCGCGGCGGACCGCCCGGAGCCGGCCGCTCAGGGGTTCCTCGGCCGAGGGATCGACGTGGGATAGCGGCCAGGAAGCCGCGGGCGCGTGCATACGGGGCAGGAGGCCTCGCCGCGAGATCGCCAGGACGGGTCCCGCGAAGCCGGACGAGAAGAGGCTCGTGACGACGTCCACCATGGTGAGGCCCGTGCCGAGCACCACTACCGGCACGCCCGCGACCAGCCCGTCCGTGAACCGGACCGCCCACGGATCGGGCACGATCGCGCCCGGCGACCCGGATCCGGGCGCCGCGAGATTGCCGGCCGCGATGACCGCCCCGGCGACGCGGTGGGAGCGCCCGCCTGCGAGTCGCAGGTCGAAGCCGCCTCCTTCGACGCCCCGCAGGGCGACCGCCTCGTCCGGCACGATGCGCAGCCGGCGCGCACCCTCGGCCCCGCCGAGCTCGGTCGTCACGAGCGACGTCAGGTAGCGGCCGTACAGCGCCCGGGACACGAACAGGCCGACGGACGTCTCGTGCCGATGATCCGAGCGCGCCTCGTCCGCCGTCGCGAGCCAATCCACGAAGTGGTCCGGCCGGTCCTGGAAGGCGCTCATGTTGCCCGCCCGAACGTTGAGGAGGTGCCCGGGATCCTCGGTGCCGTAGGCGGCGCCCCGCGCGAAGGTCGGGCCGCGCTCGCACAGCAGGACGCGCCGCCCGGGGACCGAGGACAGGAGGTGGAGCGCCGTCATGGTGCCGGAGAACCCGGCACCGATCACCGCGATCGGGTCCTTCTCCTCAATCATGCTCCTCACCCATGCGCACGCTCGATTGCCTGTCGTCCCGCCCGGCCGCGTCGGCAGTCCCGGCTCGCCTCGTCGCGCATCCGCCCTCCTCGTGATCGCCGAGAGGCTGACCACCTCCGCGCCTGACGGGCAAGGTCCCGGGACGGCAAAAGCGGAAATTTCCTCCTGACCGTCGAAGTAGAGACGGATCCACCCTCGCGGCGTCGATCTTTGCAAGATGCCTTTCGTTGACGAATTCACGCGATTTCGTCACTATAGTGTTATATTTCAGATGGGTGCGACAAGCATTGATAGAGATGCATTCACAGAGATGATCGGTATCGAGCCGTCGCCATGAGGTCCAGCGTCTCCCGACTGCGCCTCGCCCGTGCGGAGTTGCTCCGAGCTCGATGTCGCTCGACGCCCGGCTGACACGACCCATCGCGGCCTGACGAGCAGGCTGCGGCCTGACGAGCAGGCTCCTGCATACCGGCCTTCCGGCCGCATTCCCGGATCTACGATGCAACCCCCCGCCCTCGACCTGCCCGGCCTGGAGGGCGACCTCGGCCCGCTCGACCTGTCGGCGAGGCTGCGGCACGTGCGGGCCCGCATACCGGGCCGTCTCGTCTTCACCACGAGCTTCGGGCTCGAGGACCAGGCGCTCACGCACGCGGTCGTGGAGGCGGGCATCGACGTCGACGTCCTGACGCTCGATACGGGCCGCCTCTTCGGCGAGACCCTCGATCTCTGGGCCGAGACGGAGGAGCGCTACCGGATCCCCATCAAGGCGCTGGCGCCGGACGGACCGGCGCTGGAGGCGCTTCTCCTCGCCGACGGGCCGCTCGGCTTCCGGCGCTCGATCAAGGCGCGGCAGGCCTGCTGCGGCGTCCGCAAGGTCGAACCGCTCGGGCGCGCGCTCGACGGGGCCGCGGGCTGGCTCACGGGGCTGCGGTCGGACCAGTCCGCCACCCGGGCGAGGACGCCGTTCGTC
>CAXUHE010000200.1:0-7147 GCA_964250725.1 uncultured Enterovirga sp. | reverse complement strand
CCCTCCCCTGCAGGGGAGGGATCAGGGCGGCGAGTCTCATCACCTTCGGCGGCCCGGCATGTTATCGACGAGCAGGTTCACCCCGACCGTGAGGGTCGCGAGCGCGACGGCCGGCATGATCGCGGCCGGCGCCCCGTAGCTGAGGCCCGTGATGTTCTCCCGCACGAGCGAGCCCCAGTCGGCGTTCGGCGGCTGGATGCCGAGGCCGAGGAAGCTCAGGCTCGAGAGGAGCAGCACCACGAAGACGAAGCGCAGGCCGAGATCGGTCAGGACGGGGCCGACGATGTTGGGCAGGATCTCCTCGCGCACGAGATAGGGCGTCGACTCGCCCCGGGCGCGCGCCACCTGCACGAAATCGAGCGTGTTCACGTTCACGGCGAGCGCCCGCCAGATCCGGTAGGCGCCCGGGATGTAGATCACCGCGGCCGTCCCGATCAGGACCGGGATCGAGGCGCCGAGCGCCGCCACCGCCACGAGGCCGAAGAGCAGGCTCGGGATCGAGATCAGCGCGTCGAGGAAGCGGGAGAGGAGCGCGTCGACGACACCTCCGACGACAGCCGCCACCATGCCGAGCGCGCCCCCGATCGCGACCGCCAGCAGCGTCGCGGCGAGCGCGATCCCGATCGTCAGCGGCGCGCCGTAGATGATCCGGCTGAGCACGTCGCGACCGAGCACGTCGCTGCCGAGCGGCATCGCCCGGCTCACCCCGCCGAACACGTCCTCGTCGATGATGGCGCCGAGATCGTGCGGCGCGATCCAGGGGGCGGCGAGCGCCACCGCGATCCAGAACGCCACGATCGCGCCCCCGACCCACCCGAGCCATGGCACGGGCGGCCTGCGGCGGCTCCGGGCAACTGGGGCGGCCCGGATCGCGGTCGCCTCCTGCCCGCTCACCGGAGTCTCAGCCTCGGGTTCGACACGATGCCGGCGATGTCCGCGACCAGCACCATGAGGAGGTAGGCCGCACAGAAGATCATCGCGCAGGCCTGGACGAGCGGCATGTCGCGGGTCGCGACCGCGTCGACGAGGAGGCGCGCGAGGCCCGGATAGTTGAAGATCGTCTCGATCACGATCGCGCCCCCGAGGAGGTGCGAGAGGCTGAGCGCGACGGCGTTCGCCATCGGGCCGATCGCGTTCGGGATCGCGTGGCGGAGCACGACACGCGCGCGGCCGGCCCCCTTGAGGCGCGCCATCTCGACATAGGGCTGGCGCATGACGTCGATCAGCGCGGCGCGGGTCAGCCGCATCATCTGCGCGACCACGATGAAGGAGAGCGACAGGACGGGCAGCGTGAAGACGCGGATGAACGCGAGCGGCGAATCGAGCCGCGGCGAGAAGGAGAGCGCGGGCAGCCAGCGCAACTGCACCGCGAAGACCAGGACCGCGACCGTCGCGACGAAGAACTCCGGCACCGAGATCACCGAGAGGGTCACGACGCTGGTCGTGCGGTCGAAGGCGGAGCCGCGCATCGCGGCCGACGCGATGCCGAGCCCCAGGCCCAGCGGCACGCAGACGAGCGTCGCCAGCGCCGCCAGCAGGACCGAGTTCGGCAGCCGGCCGCCGATCAGCTCCGCGACCGGGAGCCCGTTGACCAGCGACTTGCCCGGGTTGCCGGTGAGGAGGCCGCCGAGCCAGATCGCGTAGCGCATCGGCGCCGGCTGATCGAGGTGGAGCGCGGCGCGCAGGCCCGCGACGGCCTCCGGCGTGGCGCTCTGGCCCAGCACCACCTCGGCGACGTCGCCGGGGAGGATCTCGGTCGCGGCGAAGACCGCCACCGAGACGAAGAGCAGGGTGCCGAGCGCGATCAGCACGCGCCACGCGACGAGCTTCGCGAGGGGGCTCAAGACCGCTCAGCTGGTCTGTACGCCCCCGGGGCTCAGGCGTCGAGCCATATGTGCTCGGCAAAGTTGTATCCCATGAGGTTGCCGAGCGGGATCGGGGTCAGGCCCTTGAGCTTGTCGCTATGCGCGTCGAGCGAGTTGTTGAAGATCGGGATGCCGATGCCGCCGCTCTCGCTGACGATGGCCTGCAGGTCGCCGTACATGGCCTTGCGCTTCTTGTCGTCCGGCTCGCCGCGGGCCGCCACGACGAGCTGGTCGAACTTCTCGTTCTTCCATCCGGACTCGTTCCAGGCCGCGTCCGACTTGAAGAACAGCGTGAAGACGAGGTCGGCCGAGGGTCGGGCGTTGACCGAGCCGAAGCCGAGCGGCTGCTTCATCCACTGGTTCGTCCAATAGCCGTCGGCTGGCACGCGCTTGAGGTCGAGGTTGAGGCCGACGGCTTTCGCGCTCTGCTGGAGCACCTGCGCCATCTGCTCGGAATTGGTGGCCGCCGGGGAGACCGTGACCGGGAAGGACGCGCCCGCCATGCCGGCCTTGCCGAGGTGGAACTTCGCCTTGTCGGGGTCGTAGGGGCGCTGCGGCAGGTCGGCGTTGAAATAGCGGTTCGTCGGGTCGACCGGGTGGTCGTTTCCGATCTGGCCGAAATTGCGCAGCACCGCGCTCTTCATCTGCTGGCGGTCGAACATGTACTTCATCGCCGCGACGAAGTCGGCATTGCTCGCCGGGTTCGCGTCCGTCCGCATGACGAGGTCGGTATAGGTGCCGCACTTCGTCTCGAAGAGCTTGAGGCCCGCGGTCGACTGGATCTGGCGCGCCGAGGTCGGCGGCACGGTCATGATCGCCTGGACGTCGCCCGAGAGCAGCGCGTTCACGCGCGCCGCCGCATCGCTGATGCCGAAGAACTCGATCTCGTCGAGATAGGGCCTGCCTGGGCGCCAGTACTCGTCGTTGCGCACCGCGATCGAGCGCACGCCCGGCTCGAAGGACTTGCACTTGTAGGGGCCCGTGCCGTTCGCGAGCTTGAAGTCGGTCGTCCCGTCCTTGACGATGAGGAACTGGGAGACGCCGAAGATGACCGGCAGGTCGGCGTTGGGCGCCGCGAGGCGGATCTGCACCTCGCTGGGGCCGCTCGCCTTCACCTCGGCGATCTGGTCGGCAAGCGACTTCGCCTTCGAGGCGACCGCCGGGTCCTTGTGGCGGGCCAGCGAATAGACGACGTCGGCGGCGGTCAGCGGCGAACCGTCATGGAAGCGCACGTCCCGCCGCAGCTTGATCGTCCAGAGCGTCGCCTTGTCGTTCTCGATCGACTCCGCGAGCTCGAGCTGCGGTGTCAGGCTCTCGTCGAGATAGGTCAGCCCGTTGTAGAACATGGTCTGGCGCGAGTAGTCGGTCGAGTTCGACCCCTTGGCGGGGTCGAGCGTGTCGGTGGTCGACGTCGCGAAACCCGCGATGCGGACCTTGCCGCCCTTCTTCGGTGTGTCGGCCAGCGCGCGGGTCGTGCTGCCGATGAGCGAGGCGCCCGCCATCGCGCCCATCCCCGCCGCGCCGAGCCAGGCGAGGAGGTCGCGCCGCGAGGCCCCGCGCCGGATCGCGTTCTCCACGAGGGCGGCGTCGAGCGCTCCGAGCGCCGGGACATCGGTCGTGATGCGCTTCGTCATGCCTGATGCTCCAGAGCCCAGAGGGCGTACCCGACCGTAGTTCGAGGGCCGGCGCCGCGGGACGCCGTCCATGGCATCAACGAAGCGGCAGACGTGCGGAACGATCTTGTACGATTTTTGCATCCGCCCGCATCGTCGTGCAAGCAGATCTCCCTTCGGCCGTTCGCCCAACTCGATTCCCGTCGCCTGAGCGAAGAGCATGAAGCTCGACCGGATCGACATGAAGATCCTGGCCCAGCTCCAGCGCAACGGCCGGGTCACCAACGTCAACCTCGCGGACGCGGTCGGCCTTTCGGCGAGTCCTTGCCTCCTGCGGGTGAAGCGGCTGGAACAGGCGGGCTACATCTCGGGCTATGGCGCGCAGCTGAATCTCGCCAAGCTCGGCGAGACCGTGACTGTCTTCACCGAGATCACGCTCGCGGACCACACGAAGGAGTACTTCGTGCGCTTCGAGACCGCGCTCCGTCGCATCGAGGAGGTGATGGAGTGCCACCTCGTCAGCGGCGGCTACGATTACCTGGTCAAGTTCGTGACGCGCGGGCTCAGCCACTACCAGGACATCATCGAGGGCCTGCTGGAGCGCAATAGCGGCATCTCGAAGTATTTCAGCTACATCGTCATCAAGACGCCGATCCATAAGGCCGAGCACCCGCTCGACAAGCTGTTCGAGCCTTAGCCGAGCGCCTGGGCGGCGAGCGCGTAGATAGGCGCGGGCCCCTGCGGTTCGGGACTCCCACCGCGCATCATCGTCAGCGCCTCGTCGACCGGGACGAGCCCCGACGCGGCGAGAAAGACCGGGAACGCGCTCCCGGCGACGGGTGTGTCGACGCGCAGGAACGCGCCCGTGTGCCGGGTGAGCGAGGGCCCCGCGAGGGCGATCGCGGCATCGTCGTAGGGCGCGATCAGCGGCCCGAGAAGATGACCGCGCCCGAAGGCCCGCGCGAAGGCGAAGCCCGTGATGGTCCCGCGATCGTCGAGAACATCGCCCCGCGACTCGGCCGCGAGCGCGTCGAGCATCCGGCTCCGGTCCGCGCCCGTTGCCGCGGCGTCGAGCGCCAGCACCGCGTCCCGGTCCGCGCCGGTCATCGGCCTCACGTGCCCGTCCGGCGCCATAGGGCGGGGCGAGGCGATCCCCTGGTGCTGGCGCACCGTCCCGGTCGCGACGAAACCCTCCTGCTCGTAGAGGCGCCGGCCGTCCGGCGTCGCGTTGAGGAGGAGACGGCGCGGCCCGGCCTGCTCGAGGATGACGCGCATCAGCCGCCGCCCGGTGCCGCGGCCCTGGAGCGCCGGCGTCACGATCACCATCCCGACGCTGCCCGCTGTCTCGCCTTGCGGCCACCAGAACGCGCAGCCGCCGACCCTGCCGGCCTCGTCGCAGGCCGCGATCCCGTGGCCGAGCCCCGACATGAACCGCCAATCCTCGCGGGAGTGCGGCCAGGCGGCCTCTAGCGAGAGCGCGTGGAGGCGGTCGAGGTCGCCGGGCTCCGTCGGGCGCAGGAGGAGGGGAGGCGTGTCGCTCAAGTTCGGAGTTCCTCAGCCTGCGAGTGGCGGCGTCTCTGGACACATTCGATCGCGCTACGCATGATCAAGACGAACACGCATCGGAGCCGTCATGGCGCAGCAACCTCCGCTGACCGCATCGGCGGCCAGCATCGCTCAGGAATTCTCGCATTATTCCGAGGTGTCCCTGACGAGGCCCGTGGTGGTGACGAAGAACGGACGCCCCCGCAACGTCCTCCTATCGTTCGAGGAGTACAATCGGCTGAAGTCTCGCGACCGCGTGACTTTCCGGGCCGAGGACACGCCGGACGAGTGGGTCTGCGCACTCGAAAAACTCTCGGCCGATCTGGCGGCCGATCCCGTGGCCAAGACCGCTCAGGACTGATCGGCGGGTGCTTCCGCCCGCACCGGGAACGGTGATCAGATACTCGTATCTGTGGTCCTCCGAGGCGGATGCCGGCCGAGAGGATGGTCGCAAAGATCGGCCGAGCCTCGTCCTGGCCCTCGCGGTCGCGGCGTCGGGCAATCAATCACGGGTTCTCGCGGTCGCGATCACCCACTCTCATCCGATACGGCCAGCAGAGGCCGTGATCCTGCCTGACATCGTCCGGTCGGCCCTGGGGCTCGACGACGCGCCGCACTGGATCGTGGTGAGCGAGGCGAACGAGTTCTCGTGGCCGGGTCCGGACGTTAGGCCGATCCCCGGGCGCCGGCCCACGACCTTCGTCTATGGGACTGTGCCCCCCGGCCTGCTTCGATCCGTGGTGAATGCCTATCTGGAGAACAGGCGCCGAGGGCGCGCCAAGCCGGTCGTCAGATCGGAGTGACGTGCGACGCAAACCCCGGTCACTCCTCCGGTCCCTCGGCGGGCGGAGGCTCGGGAAGGGCCGCCGTCATCGCCATCCGGCCGTCCTGCCAGATGAGCGGCTCGATCGATGGATCGACCACCAGACGCTCGATCCGCCCCACGAACAGCGTGTGGCTGCCGTAGGCGAGCTTCGCCTCGACGCGGCAGAAGAAGCTCACCTGCGCGTCCGCCAGGTAAGGCAGGCCGTCATCGTTGAGCCAATCCCCGTGGTCGAATCGTTCGGACCGGCTCGTCCTGCCCGAGAACGGCGCCACCAGGGTGTCGTGACGGGTGCGCAGCAGGTTGACGCACAGCCGGCCCGAGGCGGTGATCGGCACGTGGATGCTCGCCGAATGATTGATTCCCACCGCGAGCGCGGGCGGATCGGCGGAGGCGGAGGTCACTGCGGTCGCGGTCATGCCGTACCACTCGCCCTCGTGCTCGGCCGTGACGATCGCGACCGTGGAGGCGAGCCGTCGCATGGCCTGCTTGAACTCGTCCGTGAGCGCGTCCGTCATGATGCCCGTCCCGGCTCGCGAAGGCGGCCGCCCGCGGGTGCTTCTGGGCCGCCGTCGCGGCGACCGCAACCCTCTCGCGCGGACCGATGCCGCCTCCGGCTTTGAAAGATCGCGGTTCGGCGTTACATAAGGACAGCGCACAAGGGCCGCGCGACGGCCCGCGAGAGAGCTCCCACATGCCCGTGTCCCGCTTCAAGGTCGTCACCCTGACCGACACAGCCGCCGATCGCGTGAAGTCCATCATGGCCCGCTCCGATAAGCCGGTCGCGGGCCTGCGCGTCGGCGTGAAGAACGGCGGCTGCGCGGGCATGTCCTACACGATGGAATATGCGGACGAGATCCGTCCCCTCGACGAGGTCGTGGAGGACAAGGGCGTCAAGGTCCTGATCGACCCGAAGGCCGTGCTGTTCCTGCTCGGGACCGAGATGGATTTCGAGACGACCAAGATGTCGTCGGGCTTCGTGTTCAAGAACCCGAACCAGACCTCCGCCTGCGGCTGCGGCGAATCCGTCGCGATCACGCCCGTCGCGGCCGAGATGGTCGGCGCGAGCGCCTGACGTCCGACGGGCTGCGTGTCTCCGGAGGACGTCCGGGAGGTCTTCCGCGAGTTCGGCGGGATCGCGGTCCGCCGCATGTTCGGTGGCATGGGACTCTACCGTGACGGGCGCATCTTCGCGATCGTGATCGACGGCGAGATCTTCGTGAAGGCGGACGCGACCACCGAGGCGGCGTTCCGCGAGGCCGGCTCCTCGCCCTTCACCTACGACCGGCAGGGCCGCGCGG
>CAXUHE010000199.1:0-7197 GCA_964250725.1 uncultured Enterovirga sp. | reverse complement strand
AACTGTTCGGGATGAACGTGCCGAGGCCCCGGAAGAGCTGGCTCACGAAGTTCGCCTCGTTGCCGCCGGCTTCCGTGCGGCGCGAGATGAAGTCGAACACCTTGCCGTCTTCCAAGCCGTAGAGTGCGATCCGCTCCACCTTGAAGGCGGGCGTGAAATAGACCGCCGTCACACGCTGATCGGTCACGCGCTCACCCAGGAAGTAGAGCGTCCGGTTCTGGGTCTGGCTGATGTAGTACCAGCTCTTGTTGCCGACCGTGGAGACGGTAGTCGGGGTACCGAGCGTCTGCAGCACCTGTTCGGGGTTCATGCCCGGCTTGATCTGGGAGACCGCGCGCTCGTCGATCACGTAGCCCTTGTGCAGATCCTCGCCCACGAGGCACCCCGACAGCGACAGGCCGAGCGCCGTGACCAGGACGGTGCGGGACACGGAGCGGAGATTTCGACGCGGCATGGTGTCCTCGATGCGGCCCGGAGCTTGTCCGGAATGCGACGGTGCCCTAGCGGCAGGTTGCGGCTTTGACAAGGCAAGCGCGGAGGCGAGTAAGGTCGGATGTTCGGGTTGTGGCGGCGGCGTTCGGGCAACGCGATCGGGGAGATGCACACGCGCGTCGTGGCGGCCTCGCGCGATCCCGCGCTTTACGGGCCGGGCGGCTTTCCCGACACGGTCGAGGGCCGGTTCGAGTCGCTGACGCTGCACGTCCTGCTCGTGCTGCGGCGCTTGCGGCGATTGCCCGATCCGGCGGGCGACGCCGCTCAGGAGCTGATCGACGCCGTCTTCGCGCATCTCGAGATCGCGCTGCGCGAGACGGGCGTCGGCGATTTCGGCGTGCCGAAGCGCATGAAGAAGCTCGCGCGCGCCTTCTACGACCGCACGAGCCGCTACGATCCCGTGCTCGACCGGGGCGACCCCGACGCGCTCGCGACCGAGATCGCGTCGCGCCTGCCCGAGGCCGAGCCCGGCGGGCTGCGGCACGTCTCGATGGCGCTTCTCGCGGGGGAACGCGTCCTTGCGGGAGCGGATTTCGGCGCGATCCTCGCCGGACCGCCCTTCGCGTCCGTCCTCGCCGACGCCGCGCCGGACGCGGTGCGATGATCGCTGACGGCGTCGGCCCGTTCTCCCGGTCCGTCATCGTGACCTCGCTGCCCCAGGAGGGACGGGAGGTGCGCGTGTCGGCGACGCCGGAGGAATGCGCGGCGCTGAAGGCCGATCTCGGGCTCGACGGCCTGCGCCGGCTGGAGGCGCGGTTTCGGCTGGCCTGGGCCCACGGCCGGCTCGGCGTGACCGGGCGGGTCACGGCCGACATCACCCAGACCTGCGTGGTCACGCTCGACCCGTTCGATTCGATCCTCGACGAGGATGTCGAGGTGCAGTTCGTCGAGGCCGCGCCGCCCCGGCGCAACGCCACGGTCGAGCAGGAGGTCGAGGTCGATCCCGATGCCCCGGACGAGATCGTCGACGGCCGGATCGATCTCGGGTCGATCGCGTCGGAATTCCTGGCGCTCGGGCTCCATCCCTACCCGAAGAAGCCGGGCGTGACCTTCGCGTCCGATGCCGAGGGAGAGCCCGCCGACAGCCCGTTCGCGGTGCTGGCGCGTCGGCACGCAGGGCCCGACGCGGACGCCTGACCGGAGAAAGCGGTTGCGGTCCGGGGGGGAGGCTGTAGGTTCCGCGCCTCCGCAACGATCCACGAGCCAATGCCGCACCCGGTCCGTATCTCGCTCGACGCCATGGGAGGCGATGCGGGCGCCGCCATCGTGGTGCCCGGCGCGGCCCTGGCTCTGGAGCGTCATCCGGAGATGCGCTTCCTCATCGTGGGCGACGAGGCCGTGATCCGGCCGATCCTCGCCGGTCACCCGAAGCTCGAGGCCGCGAGCGAGGTTCGCCACGCCGAGATCTCGGTCGCCATGGACGAGAAGCCGGGTCATGCCCTGAGGACGGGGCGCTGGAAATCCTCCATGTGGAAGGCGATCCAGGCGGTGCGCGACGGGGAGGCGGATGCCGCCGTCTCGGCCGGCAACACGGGCGCGCTCATGGCGATGTCCAAGGTCTGCCTCAAGACGATGGCGCATATCGAACGCCCCTCCATCGCGGCGATCTGGCCGACCATGCGGGGCGAATCGATCGTGCTCGACGTCGGCGCAACGGTCGGGGCGGACGCGGCCCACCTCGTCGACATGGCGATCATGGGGGCCGCGATGGCCCGCATCGTCTTCGACACGGAGCGGCCGACGGTCGGGCTGCTCAATGTCGGGACGGAAGAGGTGAAGGGCGTCGAGATCGTCCGCGAGGCGAACCGCACCCTGCGCGAGGCGAACTTTCCCGGTCTCGCCTATCACGGCTTCGTCGAGGGCGACGACCTCGGGCGCGGCACGGTCGATGTCGTGGTGACCGAGGGGTTCACCGGCAACATCGCGCTGAAGACCGCCGAGGGCACCGCGAAGCAGATCGCCGCCTACCTCCGCGCCGCGATGAACCGCACCTGGCGGGCGCGGCTCGGCTATCTCCTGGCGCGTGGCGCGTTCGACGCCTTGCGCGACAAGATGGACCCGCGCAAGGTCAATGGCGGTGTGTTCCTCGGCCTCGAAGGCATCGTCATCAAGAGCCACGGCGGCGCCGACGCGCTCGGCTTCGCCAGCGCCATCGACGTGGCCTACGACATGGCGCAACATGAACTGATGCGCACGATCAGGGACATGCTGGACGAGACCTCCTCGGTCGCGTCGGCCTGAGGAGCTCCAGGTTTTGGCCGGCGTCAGACGATCGATCGTGAGGGGCTGCGGCTCGTACCTGCCGCGCACGGTCGTGACCAACAAGGACCTGGAGGATCGGGTGGCGACATCCGATTCCTGGATCGTCCAGCGCACCGGCATCCGGCAGCGCCACATCGCGGAGCCGGACGAGACCACCTCGACGCTCGGCCTCAGGGCTGCCCAGGCGGCGCTCGCCGATGCCGGCATTGCTGCCACCGACATCGACCTCGTCGTCTGCGCGACCTCGACGCCCGACTACACCTTCCCGTCGACCGCGACGCAGATCCAGGACGGACTCGGCATCCACGGCGGGGCGGCTTTCGATCTCCAGGCCGTCTGCTCCGGCTTCGTCTACGCGGTCGCGACGGCGGACAAGTTCCTGCTCTCCGGTTCGCACCGGCGCGCGCTGGTGATCGGGGCCGAGACCTTCTCGCGCATCGTCGACTGGGAGGACCGCACGACCTGCGTGCTGTTCGGCGACGGGGCGGGCGCGATCGTGCTGGAGGCAGGCGAGGGGGATGGAACGTCCGCCGACCGTGGCGTGCTGACGTCCCAGCTCCGCTCGGACGGCCGCTACCGGGACAAGCTCTACGTCGATGGCGGTCCGGGCTCGACCGGTACGACCGGGCATCTGCGGATGCAGGGCCGGGAGGTGTTCAAGTTCGCGGTCGGCAAGGTGATCGACGTGGTGCACGAGGCGTTCGCCGCGACCGGCACGGGACCCGACGACCTCGCCTGGTTCGTGCCCCACCAGGCGAACCGCCGCATCATCGACGCGTCGGCCGAGAAACTCGGCATCGCGCCCGAGAAGGTCGTGATCACGGTGGACCGGCACGGCAATACGTCTGCGGCCTCGATCCCGCTGGCGCTCGACGCCGCGCGGCGCGACGGGCGCATCCGGGAGGGTGATCTCGTGATGCTGGAGGCGATCGGCGGCGGCTTCACCTGGGGCAGCGCGCTCGTGCGGTGGTAGCGCGAACGTTATGGTTGACCGGGCCGGGACGGCGGAATAGCTGTCGTTCTCAGGTAGATACGCCTGGGTTAAGTGCCGGTTGGGGGCAACATGGCGGGTCGTACAGTCACCCGGGCCGATCTCAGCGAGGCCGTCTATCAGAAGCTTGGTCTGTCCCGCAGCGAATCGGCCGCGCTCGTCGAGAAGGTGCTGGACGAGATCTGCAGCGGTCTCGCACGGGGCGAGATGGTCAAGCTCTCATCCTTCGGCACGTTCCTGGTGCGCAGCAAGGGACAGCGAATCGGACGAAACCCGAAGACAGGCGTCGAGGTGCCGATCGAGCCGCGGCGCGTCATGGTGTTCAAGCCGTCGAACGTGCTGAAATCGCGCATCAACGGGGGTCCACCGGTGAGCGAGGCCGACTGACCCCAGCCATGATGAACAAAAGCCCCGACGCCTTCCGGACGATCAGCGAGGTCGCCGAAGACCTCGACATCCCGCAGCACGTCCTGCGGTTCTGGGAGACACGCTTCTCGCCGATCCGGCCTCTCAAGCGCGGCGGAGGACGGCGCTACTACCGTCCGGACGACGTCGAGCTGCTGCGCGGCATCCGGCATCTCCTGTATGGACAGGGCTACACGATCAAGGGCGTCCAGCGCATCCTGAAGGAGAACGGACCACGTTTCGTCCAGGGTGTCGGGCGCGGCGAGCCGGAGGATCCGCCGTTCGCGCCAGCGCTGGGCTCAGAGGTCGACGAGATCGATCGGATCGCGGTCGAGCGGCCCGGGCAACTCGCCGAGCATGCGATCGCTCTTCCCGACGAGGATGCGCGAGGCGCCGTATCGGCCGGTCGGGAGCGCTACGACGAGATCGTCATCGGCCGGTCCGGCCTCGGCGAGGCGGATGCGGGCCGCCTCAGGGCCACGCTCGATGATCTCGTCGAATGTCGGCGAATACTGGCCGGCCTCAGGGCGGGCTGACCTATCCTGGGCCGTTTTCACATACCTTAACTTGGCGCTGAGGACCGCCATGGCGAGTGGCGTTCCCCCAGGCGTTCACGTCGGTCGCGACGGGTGGCTGTTCTGGATCGGCCGGCGCCGCGAGACGGCCGCCCTGTACGCCGATAACTGGCGCATGCGCTGGACGATACGGCGCTGGACGGGGTTGGTCGAGCGCAGGACAAGGCGCGCTGCGGCGCTCGGCGCTCGATATATCGAGGTCGTCGTGCCCGACAAGCTCTCGATCGAGGCGGACCGTCTGTCGTCGCCGATCGTCGACCCGAGCCTCTCCCCCGGTCGGCGGCTGGCCGAACGTCTCGGGACGTCGCGGGCGGCGGAGGCATGGGTCGACCTGTTCGGACCCCTCGAGCGCGCCAGGTCCGGAACCGAGGTGTTCTTCAAGACGGACACGCACTGGACCTTCCCCGGCTGCCTCGCGGCGTATGCGGCCGTGTGCGCCGCCTGCGATCTCGCGCCGGCCGCCAACGTCGCGGCCGCGATCGCGCGGGAACCACAGGATTATCTGTTCGATACCGGCCGCAAGCTCGACCCGCCCGTTCAGGAGCGCGGGACACCCTACGAGTTCGCCTTCACGGCGCGGCGCATCGAGGCGAACGCGCTGGTACGTTTTCGAGAGGAGCGCGATCTCGACGGCAAAGGCGGTTTCTATGTCGGGTCGCGCAGCGTCTACGTGAACGAGGCGCCGGGCCTCGATCCGCGCCGGGTCGTGCTGTTCGGCGACTCGTTCTCGCTCGAGTTCGGCTACACCTTCGCGACGACCTTGGCCGAGAGCTTCCGCGAACTGCACGTGATCTGGTCCGCCAATATCGATTGGCGCTACGTCGAGACGGTCCGGCCCGACCTCGTCATTCACGAGATCGCCGAGCGCTTCTTGCGGCGCGTCCCGCACGACAGGTTCTCGGTCGATCGCTTCGCGGAAAGCCGGGTCACGCGGGCGAAGCGCGCCGGCCTTTAAGTCCGTGGTGGACGACCCTGCGCGACCGCCCAAGCCTTGAGGTCGAAACCGGCCGCCGCGGCCTCCTGCGGGCTCAAGCTCGAGTGGGAGCCGAGCAGTCGGCGTGCCGCCATGTGGTCGCCGGGTCGGTTCACCGACTCCACCGCGATCAGCGTCCCGGCCCGGAAGCCGAGGACCGAGAAGGCCGGCTTGTCGACATCGCCGGCCACGATCTCGGCGTCCTGGCCCACCATCAGCCCGGCGATCTGGAGTTTCAGGTCACCCTGGTCGGACCAGAACCACGGGACCGCCGCGTAGGGCATGACGTGACCCATGAGGCGGGCCGCGATGGTGCGCGCGTGATCCACCGCGTTCTGCACGGATTCGAGTCGCACGTCGTGGCCGGCCTGGACGCTCGGGAACTGCGCGACGTCGCCCGCAGCCGAGATCGCCGGGTCGGACGTCAGGAGATGCGCGTCGACCTTGATGCCGTTCCCGATCGCGAGCCCGGCCTCTTCCGCGAGGTGCATGTTCGGGATCACCCCGATGCCGAACACCACGAGATCCGTTTCGATGCGCAAGCCCGCCGTCGTCTCGACGGCGGCGACCCGCCCGTTCCGGCCCTCGATGCGGGACAGGCCCTGGCCGAGATCGAGCTTGACGCCCCAGCGGCGGTGCGCGCGCGCGAAGGCCTCCGACATCGGCCGCGACACGGCGCGCGCCATCGGCCGTTCGGCCATCTCCAGCACGTGGACGTCGAGGCCGAGCCCTGCCGCCACGGCGGCGAATTCGAGCCCGATGAAGCCCGCGCCCGCGACGACGACGTGGCGCACGTCGCGCAGGCAGCTCCGGAGATGGTCGGCATCCGCGAGGTCGCGCAACCCGCACACGCCGTCGAGATCCGCACCTGGCACAGGGAGCAGGCGGTTATGCGCGCCGGTCGCCAGTACGAGGTGATCGTAGTCCAGCGCCCGACCGTCCTCCAGCGCGACCCGTCGGTTCGTCCTGTCGATCGCCGCGGCGCGGCCGTGAACGAGGTCGATGCGGTGCTCGGCGAAGAAGGCGTCCGGCCTAAACTCCAGCGCATCGGCCCCGACCGCGCCCTTCAGGTAGGCCTTGGACAAGGGAGGTCTCTGGTAGGGCAGCCCCGGCTCGTCACAGACGATGCTGACCGCGCTGCTGAACCCGTCCTGCCGCAGCGAGGCCGCGACCTGGAACCCGGCCTGCCCCCCGCCGACGATCACGACCTTGTTCAGCGACATCCGCTTGGATCCCTAAGGGAGAGCCGGCAAAGCCGGCGGCACGGGGCGCGGCCGCCCCTCGTCGTCGATGGCCACGAACGTGAAGGTCGCCTCCGTGACCTTGTCGCGACCGCGGCTCCGGAAGCGGCGCGCCCAGGCCTCGATCTCGATCTTCATCGAGGTCCGGCCCACATGCCCGACGCGGGTGTAGACGCACAGCACGTCGCCGACCCTGACAGGCTGTATGAAGGTCATCCCGTCGACCGCGACCGTGACGACGCGCCCCTGCGCGCGCTC
>CAXUHE010000198.1:2141-7250 GCA_964250725.1 uncultured Enterovirga sp. | reverse complement strand
GGATCGGTGCAGGCCCACCATCGTCTCCTCAGCCGTATTCCGGGCCGGCGCCCGCGAGCGCGATCCCGGGCACGGGTCCGGGCAGCTCGCCGCCGCGCGCCATGCGCAGGAAGGACCGCTCGGCCGCGAAGCCCAGGGCTTCGAGGGCGGCACGCGTCCGCTCCCGGTCCGCGTAGGCGTCAATGACGAGTTCGCCGGGCTCGTCGGACGCCACCCGGGCGAGGAGGTCGGGCGCGGCGTCCGGATCGCGCCCGTAAACGGGCCCGATGTGCAGGGCCCGCCGTCCCTCGCGCACGAGGCCGCCCGCGCGGGCGTCACCCCACACGGCGCTCCCGGGACGGGTCGCGAGATCGGAGAGGATGTCGCTCCGGTCGAGCCCGAACGCCTCGCGATCGAGCGCGAGGAGCCTGCGTGGCGGACGTGAAGCCCTGCATCGCGGCTCTCATGGCGGCGAGTTCGGGCCTCGACGAGCCGACGCAGCTCAACCAGTGGGATCGCATCAAGTCGATGATGGCGGACGAGTTCACGACCACCCGCGCGCTCGGCTGGATCGATCCCGGCCGCATGGCAAAGGACTACGAGCTCGTCTCGACCTATGTGGGTCTCGACAAGCCCTTCGACGTGTCGAGCGCCTTCACGACCCGCTTTCTCGACACCTCCGTCAAGATGGACGCCGCGAAGGTCATGAAGTGAGCACGACGCGTTCGCGACGGGTCGTCGTCATTCACGATGTCGATGGCGCCGCCGGCGCGATCGCGAAGTTCTGCGCCGCCTGGGCGGTCGACACCGCGATCGGGCGCCCCTCCGCGTCGATCACCGCGTAGCCGTAGCCGCCAGAGGCGGGTGCATGTCGAACCGGCCATGATCGTTCGCGTATTTCGTGGCCCTGGCGTCCGGCGCGACGAAGTACCCGAAGGCGTGCCCGACATCCGTCTCCGGGTCCCAAACATACGCGTGCATCCCATCGAGCGACTCAGTCCCTTGACCTTCCGTCGTGTCGGACGTGAGGAGACCCTTCTCGCGCAACGACCGGCAACGGTTCTCCGCGAAGAACACGCCGTCGTTCAGCTGGATGTGCGGCACGCCGAGCACCGCACAGGGCTGGTAGAGTTGCCGAAGGTGGAACAGTCGAGGAGCGTGCGACCGGCTCCGCGCCGCTCCGTGCCGCCGCGCGCCACCACGACCGGGTCGTCCGCGCGCAGCTGGAGGGCGCGACGCCTCACACCTCCAGCCACTCGCGCTTGACGTCCTCCGCGCCCGCGAGCTCCGCGGGTGTTCCTTCGAAGACGGCGCGGCCGTGGCCCATCACGTAGAGCCGGTGCGAGATACGCAACGCGATGGTGAGCTTCTGCTCGACGAGCAGGATCGCGACGCCGCGCTCGGCGATGCGGGCGAGCATGCCGCCGACGCGCTCCACCATCTGGGGCGAAAGGCCCTCGGTCGGCTCGTCGATCATGATGAGGTCGGGATCGCCCATGAGGGTGCGGCAGATGGTGAGCATCTGCTGCTCGCCACCGGACAGGACACCGCCCGGGGTATCTGCGCGCTCCTCCAGCCGCGGGAAGAGCCCGAACATGTCGGCCATCGTCCACCGCCCTGCCGTGCGGGCGCGCTTCTGGCCCAGCAATAGGTTCTGCCGCACCGTCAGGGTCGGGAAGATGGCCCGCTCCTCGGGCACGTAGCCAAGGCCGAGATGCGCGATCTCGTAGGGTTTCAGGCCCGCGATGGGGCGGCCCTTGAACAGGATCTCGCCGCGCGGCCGCACATTTCCCATGATGGCCTTCAGCGCCGTCGAGCGCCCGACGCCGTTGCGGCCGAGCACTGCCACGATCTCCCCGTCTCCCACGTCGAAACTCAGGCCCTGGAGGATGTGGCTCTTGCCGTAGAACGCGTGCAGGTCGCGTACCTGCAGCATGGGGCGCAGCGTCCCGTTCGACGGTGCCGCCCGTGCGGCCGGCACCGCGCTCACGCGGCCGCCGTCCCGAGATAGGCGTCCTGCACGCGACGGTTCTGCCGGATGCGCTCGGGCGTGTCGGTCGCGATGATCTCGCCGTAGACGAGGACCGAGATGCGGTCCGCAAGGCCGAATACGACCGCCATATCGTGCTCGACCATGACGAGCGTGCGCCCCTCCGTGACCTGGCGAATGAGCGCCGTGGCGCTCTCGGTCTCGGTGTGGCTCATGCCGGCCATCGGCTCGTCCAGCAGGATGATCTCGGCGCCGCTCGCGATCGTGATGCCGATCTCCAGCGCCCGCTGGTCCGCGTAGGCCAGCATGCCGGCCGGGAGGTCGCGGCGTCCGAGCAGATTGATCTGGCGCAGGATCGTCTCGGCGCGTTCCGCCACGTCGCCAAGCTGGTCCACGTCGCGCCAGAACGCGTATTTGTAGCCGAGCGACCAGAGCACGGCACACCGCATGTTCTCCCACACGCTGAGTTTGGGGAAGATGTTCGTGACCTGAAAGCTGCGCGAGAGCCCGCGCCGATTGATCTCGCAAGGCTTGAGGCGGGTGATCTCCTCGCCCTTGAGTCGGATCGAGCCGGACGAGGGGACGAGCCGGCCGCTGATCAGGTTGAACATGGTCGACTTGCCGGCGCCGTTCGGGCCGATCACGGCGTGGCGCTCGCCCGGGCGGACCTCGAGATTGAGGCCGCGGATGATCTCGGTGCGGCCGAAGCGCTTCTGCACGTCGGTGAGCAGGATCGCGGGCACCGTCATGCGGCCACGTCCCGGCGGGGGGCGGAGCCGGTCGCGTCCCCGAAGGCGGCGGCCGCCCGCGGCGCCATCAGGCGGAAGACGACCAGCCCGCCGACCGTCAGGGCCAGGGCGAGCGCCCAGGGCAAGCCTGTCGCGACGTCGACCGGGTAGCCCATCAGCGTCGTGGCGCCGGACTCGTTGGGCTTGAGCGCAACGACCGCCATCTCGATCAACATGATGGTGCCGGTCAGCATGACGGTGCCCGGGATCGCGGCGCCGAGATAGGCGGGCACGAGACGCCCGATCGTGCGGGCCCGGAGCGCCGGCCCGTGCATGATGATGAGTCCCGCGATCCCGCCTGGCGCGAACAGCACGATGGCGATGAACAGGAGCCCGAAATAGAGCTGCCAGACCTCCGTCAGGTCGCTCAGCATCACCTGGAGATAGGTGACCACGATCGCCCCGATGATCGGGCCGACGAAGAACCCGATGCCCCCGATGAACGCCGCGAGGAGGACGGTCCCGGACTGCCCGAGGCCGACATAGGACGAGTTGACGATCTCGAAATTGATGGCTGCGAGCGAGCCCGCGATCCCGGCGAAGAAGGCCGACAGGCAGAACGCGACATAGCGGATCACGTGCGGGTCGTAGCCGACATACTGGACCCGCTCCGGGTTCTCCCGCACCGCGTTGCACATGCGCCCGA
The DNA here is from genome assembly GCA_964250725.1 of uncultured Enterovirga sp. Classification (GTDB taxonomy): domain Bacteria; phylum Pseudomonadota; class Alphaproteobacteria; order Rhizobiales; family Beijerinckiaceae; genus Enterovirga. The sequence goes on along the minus strand of CAXUHE010000198.1, from coordinate 3,847 downwards.
GCGGCGTGCGCGAGATCGCGTAGATCGCCACCATGCTGAGGAAGCACCAGACGGCGATGAGATAATAGACCTGGATCTGCGGCCCGAAGCCGAGGTCGAAGACGCGCAGGAGCTTGGTGCGGTTCGTCGTGATGCCCTCCTCGCCGCCGAAGAAGCTGCGCAGGACGTTGGCGCTGGACGAGACGAGTTCCGCCAACCCCAGCGAGATCATCGCGAAGGCGGTCCCGCCCCTGCGCGTCGACACCGCCCCGAAGACGATCCCGAACCCCAGGCCCGCGACGCCGCCGACGAGCGGGATCAGCGGCAGCGGCACGGGCAGGTGCTCGCGGATGATCACGTTCATGGCGTGGACCGCGAAGAACGCGCCGAGCCCGTAATAGACCGCGTGCCCGAAGGACAGCATGCCCGTCTGCCCGAGGAGCATATTGTACGAGAGAGAGAACACGACCATGATCCCCATGAGGCTCATCATCGTGCGGGCGGTGCCGCTGGTGAGGATGTAGGGCGCCGCGATCATCACCAGGACGGTCGCCGCCCACGGTAGCAGGCGCAAGATCCGAGTCGTCGCGGACGCCCCTTCGGTGGGCCGCGACGCACGCAGGGCGTGGTCGGTTGCGGCGCTCACGTCTCGCGCGTTCCCATGAGGCCGGTCGGCCGCACGATGAGGACAAGGACCAGCAGCGCGTAGGGCAGGACGGGCGCGACCTGCGCGATCGTGACCGTCCACACGTCGCGCAGCACGCCGGGAGACGGCAGGCCGGTGACGCCGAACCGGCCGAACACGTCGCCGATCGAGACGTCGAACGCGACCGCGAAGGTCTGCAGGAGGCCGATCAGCAGGGAGGCCACGAAGGCGCCCGCCAGCGAGCCGAGGCCGCCCACTACCACCACCACGAACAGGATCGGCCCGAGCAGGCCCGCCATGTTCGCCTGCGTCACGAGCGCGGGTCCGGCGATCACGCCCGCGACCGCCGCGAGCCCGCACCCGACCCCGAAGACCAGCATGAAGACGCGCGGCACGTTGTGGCCGAGCATCGCGACCATGTCCGGATGGGTCAGCGCCGCCTGGATCACGAGGCCGACGCGGGTGCGCGTCAGCGCGAGGCTGAGCGCCGCGAAGATCACGATCGACGTCGCCAGCATGAACACCTTGTAGGCCGGGTAGTTGGTCGCGAAGATCGTGAAGGCCGGGAAATCGAGGAGAGCCGGCACGCGGTAATCGGCCGGCAGCTTGCCCCACACGATCTGCACGATCTCCTCCACCACGTAGGCGAGGCCGAACGTGAACAGCAGTTCCGGCACGTGGCCATGCTTGTGGACGTGCCGCAGCGCGTAGCGCTCGACGAGCGCGCCAAGCCCGCCGACCAGCACGGGGGCGACCACGAGCCCGATCCAGAAGCCGAGGTAGCGCGCGACCTGGAAGCCGAAGAAGGCGCCCAGCATGTAGAAGCTCGCATGCGCGAAGTTCAGCACGCCCATCATGCTGAAGATGAGCGTCAGCCCGCTCGCCATCAGGAAGAGCAGCATGCCGTAGAGGACGCCGTTCAGCGTCGAGACGAGGATCAGCTCCAGCACGTCATCGGTCCCGCGGGCTTAGGGCGGACGCAGCGATTCTCCCGTTCCTCATCCTGAAGGTCTGGCCGAAAAGCAGTTCTCCGACGGGCGTCATGCCGAGGAGCGGCCGCAGGTCGCGTCTCGAAGCACGC
>CAXUHE010000198.1:0-2131 GCA_964250725.1 uncultured Enterovirga sp. | reverse complement strand
GATGGTCGGATGCCGGAACGCGAAGCCGAGGAGCCCGCGGCGCCGCCGTACGGCCGGCAGGATCTCCGGCATCGCGGGCGCGGCCGCGACGCTTTCCGGCGCCAGCGCGATCTCCGGATCGGCGAGGAGCGCGCTCATTGACGACGCTTCTTGTCTTCACGGGCGTCATGCCGAGGAGCGGCCGCAGGTCGCGTCTCGAAGCACGCACGACCGTGGTGCGTCCTTCGAGACGCCCGCTGCGCGGGCTCCTCAGGATGACGCAGAGGGGAGTGTTCGGCCGGCATCTCAGCATGAGGAACGGGGTGGTGATCGCGACGACCTCAAGGCGCGGCCCCGCTCCGACCCTTACGACCGCGGCCGCTCCATCTTGCAGGTGGTCGGCACGAGCGTGTCATTCGCGCCGATGACGCCGGCCTGTTTCCATCCCCAACCGGTGTTCTCCGAGTCGAACGGCATGTCGGCCGAGATCGGGCCGAGCGACGAGATGTACATGGGCTGGAAGAACTGGTGATCGTCCTTGCGCATGAAGCCTTCGCCGCCATCCAGCACCTCGAAGGTCATTCCGTCGAGCTTCGCGGCGATCGCCTTGATGTCGGTGGACTTGGCCTCGTTGACGGCGCGGAACAGCATGTTGATAAGGTTCACGCCGCGCTCGTAGGTCAGTTCCTGGCCGACCTTGGCGCGGAACGCCTTCTCGAACTCGCGTGCGGCCGGCTGCTCGGCATTGGCGATGCCCTCCGAGATCTGGAACACGCGATCGGCGAGGTTCGCCTGCTTGATCGCGGTCGGCGCGCCCGCGCCGCCGGCATAGTAGGTGTAGAACTTCGCCTGCAACCCGGCATCGCCCGCGGCCTTCAGGAGGAGCGTGATGTCCTGAGCCCAGTTGCCGGTGATGACGGCGTCCGCGCCCGAGGCCTTGATCTTGGCGATGTAGGGCGAGAAGTCCGTGACCTTCTGGAGCGGGGTCACCTCGTCGCCGACGATCTGGATATCGGGGCGCTTCGCCTTCAGCGTGGCGCGGGCCGTCGTGCGGACGGCCTGGCCGAACGAGTAGTCCTGGTTCATCAGGTAGACCTTCTTGATGTCGGCCTGACCCTTCATGTAATTGACGAGCGCCTCCATCTTGATGTCGGAATGCGCGTCCCAGCGGAAGTGCCAGTAGTTGCACTTCTCGTTCGTGAGGACCGGGTCCACCGCCGCGTAGTTGAGATACATGATCTCCCGGCCCTCGTTGCGGTCGTTGTACTTCGCCACGAAGTCGGTGAGCGCGGCCGCGACGCTGGAACCGTTGCCCTGGATCACGATGCGGGCGCCGGAATCGATCGCCTTCTGCAACTGAACCAGGCTCTCCTGCGGGTTCAGCTTGTTGTCGTAGCCCGTGACCTCGAGCCGGAAGTCTCCGCCCTTCGTGTTCACCTGGTCGGCCATGTACTGGAAGGTCTTGAGCGCCGCCTCACCTGTCGAGGCGCCACCGCCCGAGAGCGGATCGATATATGCGATCTTGACCGTCTGCGGCGCCGCGAGCGCCGACCCCATCGTCAGCATGCTTCCGAAAACGGCCGCCAGCGCTGCGGTATGACGCATCGTTTCTCTCCCTGAGGGCGCTCTCGGCCCTTGCCCGTGCCGCACGGTCGAACGCCGCGCCGATGGGAGCCTCACCCGTATCGGAGTGGACTCTTCTGCGGATATGATCACCGGGACCGATCCCGCGCGCAAGGCCCTTCGGCCGGATTGGGAATCGACTTTCGGACGGGTGACAGGCGCGGGCTCGGTTGACAGTCGCGCGCATCGTGGCCGAGTTGACGGCGGACGGCGTCGAACCGGCGGTCGGAAGAACCGCGTCCGGCAAGACGCGTGCGGGAGGTGGCGATGAGCGAGATCGCGGTGATCGGCGGCGGGCTGATGGGGCACGGCATCGCGCTCGTGCTGGCGCTCGGCGGCCACGGCGTGCGCATCACGGACAGCCGCCCCGAGACGCTGGACGCGGTGCCCGGGCTGATCGCCTCCGCGCTCGACACGCTGCGCGAGGCGGGCGCGGTCGATCCCGCCTGGAGCGACGAGCGCGTGAACCGCAACGTCCGCCGCTCGTCCGACCTCGCCCAGACCGTGGCGGGGGCCGAGCTCGTCATCG
>CAXUHE010000197.1:0-7392 GCA_964250725.1 uncultured Enterovirga sp. | reverse complement strand
CGACGAGGCCGTCGCGGTCGATGCCCTCGATCGGCGCCTCGCCCGCCGCGTAGACGGGGGCGACGATGACCGTGTCGGCATCGTTGAAGCAGGTGCAGAAATCGTCGAACAGCGAGGCGAGCCGCGTGTAGCGGTGCGGCTGCACGACGGCGATGACCTGCCCGTCCGTCGAGGCGCGGGCCGCCTTCAGCACCGCCCGGATCTCGACCGGGTGGTGCCCGTAATCGTCGATGATCGCGACGCCGTTCCACTCGCCGGTGCGGGTGAAGCGGCGCTTGACGCCGCCGAAGGCCGCGAGCGCCCGGCGGATCGCGTCCGGCGTGACGCCGAGCTCGTGCGCGACCGCGATGGCGGCCGTCGCGTTCAGCGCGTTGTGGGTGCCGGGCATCGGCAGGACGAGGTCCTCCAGCTCGATGCGCAGGCCCGGGCGGCGGTCGCGGATCAGCACGCGGAAGCGGTTCTGGCCGCCCTTCGAATCGATGTCGATGAGCCTAACGTCCGCCTGCGGGTTCTCGCCGTAGGTGATCACCCGGCGGTCCTCGATCTTGCCGACGAGGTCCTGCACGATCGGGTGGTCGATGCACATCACGGCGAAGCCGTAGAACGGGATGTTGTCGATGAAGGACCGGAACGCGTCCTTGATCGCGTCGAACGAGCCGAAATGGTCGAGGTGCTCGGGGTCGATGTTCGTCACGATCGCGACGTCGGCCGGGAGCTTCAGGAAGGTGCCGTCGGATTCGTCCGCCTCCACGACCATCCAGTCGCCTGCCCCCATGCGGGCATTGGTCCCGTAGGCGTTGATGATGCCGCCGTTGATGACGGTCGGGTCGAGGCCGCCGGCGTCGAGCAGGGTCGCGACGAGCGAGGTCGTGGTGGTCTTGCCGTGCGTCCCGGCGATCGCCACGCACGACTTGAAGCGCATCAGCTCGGCCAGCATCTCGGCGCGCCGCACGACCGGCAGCCGGCGCTCGCGCGCCGCCACGAGCTCGGGGTTGTCGCGCCGGATCGCGGTCGACACGACCACGACCTCCGCCTCCTCGACGTTGCGGGCCTCGTGGCCCACGAAGGTGCGCATGCCCTTCTCGGCGAGGCGGCGCACGTTGTAATTGTCGGCCGCGTCCGAGCCCTGCACCGTGTAGCCGAGGTTGTGCATGACCTCCGCGATGCCGGACATGCCGATGCCCCCGATGCCGATGAAATGGATGGGGCCGAGCTTGGGGGGCAGTTTCATCGTTCGATCACTCGTGGGTCGGCGTGTTCTCTTCTCCCCGCTCGCGGGGAGAAGTCGAGTCGCACGTCAGTGCGACCGGATGAGGGGCATGCGTCAGGCATAGGTCGCTGGCCCCTCACCCGGCCGACGCTTCGCGTCGCTCGACCTCTCCCCGTTGCACGGGGAGAGGGGGCGCTGGCACCTCGATCTTCGCGAGGGTGAGGATGAGGGCTGCGAGGCGCTCGGCCGCGTCGGTCACGCCCGCGCCCTTCGCGGCCGCGGCGGCCCGGATCAGCGAGGCCGGGTCGTCGAGCCTCGCGGCGATCTCGGCCGCGAGCCGCTCGGCCGTGAAGTCCGGTTGCGGGATGGTGACGGCCGCGCCGATCTCGGTCAGCGAGCGGGCGTTCGCGGCCTGGTCCTGGTCGATCGCGCCCGGCAGCGGCACGAGGATCGCCGGGCGGCCGATCGCCGCGAGCTCGGCCACCGTCGACGCCCCGGAGCGCCCGATCACGAGATGCGCGGCCGCGATGCGGGCCGGCAGGTCGGCGAAGAACGGCGCGATCTCGGCCGCGATGCCGGCCCGGTCGTAGATCTCACGCACGGCGGCCAGGTCCTCGGGGCGGGCCTGCTGCACCACGCTGAGCCGCGCCCGCGCCTCGATCGGCAGCACGGCGAGCGCCGCCGGCACGATGTCGCTCATCACGCGCGCGCCCTGGCTGCCGCCGAAGCAGGTGATGTTCAGCGCGCCCCCGGGTTCCGGTTCCGGATAGGGCAGGGCGGCCGCCGCCAGAACGGCCGGCCGGATCGGGTTGCCGGTGTGGAAGGTCTTCGCCGCGAGGTCGTCGGACAGGCCCTTGACGACCACGAAGCCGGTCGCGACCGCCGAGACGCGGCGCATGAGGAAGCGGTTGGCGCGGCCGATCACGCCGTTCTGCTCGTGGATCACGGTCGGGATGCCGAAGAGCGAGGCCGCGAAGAGCGGCGGCACGGTCGGGTAGCCGCCGAATCCGACGACGAGCGCCGGCCGCATGGCGCGCAGCAGCCGCGAGGCCGCCAGGAAGCCGCGCCCGAGCTTCGCGGCGGCGCGGAGCTTCGCGACGGCCGAGCCGCCGGACGGCGTGCCCGAGGGAATCTCAACCACGCGCTCGGCCGGGAACGTCCCGGCGATCTCGCCCACGCGCGCGTCGGTCGCGAGCGCGACCCGCACGCCGAGGCGCCCGAGCGCGACCGCCAGCGCCTCCGCGGGGAAGAGGTGCCCGCCGGTGCCGCCCGCCGCGATGAGGACGAGCTTCGCGCTCACCCGCGATGCGCCCGATCGGCCGAACCGTGGGTGGCGCGGTCCATCATCTCGGCGCGCGGCCGGCGGCGGGTCAGGGCGATGAGGAAGCCCATGCCGAGCCCGAGCGAGATCAGCGAGGAGCCCCCGTAGGAGATGAAGGGCAGCGTCATGCCCTTGGCGGGCATCAGGTGCACATTCACCATCATGTTGATGCAGGCCTGGAGGCCGAACATCAGCACGAGCCCCGTGATGGCGAGCCGGCAGAACGTGTCTTCACTTTTCTTGGCGAGGGCCAGTCCGCGTAAAACGATGAACGCGAACAGGCAGAGCAGCCCGATGCACACCGCGACGCCGAACTCCTCCGCCGTCACCGCGAAGATGAAGTCGGTGTGGGAATCCGGCAGGATGCGCTTCACCACGCCTTCGCCCGGCCCCCGGCCGAGCCAGCCGCCCTTCGAGAAGGCCTCGAGCGCGGTGTCGACCTGGAACGTGTCGCCGGACGACTTGTCGAGGAAGCGCTCGATGCGGTCGCGCACGTGCGGCAGGAGCTTGTAGGCGGCCACCACGCCGATGCCGCCGAAGCCCGCGAGCCCGACCATCCAGAAGAGGTGCAGGCCGGCCGTGAAGAACAATCCGCCCCACACGATGGTGATGAGCATGGTCTGGCCGAAATCGGGCTGGAGCACGAGCGGCACGATCGTCGCCGGGAGCAGCAGGATCGCCATCATGGCGCCCGGCATGTCGCGCCGCCGCGCGCCCTCCGAGAAGGCCCAGGCGGCCAGGATCACGAAGGCGGGCTTCACGAACTCGGAGGGCTGGATGCCGAGCGGCCCGAGCTGGATCCAGCGATGCGCGCCCTTGATCTCGGGGCCGAACTGGATCGCCAGGATGCATAAGGCCACGCTCGCCGCGTAGACGAGGAGCGCCAGCCGGCGCACGTGGCGCAGCGACAGGAACGAGACCGCGATCAGCAGCGCCACCGCGGGCGCGAGATTGAGGATCTGCCGGTTGACGAAGTGGAAGGTCGGCAGCCCGAGCCGCTCCGCGACCGGCGGCCCCCCTGCCATCAGGAAGACGAGGCCGGCGACCATCAGGCCGGCCAGCGCCGCCAGCAGCAGCTTGTCGACCGTCCAGAGCCAGTCGCCGATGAAGGTCCGTTCCGCGCGCGAGGACATCTAGCGTCTCCCTTGATCGGCGTGGCGCGACGGCGCCGTTCTCCCTCTCCCCAGGGGGGAGAGGGTCGGGGTGAGGGGGATGCGCACTATCCGGACGAGGTGCATCCCCCTCACCCTGCCCTCTCCCCATCGGGGAGAGGGTTCCGCGTCGAGCCTGGTCACCGCGCTCACGAGCGCATCTCCACGCCGGGCAGCGCCCGCACGAGGTCGCGGAAGGCGTCGCCCCGGACCTCGAAATTCGGGTACTGGTCGTAGGACGCGCAAGCGGGCGACAGGAGCACGACGGGCTCGGCGGCCTCCGACGACCCGGCGCCCGCGCAGGCCTGCGCGACCGCGCGGTCGAGCGTGCCGCATCGGGCGACCGGGACCGCGCCGTCGAGGGTCCGGGCGAACGCGTCGGCCGCCTCGCCGACCAGGTAGGCGCGCTCGACGCGCGGGAAGAGCGGGCGCAAGCTCTCGATGCCGCCCTCCTTCGGCTTGCCGCCGAGGATCCAGTGGATGCCGCCCGGGAAGGAGGCCAGCGCCTTCCCGGCCGAATCCGCGTTGGTGGCCTTCGAGTCGTTGACGAACACGGTCGGCCCGAGCCGGGCGACCTCCTCCATGCGGTGCGCGAGGCCGGGGAAGGAGCGGAGGCCCGCCGCGATCGCGTCGTGAGAGAAGCCGAGCAGCGTCGCGACCGCGACCGCCACGGAGGCGTTCTGCGCGTTGTGGGCGCCGCGCAACGACGCGAGGCCCGCGAGGACGAAGGTCCGGCTCTCGCCCGCGACCCGCGCGGTCAGCCGGTCGGCCCCGTGGGTGACGCACTCGCCATCGCACGCCCTGTCCGAGACGCGGATGATCCGTCCGGAGGCGCGCTCGCAGGATGCCGCGATGGCGCGGCTCTCCTCGTCTTCGACCCCGATGACGGCCACGTCCGAACCGGCGATCAGCCGCGCCTTGATCGCCGCGTAATCCGCCAGCGTGCCGTGCCGGTCGAGGTGATCCGGCGTGATGTTCATCAGCACGCCGATCGTCGGACCTCTCCCGTGTCCGTCGCACCCTTCACCTGCGTCATGCTGAGGAGCGCCGGAGGCGCGTCTCGAAGCACGCACAGCGCTCGTGCGTGCTTCGAGACGGCCGGCTTCGCCGGCCTCTTCAGCATGACGCACGGGGGAGGATGCCGCGCCGAGCGACGGCGTCAGATCGATCTGAAAACTCGACATCTCGATGACGTGGACCCGCTCGGCCGAAGGCGGTTCGAGCGAGAGGATCGCGGTGCCGATATTGCCGCCCATCTGCACGTCGCGGCCGGCTTGGGCGAGGATATGTGCGACGAGGGCGGTCGTGGTGGATTTGCCGTTGGTGCCGGTGATCGCCACGAACGGCGAGCCCGGGGCGATCTTCGCGCGCTCGCGGCAGAACAGCTCGATGTCGCCGATGATCTCGAGGCTTGCGCGTCGCGCAAGCTGAACGGTCCAGTGCGGCGCGGGGTGCGTCAGCGGCACGCCGGGCGCGAGGACCAGCGCCACGAAGCCGGACCAGTCGGCCGCCCGCAGGTCCGCGGTCGCGATGCCGCGCGCCTCGGCCTTGGCGCGGCTGGCCTCATTGTCGTCCCAGGCCGCGACCTCGGCGCCGCCCGCCATCAGCGCGAGCGCGGTCGCGATGCCCGAGCCGCCGAGCCCGAACAGCGCGACGCGACGCCCCGCGAATGTGGTGACGGGCGTCATCACCGCAGCTTCAGCGTCGAGAGGCCGAGGAGGGCGAGGAGCGCCGCGATGATCCAGAAGCGGATCACCACCTGGGGCTCCGTCCAGCCGAGCTGCTCGAAATGGTGGTGGATCGGCGCCATGCGGAAGAAGCGCTTGCCCGTTGTCTTGAAGTAGCCGACCTGGATGATGACCGAGACCGCCTCCGCGACGAAGAGGCCGCCCACGATCGCCAGCACGATCTCGTGCTTCGTCGCGACCGCGACCGTGCCGAGCAGGCCGCCCAGTGCCAGCGAGCCCGTGTCGCCCATGAAGACCTGGGCGGGCGGGGCGTTGAACCAGAGAAAGCCGATCCCGGATCCGACGAGAGCGCCGCACAGGACCGCGAGCTCGCCCGTGCCCGGCACGAAGCGGATCTGCAGGTAGTTCGCCGTGATCGCGTTGCCGACCACGTAGGCCACGAACCCGAAGGTGACGGCCGCGATCATCACGGGCACGATCGCGAGGCCGTCGAGGCCGTCCGTCAGGTTGACCGAGTTGCCTGCGCCCACGATCACGAGCGCGCCGAACGCGATGTAGAACCACCAGAGGTCGATCAAGAGGTCCTTGAAGAAGGGCAGCGACAGCTTGTTCGACAGGCCCGGCGGCGCGATGAAGGCGATCGCCACGCAGGCCGCGAGCCCGATCAGGAGCTCGACCGCGAGCCGGCCGCGCCCCGAGAAGCCGGCATGGGACTGCTTCGTGACCTTGAGGTAGTCGTCGTAGAACCCGACTGCGCCGAAGCCGAGCATCACCATCACGACGACCCAGACGTAGCGGTTGCGCGGGTCGGCCCAGAGCACCGTCGAGAGGCAGACGCCCGCGAGGATCATCAGCCCGCCCATGGTCGGCGTGCCGCGCTTGGTCAGGATGTGGGATTGCGGCCCGTCCAGGCGGATCGGCTGGCCCTTTCCCTGGCGCAACCGGAGCGAGGAGATCGCGGCCGGCCCGAGCCAGAGCACGAAGATCAGCGCCGTCGCGACCGCACACGCCGTCCGGAAGGTGATGTAGCGAAAGACGTTCAGCGGCGAGAACAGGTGGGTGAAATCCGCCAGGAAGATCAGCATCGGGCTATCCTCGCGCCTGCGCCAGAGCCGGCCGAACCTCGTGGGCGGCCTTCAGGGCGGCGACGATCCGAGACACCTTCGTGTATTTCGAGCCCTTCACCATCACGACGTCGCCGCCCCGCACGGCGGAGAGAACCATGGCTTCGAGCGCCGCCGCGTCCGGCGCGTAGCCGGCGCGCAGACCGGCCGGGAGCCCGTCCCAGAGGCCCGCCATGAGGGGACCGGCCGCGAAGACGAGATCCGCCCCGCTGTCCACGACGGGTTCGACCAGCGCCGCGTGCGCCGGAGGTCCGGCTTCCCCGAGCTCGCCCATGTCGGCCAGGACCGCGATGCGGCGTCCGCCCGGCGGCACGGTCGCCAGCGCGAGCGCGCCCAGCGCCGCGCGCATGGAGGCGGGGTTCGCGTTGAAGCTCTCGTCGACGACCACGATCTCCCCGCCCGGCACCGCGAGGTGGATGCGCTCCCCCCGCCCGGCCGGAGGCGCGAGATCCGCGAAGGCCCCGGCCGCGAGACCGACATCCAGACCGAGTGCCGCGACGGTCGCCAGGACCGCGAGCGAGTTCAGCGCGACGTGGCGGCCCGCCATGCCGACCCGGTACGTGATGCGATGGCCGCAGACCTCCGCCTCGACCATCGAGGCGTCGGGGCCCGTGGCGATTCGGATCGCCCGGACATCCGCCCGCTCGCCCTCGCCGAACCCGACGATGCGCCCGGCGCGGGACGCGCCCGCATGGGCCGTGAGCCTGTCGAAATGCGGGCTGTCGCGGGTCACGATCGCGACGCCGCCGGGTTCCAGTCCGGCGAAGATCTCGCCCTTGGCGTCCGCGATGCCCTGGATCGCCCGGAAATGCCCGATATGGACCGGCTCGACGCTCGTCACGATCGCGATCTCAGGCCGCACCATCGCGGTCAGCGGCGCGATCTCGCCCGCGTGGTT
>CAXUHE010000196.1:0-7394 GCA_964250725.1 uncultured Enterovirga sp. | reverse complement strand
AGCGCCCGCCCTCGCGGGGCGGCTCGTCGCGCAGCACCTTGATCCGTGTCGCCTCCACCATGTGTCCGGTCGTCTCCTGTCCTACCAGCCCGTCTAACGCACGACGTGCGATCCCGTCGCAGGTGCCTCGGTCACGATCGCGGAACCCGGTCTGGCCAGCCTCGGGCCTTGCGCCTACCTTGGTTGATAGCCCATTGGACCGCCTTGACCCACTTCGCCTTCGTCGCTCCCCCGTTTCTCGGCCACGTGAACCCGATGCTCGCGCTCGCGCGCGAGCTCGTGCGCCGCGGACACCGGGCGACCTTCCTGCACATGGCGGATGCCGCGCCGCTCGTGAGGGGGACCGGGATCCCTTTCCGGCCAGTGGGGCAGGGCACCCACCCGCCCGGGACGCTCGCCGGCATCAGGCACCGCATGGCGACGATCCGTGGCTTGTGGGGGCTCGCCGGGATCATCCGGGACGTCGCGTCCACGACCGACATGCTCTGCCGCGACCTGCCGTCGGCGCTGCGGGAGATCGCCGCCGAGGCGATCGTCGCCGACCAGAGCGAGGCCGCGGGCGGACTTGTGGCCGCCCACCTTGGGATGCCGGTCGTCTCGGTCGCGAACGCGCTGCCGTTGAACCGGGAACCCGGCGTGCCGCCGCCTTTCACCTCCTGGCGCTACGATGCCTCGCATTGGGGCACCGAGCGCAACCTCGGCGGATACCGCGTCAGCGACATCCTCATGCGCGGGCCGTCCCGCGTCATCTCGGGCCACGCGGCCACGTGGCGGATCGGTGAGCGCTGCACCATCGAGGATTGCGCCTCGCCGCTGGCGCAGGTGAGCCAGACGGTCGAGGGTTTCGACATGCCGCGCGCCGCCTTGCCGGATATGTTTCACCACGTGGGACCGCTGCGCGATCCCGAGGGCGTCGACCGGGGCTTCCGCCTGCCGGAGCCGGACGGGCGGCCGCTCGTCTACGCCTCGCTCGGCACGCTCCAGGGCGGCCGGGTGTCGATCTTCCGCCGCATCGCCGAGTCCGCGCGCCGGCTCGATTGCCGGCTCATCGTCGCGCATGGCGGCGCGCTGACGCCCGCCCAGGTCGCGACGCTGCCGGGCCGGCCGGACGTGCATGATTTCGTGCCGCAGGACGTGGTGCTGCGGGGCGCTTCGTTGGCGGTGCTGAATGGCGGGCTCAACACCGTCATGGACGCGATGACGCATGGCGTACCGGTGGTCGCGGTGCCGATCGCATTCGAACAGGGCGCGATCGCGGCTCGACTCGAGCGGGCCGGGGCCGGGCGCTCGGTCTCGCGCCGGTTCCTGACCGCCGGACGGATGGAGCGGGCGATGCGCGAGGTCGCGACGAACCCCTTGTATCGCGCGAGGTCGCGCGAGTTGGCGCGCGAGGTCGCGCGAGGTCGCGGGGTCGACCTCGCGGCCGACATCGTGGAGATCGTGGCCCGCACGGGCCGGCCGGTGACGCGGGAGATGATGGCGATGACGGGTATGGACAGGGCGGAGCGCGCCGCGTGAGCAGTTCCGCCGCGACACTGGCAGGCACCCGGCCCCGCGCCGCCGTGATCGGTGCGGGATTCGGTGGGATCGCGCTGGCGATCCGGCTTCAGACCAGGGGCTTCGACGTCACGCTGCTCGAGCGCCGCGACAAGCCTGGCGGGCGCGCCTACGTGTATGAGGATCAAGGGTTCACCTTCGATGCGGGCCCGACCGTCATCACCGATCCTTCCGCTATCGAGGAACTGTTCGAGGCGTCAGGCCGGCGCATGTCGGACTACGTCGAACTGTTGCCCGTCTCCCCTTTCTACCGGCTCGAATGGGAGAGCGGTTTCGCGTTCGACTACGTCAACGACCAAGCCTCGCTCGACCGGCAGATCGGGGCGAAAAACCCCGCCGACGTCGAGGGTTACGCGAAGTTCCTCGCGTACTCCAAGGAGGTGTTCGAGGAGGGCTACCTCAAGCTCGGCGCGGTGCCCTTCCTGTCCTTCCGGGACATGGTCCGGGCCGGGCCGGCGCTCGCGAAGCTGGAGGCCTGGAAGAGCGTCTACGGGATCGTGGCGCGCTTCATCCAGGACGACGAGCTGCGGCAGGCCTTCTCCTTCCACTCGCTGCTGGTGGGCGGCAACCCCTTCGCGACATCCTCGATCTACGCGCTGATCCACGCATTGGAGCGGCGCTGGGGCGTGTGGTTCCCCAAGGGCGGGACGGGCGCGCTGGTCGACGGCATGCTGCGGCTCTTCGCGGATCTCGGCGGCACGCTCCGGCTGAACGCCGACGTCGAGCGCATCGAGGTCGAGGGCGAGCGCGCGAGCGCGATCCGCTGCCGCGACGGCTGGACCGGACACTTCGACGCCGTCGCGTCGAACGCCGACGTCGTCCACACCTACGGGACGCTGCTCGGCGACACGGACCGGGGCCGCCGCAAGGCGAAGTCCCTGAAGCGCAAGCGCTTCTCCATGTCGCTCTTCGTCATCTATTTCGGCCTGAAGCGACACCGGCCCGAGATCCAGCACCACACCGTGCTGTTCGGGCCGCGCTACCGCGGGCTCATCGACGAGATCTTCAACGCCGAGACCTTGGCGGACGATTTCTCGCTCTACCTGCACTCGCCCTGCGCGACGGACCCGTCGCTCGCCCCGCCGGGCGCCGGCTCCTTCTACGTGCTGGCGCCGGTGCCGCATCTCGGGCGCGCCGAGGTCGACTGGGAGAGCGAGGGGCCGAAATATCGCGACCGCATCCTCGACTACCTGGAGAAGCGCTGCATCCCGGGCCTGCGCGAGGACCTCGTGACGGTGAGCCACTTCACACCGCACGATTTCCGCGACGAACTCAACGCGCATCTCGGCTCCGCCTTCTCGCTGGAGCCGATCCTGAGGCAGAGCGCCTGGTTCCGGCCGCATAACCGCGACGACGTGATCGCGAACCTTTACATCGTGGGAGCGGGCACCCATCCGGGCGCGGGCGTACCGGGGGTGATCGGCTCCGCCAAGGCGACCGCCGGCCTCATGCTGGCGGATGCGGGTCTGGCGTGAGCGACGTTGCCGCGCGGGACGACGCGCTCGCGCGGCACGGCACGGAATCGATCGCCAAGGGATCGAAGAGCTTCGCGGCCGCGGCGCGCCTGTTCGACCCTCAGACCCGCCGCAGCGCCGTCCTCCTCTACGCGTGGTGCCGCCACTGCGACGACGTGGTGGACGGGCAGGTCTCGGGTTACCGCGAAGCTGTGGCGTCTCCGACGGACGCCGCCGAGCGGCTTGCCCTCCTGGAGCGCATGACCCGCGACGCGCTCTCGGACGGCCCCATCGCGGATCCGGCCTTCGCGGGGTTGCGGGATGTGGTGGCGCGCCACGCGATTCCGGAGCGTCTGCCGCTCCAGCATCTCGATGGATATCGCATGGATGTCGAGCGCCGACGCTACGTCACGCTCGATGATACGCTCGACTACTCCTACCACGTGGCGGGCGTCGTCGGCGTGATGATGGCGCGCATCATGGGCGTGCGCGACGAGGCGGTCCTCGACCGCGCGTCCGACCTCGGTCTCGCGTTCCAGCTGACGAACATCGCGCGCGACATCGTGGAGGATGCGGAGGCCGGCCGTGTCTACCTGCCCGAGGCGTGGCTCGCCGAGGCCGGCATCCCGCCGGGCGAGGTGGCGCGCGCCGAGCACCGCGCTCGCCTCGCCGGGGTCGCGGCCCGGCTGATCGAGGCGGCGGAGGCCTACTACGATTCGGCCGCGGTCGGGATCGCGGCCCTGCCGCGCCGCTCGGCCTGGGCCGTCGCGACCGCGCGCGACGTGTATCGGCAGATCGGCATCGAGGTGAGGGCCCGCGGTGCAGCCGCCTGGGACAGCCGTGTCTCGACGACGACGTCCCAGAAGCTGCGCTTCGTCGCGCAGGGCGCGGTCACGGCGTTCGCGAGACGGGGCTCCGCCGGCGATCGTCCTCGCGAGAGGCTCTATCGACGCCCCGCATGATCCGCGGAGCGGCGCTCAGCGGAGTCCCGCAACGCGAGCCAGAGCCGGCGCTCTCCGCGTCGGCTCTGCGGTTCGACGCTGCGGGGGCCGCATGCCGTGAACCACCGGCTCCGGCACTTCGGCGGCCGGCACTTCGGATGCCAGCACTTCGGACGTCATGGGGCCGATCTGGAACCGCTCGGTCAGCTGAGCCAGTTCCGACGCGTCGTGCGCGAGCGAGTGGCTGGCTGCCGTGCTCTCCTCGACCATGGCGGCGTTCTGCTGCGTGACCTGGTCCATGTGATTGATGGCCGTGTTGATCTCGGCCAGGCCCAGGGCCTGCTCCTGTGCCGAGGCTGCGATCTCCGCCACGACGGTCGTGATCTCGGCGACCTGCGTGACGATCCGCTCCAGCGCCTGCCCGGTCTCGCCGACCAGCCTCACGCCGGCGCCGACCTGCCGGGACGATGTCGAGATCAGCGTTTTGATCTCGTTCGCAGCCTGGGCCGAGCGCTGCGCCAAGGCGCGGACTTCCGACGCCACGACCGCGAAGCCGCGTCCCGCCTCGCCGGCGCGCGCCGCCTCGATGCCCGCGTTCAGCGCCAGCAGATTGGTCTGGAAGGCGATCTCGTCGATCACCCCGATGATCTGTCCGATCTGCTGCGACGAAGTGTCGATGTCGCTCATGGCCGAGACAGCCTGGCGCATGACCTGCCCGGACATCTCGGCATCCGCGCGGGTCTGGGCGACGACCGTGCGGGCGTGGATCGCGCCCTCGGCCGTCTTGCGCACCGTCGCGGTGATCTCGTCCAATGCCGCGGCGGTCTCCTCGAGGCTCGCCGCCTGCTGCTCCGTTCGGCGGGAGAGATCGTCCGACGCCCGGGTGATCTCGCTCGTGCCCGACCGGATGCCCGAGGTGTTCTCGACGATCCGGCTCACGAGCGTCTGCAACTCGCTCATCGCGGTGTTGAGGTCGCCGCGCAGCGCCTCGTAATCATCCGGGAGTGCCGCGTTCAGCCTGAAGGTCAGGTCCCCGGCCGCCAGTCGCTCCAGGCCCATGCCGATCGACCCGACGACCATCACGGCGGCCTGGGCGGCCGCGGCAGTCTCCGCCTCGTTGCGGACTCGCTCGTCCTCGCTCGCCCGACGCGCCTGCGCCTCGGCCTGCTCGCGCTCCATCTCCCGCATGTGAAGCGCGTTTTCCTTGAACACGTCCACGGCGCCCGCCATGGCGCCGATCTCGTCGCCGCGGCCGAGACCCGGGATCGCGATTGTCAGATCCTGCGCGGCGAGGCGGCGCATCGCGATCGTCAGCGTGACCACCGGCCGGACGATGCTGCGCGAGACGAGGAGCGCCACCAGGATGACGAGACCCGTGACGACGAAAGCTCCCAAGACGAACGCGGACGAGGCCTGACGGATCGCCGCGAAGGCGGAATCCGACGTCGAGACGCGTGTCACGTCCGATTGCGCGACCGCGGCCGTCAACATCGCGACCGCCTTGGTGAACTGCTCGTCGGCGTTGATCATGAGCATCAGCGCAGTCGCGGCATCCGCCTCCGCCATGTCGATGACGTCGGTCGCCTCCTTGGTGTAGCGGACCAACAACTTGGCGAGGGCCGGGTCGATCGCGCCGGCTGACGCCGACCGATTAAGGGCCGCCATCTCTCCGTACGATTCCGCCGAACGTCGCTTCAGGGCGGCCGCATCCTGCTCGTTCGCCGCGAAGGAGGTGAGCCGGTACAGGTGGGCGTGCGTCAGCGTGAGCTGCGACTCGAGCCCGTGGACACGGCGCGAGCCGTCCACCACCTGGTTGAACGACGAGAGATCGTCGCGGAGCTGGCCGAACACCATATAGGCCGCGGCCGTGATGGCGAGCATGCCGATCACGGCCGCGGCGGGCGAGATCGCGATCTTCAGGCCAACACGAAGATTGCTCATGCTGAACATGTCGGCCTATCTTTGTTCAGGACTTATAGAAGCCGACGCCGCAGACTTCGGCCTTGTCGACCTTCTTGTAGAAAGACGATTTCGGCTGGATCTTCTTGCTGATCGGATCGGCCCATCGGTAGTCGATCGTCGTCTCGCCCTCAGCGAGCGCGGCTTGGTAAGCCATGTCCGCGAACGGCTTGCCGTCCGAGTCCTTGAAGGCCCCAATATCCTTACCGACGAGGTTCATGTTCGCGCCGTGAGCGGACATCGTGTGGTCCGGGCCGTAGCAGAACACGTAGAGGTCGCCCTTCACGAAGGCGCCCTGCTTGTCGTTGAAGTCGCTGATCGCCTGAGCCCGGCCGACCTTCGTGTAGTGGGACGCGGCCGAGTCGAGCAGGACCTTGGCTTGGTCCGCGGTTCCGGGCGCATCGGCGAGAGCGAGAGCCGGAGCGAGCATCGCGCCCAGATAGAACGCTGCGAATTTGCGTGACATCATCGACTGACCTCCTTTGGACGGAGATCGAAGCCATGATGCGTTCACGCCAACAAAGAGTGAATTTCGAACGCATCCATACAAATAAGTCAGCCGGACGAACGCTCCGACGGCAGTCGCCACCAAGGCACGTTCGGCTTGTCGTGGTGTTCGTGGTGGTACCCGAAATGGAAGCATGTCAGCAGCGAGCCCATCCAGGAGAAGTCGTTGCTGCGCGCATTGTGATCGTCGCCGAACGCGTCGTCCTCATGCCGGTGGGGAAGATAGGTGCCGAAGTAGAACAACTGGAAGGACGACAGGATCGCCGGTACGCCCCAGAGCACCAGCGCGTTCACGGGCGAGACCTTGAAGACGAGAAGGTAGGTGGCGAGCAACATCGCGAGCACCGCGAACTCCCGCCATCCGAAGTAACGCCGGAAGAACGCGACGTACCAGGGCCAGAACTGCGTCGGCTCGTCCGCGTGGAAATCGGGGTCCTCCGCCGTGCCAGAGAACCGGTGGTGGGCGAAGTGCTTCGAGATGAGGCGGTCGTACGAGAAGCCTGCGTAGAGCGCGAGGCAGAGCCGGCCGACATTGCGGTTCACCCGCGGTTGAAACGGCGCCAGAGAGCCGTGCATGCAGTCGTGCGCCACGATGAACAGTCCGACGTTGAGCCAGCATTGCAGCGCGACAAGCAACGGTGCGACCGCGATTCCCGTGAGTGTCCAGCGATGGAAGAAGACGCTGTAGACGTGGCATGCGATCCACGCCGTCACTATGGCGGCAGCGAGCGACAGGCCGATCGCAGCCTGACGCGTCGTTGCGTTCCGGGACGTGCCCGCGATGGCGGCGCTCATCGGGCTGACTTCCCTGTTTGGTCCAACGCACCGCTATCGCGGCGCGCCTTCAGCGTGTCGCGGAGACGACGCACGGGCGGCGCGTACAGGAAGCCGAACGACACGGCGCCCTCTCGTCCTTCGACGGCATGATGCAGGCGGTGCGCCTGGACGATACGCTTCATGTAGGCGGATTTCGGCA
>CAXUHE010000195.1:0-7399 GCA_964250725.1 uncultured Enterovirga sp. | reverse complement strand
CCGGTAGCTCGTCAGGCTCATAACCTGAAGGTCCTAGGTTCAAATCCTAGCCCCGCAACCAAAACGCATTTGAAAGGCCCATCGCGCAAGCGGTGGGCCTTTTTCGTTGGCTGGCTGCTCGGGGTTGCCGGCTCAGAGTGCCCAGCCACCGTCGACGAGATGGATCTGTCCCGTGGTGAAGCTCGATTCGTCGGACGCCAGGTAGAGCGCCATCGCGGCGATCTCCTGCGGTGTCCCGAGCCGTCCCATCGCCTGCCGGTCGACGAACATCTGGCGGACCGCCTCGATGCTCTGTCCGGAACTCGCCGCGAGGTCGACGATGCGCTGGTCGAGCGAGGGTGACTCGACCGTGCCGGGGCAGATCGCGTTCGCCCGGACGCCACGGCGGATATAGTCGATCGCGACCGCCTTGGTCAGGCCGATCACCGCCGCCTTCGTGGCCCCGTAGACGTAGCGGTTCGCGGCGGCCTTCACCGAGGACGCGCCGGACGCGATGTTGATGATCGACCCGCCACCCCGCTCCAGCATGGCGGGCAGGAACGCCTTGATGGTCCGGTGCATCGATTTCACGTTGAGATCGAACGAGAAGTCCCAATCGGCCTCGCTCGTGTCGAGCACGGTCCCATGGAACACGAAACCGGCGGCGTTCACCAGGATGTCCACGCCTCCGACCTCGCGTGCGAGCGCGTCGATCTCGGTCGTCGAGCGGGCGTCCAGCGCCCGCGTCTGCGCGGCCCCGACGTCGGCGAGCTTCGTCGCGTCGAGATCCGTCGCCCAGACGGTCGCGCCTTCCCGGACGAATGCCTTCGCGATAGCGTGGCCTATCCCCTGGCCGGCAGCCGTCACCAGAGCGATCTTACCGTCGAGCCGTCCCGTCATCGTGACCTCCCTCGTTGTTCGATTGTCTTGGCCATATGCACGGCCGTTCGGTCCGGCATCTCCTCCGTCCGCTCGATCGCGTAGCCGTTGCGCATGTACCAGTCGACGTTCCGGGTCAGCTTCTCGCCCGTGTAGAGGCGGACCGTGCGGTAGCCGAGATCGGCCGCTCGGGACTCGGCCGCCGCGAGCAGCACGCGGCCGAGACCCGTTCCCTGTCGAGGTGGATCGACGGACACGTTCCAGATCAGGAGATCGTCGACACGCGGCTCGAGCACGAGGGTGCCCGCGAGACCTTCCGCGTCTTCGGCGAGCCACGTCTCGTAACTCGCGATGATGTCGCTCGCGGGCGTCATGAGCGGTATCGGCTTGACGCCCAGGATCGCCCGGTTCTCGGCCCAGGATCGGTCCATCGAGGCCGCCAGCGCCGGCGCGTCCGATGCCACCGCGCGCCGCAGCGTCCGCGATCCGCACCTCAGCTCGGGCGCATTCAACGCCGCGAGCGACACCTTCGGCCGGCCTGCGTCATCGAAATTCGCCGGCGCGAGCCAGCGCTCGAAGGCGCGCCTGCGGGCCGGCCAGTCCTCGGCCAGCATCGCGAACCAGGCGGTGTCGCGGGACCGGCCCTTGACGATCATGTGCTGCCGGAACGTGCCCTCGTAGGCGAAGCCGTAGCGGAGCGCCGCGCGCCGCGACGGCGCGTTCAGCGCGTTGCACTTCCACTCGTAGCGCCGGTAGCCCAGCGCCTCGAAGGCGTGCCGCGCCATCAGGTACATGGCCTCGGTCGCACCCGTGCGCCGCTGAAGCTTCGGCGTGTAGAGGATGTTGCCGACCTCGATGACCCTGTGCGTGGGCTCGATTCGCATATAGGTCGCGTGCCCCACGGCCTCGCCCGTCATGCGATCCAGGATCGCGTACATGAAGGGGTCGTCGCCGGCCGCCGATCGCTCGAGATAGGCCTGGAACGACGTCAGGTCGGCGAAGGGCGGGGGGAAAAGATAGAGCCACAAGGCGTCGCGCTCCGGCCCGTGCGCGTTCGCGTGGAGCGCCTCGGCATGAGCCGCCGGGTCGACCGGCACGAGACGGACGTGGTCACCTTCGAGGGATGTCGAGCGATCTGGCCGGCGGGCGGGCGCCGTATCGATCGGCTCGCCGATCGGGAGGCCTGTCGCTGGATCTTCGACCGACATGTGTGAGAGCCCGGCCTCGTGATGGCGCCGGTTTGGCGCATCACGGCCACGATGTCACGCGCCGTCGGCGTCCGAAGGCGCCCGGCCCGGGATCGGTCGGCCGCGAGCCGATGCGTCGGCTCAGAGCCGTCCGACGGCGTCGCCGAGCGCCTCGACGCTCTCCTTGATGCGTCGACCGGTCGCGCCGATGGTCGGCACCGCGATGCCGAACACGTCGATGTGGTCGTCCTCGGCGGCGGGCGTCTCCGGCGGCTCGACTCGCGCGCGGGGCTTGGTCACCGAGACGCGTTGCGGCGGCAAGGTCGCGGTGGAATTGCCGGCCGGCTGGGCGACCTTCGGCGGCTCGGCCGGACGCGCCGTGTCCGGCGATCGTGCGGCAGTCCGGGTCGGCGTCACGGTCGCGGGTCGTGGCGCGGGCAAGGGGGCCGCCGAGGCCGGGACGGGTGGCGCGGTGCTCGCGACCGTCGCGGAAGCCGCCGCAACGGAGGGCGTCGCGGCGATCTTGGGCGCGTCCGCGCGCGAAGCCGCCGGCGGCTGGGTCGCGATCGTGACGGGTGCGGGCCGAACGACAGCCTGCACCGGGGCCGGCGTGGGCGATACCGCCGTCGGGCGCGGGAGGACACCGCCACCCGCGAGGCTCGCCATCGCGGAACTGTCGACCGGCGAGGCGGTCATCGCGGCGACCTCCTGCGCAGGCGAGGCCGAGCTCGGCGTCCCGACCACCCGCACCTGTCCGCGCGGCGCGACGATCGCCGGCACGCCGTCCTTCAGGTCGGGATAGTCGACCGAGCCCGTCACGATGGCGCCGCGCCGCGGCTTGCCGGGCTCGGCCGCGATGAAGGACATGGCCGCCCAGGAGACGCCCGCCGCGGCCAAGAGACCGAGCGTCGCGCCGCCCATGACGCGGAGGCGGCTCGGCCTCACCGGCTTCGCCGGGCGGCGAACCGGCGCCGGGCGGCCGTGGAGTTCGTAAGGCTCGCGGGCGGACGATGCGCTGCCGCCTTGCGTCTGATCGATCATGGCGTCCACTCAGCGGGAGGAATCCGGCGCAACGATGTCGTTCGGCCGCATGCATCCTGATCGCCACCCTAGACGATCATCGTTGACGAATACTTCGCGCCCCGCCGTCTGACATGTCGCGCCCGAGCGAGTTCGCCGCCGTTAACCACGCTGCCGAACGGTAAATTCACGCGAGGCGGATCAAACAGGCTGGCGAGGGCGAGCGAGGGAGCGTGGGGTGTCTGGTCCGAACAGCGATTCCGTCGCGCAGCCCTTCGGCCCGATGCTGTCGAAGGTGAATCTGTCGGAGGTGAGGCTGTCGGAATTGCTGGGCGCGCTGAGCTACGCGCTCGACATCACCGAGGGCCAGCCCGAGGGTCATTGCGTGCGCGCCTGCTGGATCGGCCTCGCGCTCGGCCGCGAGATCGGCCTGTCCGAGGACGAGCTGTGGGAGCTGTACTACACGGTGCTGCTGAAGGACCTCGGCTGCTCCAGCAACGCGGCGCGCATCTGCGGCCTGTATCTCACGGACGACGTCTCCTTCAAGCGCGACTTCAAGAGCGTGGGCGACAGCCTGCCCCAGGTGCTGCGCTTCGTGCTCTCGCATACGGGCCTCAAGGCCGGCTTGTCGGAGCGGTTCCGCGCCATCCTCAACATCGTGCAGAACGGCGGCCGGATCGCGCGCGAACTCATCGAGACGCGCTGCCAGCGCGGCGCCGACATCGCCCGCCAGCTCCGCTTCTCGGAGGCGGTCGCGATGGGCATCCACGCGCTCGACGAGCATTGGGACGGCGGCGGCAAACCCGAGGGCCTCGCGGGGCCTGCGATCCCGGCCTACGCGCAGATCGCGCTTCTCGCGCAAGTGGCCGACGTCTTCCTGATCGGCTCCGGGCGGGAGGCCGCCCTGGGGGAGGTGCGCGCGCGCGCCGGATCCTGGTTCTCCCCGGACCTCGTGGCGGCTTTCGGGCGCGCCGCGGAGCGGCCGGAGTTCTGGGAGACGCTCTCGGACCCGGATCTCGGCCGGCGCATCTTCGAGCTCGAACCGGCGCACGACGTCCAGGCGCTCGACGAGGAGTACCTCGACGACATCGCGGCCGCATTCGCGCAGGTCGTGGATTCGAAGAGCCCCTACACGGCCGGCCATTCGAGCCGCGTCGCGCTCTTCACGGACATGATCTGCGAGGAGATGGGGTTCACGCGCGAGCGGCGGCGCTGGCTGCAGCGCATCGCGCTCCTGCACGATATCGGCAAGCTCGGCGTCTCGAACACGATCCTCGACAAGCCCGCGAAGCTCGACGAGGACGAGTGGACGGTGATGCGCATGCACTCGGCCCATTCGGAGACGATCCTCGCGCGCATCGGGGCGTTCGCCGAGATGGCGCGCATCGCGGGCGCGCATCACGAGCGGCTCGACGGCCGAGGCTACCCGCGTGGCATCGCGGGCGAGGCGATCTGCCTCGAGACGCGCATCATCACGACGGCCGACATCTTCGACGCGCTGACGGCCGAGCGGCCCTATCGCGGCGCGATGCCGGTCGAGAAGGCGCTCGGCATCATGCGCGGCGATGTCGGGACCGCGCTCGATCCGGACTGCTTCGCGGCTTTGGAGCGCGCGATGGCGCGGGTGGAGGCCGTCAAGCTCGCCGCAGCCGAGCCGCCCGCCGCGGGTGCGGTCGCGGCCTGACGTGGTCGCATTCCGGGCCGTCGCGCCCTAAGTGAGGGACCCGGGCACGCGGCCCGGCGCGGAACCTCCCATGCGCTACAACATGCTCGGCCGGACCGGCCTCTACGTGTCCGAACTCTGCCTCGGCACCATGACGTTCGGGGGCGCGGGCGAGATCTGGAGCAAGATCGGCGATCTCGGCCAGCCCGAGGCCGACGCGCTGGTCGCGTCCGCGGTCGAGGGCGGCATCAACTTCCTCGACACGGCCGACGTCTACTCGGAGGGCCACTCGGAGGAGATCACCGGCCGCGCCATCCGCAACCTCGCGATCCCGCGCGACGAGATCGTGGTCGCGACGAAAGGCTTCGGCCGGGTGGGGTCGCGGCCGGGCATGAATCGGGTCGGCGCGTCACGCGCCCACATCCTCCAGGCCTGCAAGGACAGCCTGCGCCGGCTCGGCCTCGACCATATCGACCTCTACCAGCTCCACGGCTTCGATGCCGCGACCCCTGTGGAGGAGATGCTGGAGGCGCTGGACGTCCTCGTGCGGCACGGCCACGTGCGCTATGTCGGCGTCTCGAACTGGGCGGCCTGGCAGGTCGCGAAGGCGCTCGGCATCGCGGAGCGCCGCAATCTCGCGCCGCCGCGTTCGATCCAGAGCTACTACACGATCGCGGGCCGCGACCTCGAGCGCGAGATCGTCCCGATGCTCGCCTCCGAGGGCGTCGGCCTGATGGTGTGGAGCCCGCTCGCGGGCGGGCTTCTCAGCGGCAAGTACGACCTCGCGGAGGAGGGCGACTCGACGCAAGGCACCGGCCGGCGCGCCGCCTTCGACTTCCCGCCCGTCGACCGCGCCCGCGCCCGCCCGGTCCTGGCGGCGCTGCGCGAGGTCTCGGCCGCGCGTGGCTGCACGGTCGCGCAGGCGGCGCTCGCCTGGCTCCTGCACCAGCCCGTCGTCACCTCCGTGATCATCGGGGCGAAGCGCCCGGATCAACTGGCCGAAAATCTCGGCGCCGTCGAGGTGGAGCTGACCGCCGACGACCTCGCGAAGCTCGACGCCGCGAGTGCGATTCCTAAGGAATATCCGGGCTGGATGATGGAGCGGCAGGTCGGCATGCTCCGGCCGAAGCAGGTTCCGCGCGCCGTGTGAGGCGCGCCGTTGCTTCTCCCCGTCATCGACGGGGAGAAGTCGAGTCGCACGTCAGTGCGACCGGATGAGGGGCGCTGGACCCACCACGCTGCTCGCGAGGCCTGCCCCTCCCCGGACGGCGCGTTCCGCGCCTGCTCGACCTCTCCCCGTTGCACGTGGAGAGGGAACCGGTGCCTCATCCGCCCACGCGCCATCCGTCCGGGACATCTCGGCTGCCGGCGTCAGCATGGCTTCATGGTTCAAACAACAATCGAGGTGACGCCGGGATGCTGGCCGCTCGAAACTTTGATTTGGAAAGCTTCCTGGCACTCCGCCGGCAGCTTTTCTGTCCGGATCGTCTGCGCTTCGCCTCGGCCAGATCGGGTTCGCGCCCGACAGGCCCTCGGGGCACCTCGCGTGCGCCGAAGCGCACGAAGGTCCCCGCGCTTAACGACGCCCAGCGTAGACCCCGGCCGTAGTACCAGGGGTGCAGATGAGATCCGGCCTCCCGAGCGCGGGGTGGCGTGCCCGCCCGCAGGCGCCGCATCCTCCTCCACCCTGTCGACGCCTCGCGAGAGCGCCCTTCGGCGAAGAGGACGCGCGGCTTAAAATCCTAGTTTCTCGTCATTGTCAATCCACCTCCGCCGTCATGGCCGGGCGGAGCAGCCGCTATGGGCGGCTGCGGAGGCTTGGCCCGGCCATCCACGAAGGGCGGTCCCGTTGAGCGAACCTTTCGGCGTTACGACCCCGGATGGGCGTGGATGGCCGGGCCAAGCCCGGCCATGACGGCGGAGGTTGCCAGAGCCGGCGCGTCGGTTACGCTGATGCTCGTGTCCGGCACGCTCTACATTCTGACCAACCGGCCGAACGGCACACTCTACACGGGCGTCACGGCTGACCTCTCGCGCCGCGTATTCGAGCACCGGCAGGGACGCGGCAGCGTGTTCACGCGCCGCTACAAGCTGACGCGCCTCGTTTATTACGAGCACCACGAGGATATCGCCGCCGCGATCCAGCGTGAGCGGAACATGAAGCACTACGACCGCGCCTGGAAGGTGCGGCTGATCCTGACGATGAACCCGACCTGGGACGACCTCTACGAGCAGTTAAACTGGTAATCGCAATCCTCAACCCTCCGCCGTCATGGCCGGGCTTGGCCCGGCCATCCACGAACGAGGCTGCGGCCGCTCGACCTTTTCACGTAAGCGTATCGGCCTGACGTGGATGGCGGGGCCAGGCCATGACGGAGATCTGGATGTCCCGTACGATCTCAATGATTGTCCCGCGGCACCCCAAAGGTCTGCGCGACCTTCTGGTATTTCACGGCCGGTTTCAGCACCATGCCGCCGTTCAGCTGGTCGACCATGCCGCGCTGGATCTCCTGCCAGGGCGTCTGCGAGGCCGGGTGGGGGTGGCCGCCGGATGAGGCGAGCGCCTGGTGGCGCCCCGCGATCTCGTCCGCCGACAGGAGGATGTCGGCCGAGCGGCGGTTGAGGTCGATGCGCACGCGGTCGCCCGTGCGCAGGATCGCGAGCCCGCCGC
>CAXUHE010000194.1:0-7448 GCA_964250725.1 uncultured Enterovirga sp. | reverse complement strand
CAGCCGCGCCGCTGAAGGTGCAGGGCTGCCCCCATGCCGGCCATGCCGGCGCCGAGGACGATCGCGCTGCGCACGGGCCGGCTCGTCACGACGCGTGCGCCCCGCTCACGCGTCGAGGCCCGGCGGCACGCGCGCATGCCAGTCGGTCGCGTCCTGGAAGGCCTGCCCGATCCGGAGCGCCGTCGCCTCGTCGTAGGCGCGGCACACGATCTGGAGGGAGAGCGGCAGGCCGGCCCCGGTCGCCCCGTTCGGGAGCGCCAGCGCGCAGAGTTCGAGCAGGTTGCCGAAGCGCGTGAAGCGCGACGGCAGCGTCGCCTCGTCCACCACGTCCAGCGGGATCGCAGCCGTCTCCGTCGTCGGTGTCAGGAGGGCGTCTGTCCCTTCCATGGCGGCCGCGAACTGCGCCTTGAGCTCGACCTGGAGCCGCTTCGTCGCGAGATACTCCGAGGCCGTGACGTCGGCGCCGGCCATGATGCGGCCCCGGACGGCATCGCCGAGCTGCGCGCCTGCATCTTCCGCCAGCGCCCGATTGTGAAAGTAGGCTTCCGCGCCCGTGATGGCGCTCGCCCGCACGAGGTCCGCGAATGCGAAGGGGAGGTCGATGTCGACGATCTCGGCGCCCAGGTTGGCCAGGACCTCGAAGGAGCGATCGTAAGCCGCCAGCATGTCGGCCGAGACGCCCTCGCGCTCCCGCGCCGGCATGCGGGCGAGCCGGAGACCCCGCACGCCCCGGCGAAGCGTCGGGATCGGATCTGCCGGCGCGATTCCGCGGGTGAGGGGGTCCAGTGGGTCGGGACCGGAGATCACGGAATACAGGAGCGCCACATCCTCGACGCTGCGCGCCATCGGACCCGGCGTGTCGAGCGTGGAGGAGAGCGGGATGATGCCGTAGGTCGAGACCCGCCCGACCGTCGCCTTGAGCCCGGTGAGCCCGCAGAACGAGGCCGGCAGCCTGACCGAGCCGCCTGTATCGGTGCCGATCGCCCAAGGGCTCATACGGGCCGCGACCGCGACGCCCGACCCGGAGGACGAGCCGCCGGGCGTGCGCGGATCGTTCAAGTCCCACGGGTTCCAGGGCGTGCCCATGTGCTGGTTCGTGCCCCAGCCCCCGAAGGCGAACTCGACCGTGTGCGTCTTCCCGAGCACGATCATGCCCTGCGCGATCATGCGTCGCGCGATGGTGGCGGTGACGGTGGAGCGCCGCGCGCGGTTCGCCGCCGAGCCGCCGGTCGTGATCCGGCCCGCGACGTCGATCAGGTCCTTCAGCGCGACCGGCACGCCGTGCAGCGGCCCGACCGCATGGCCGGAGCGGATCGCCCGATCCGCGCCCTCGGCGGCGAGCCGCGCATCGGCCTCGTAGACCTCCGTGAACGCATGGAGTTTCGGCTCGAGCCGCGCGATCCGGGCGAGCAGCGCGTCGACGGCGTCGACCGGCGAGACCTCGCGCACCGCGATCGATCGCGCGAGGTCGGCCGCGGAGGAGAGCGTGAGGTCGGTAGCTGCCGGCATCGCGGGGAAACTCTACTGAACGGTCACGAGGGTCAGGTCCACGAACCAGGATTGCGGCGACACGAAGCCTTTCACCTTGGTGGACATGGCACGCGGGTTGAGGTCGTGCACGACGTAGAGCCAGGGCGGGTTGTCGACCAGCCGCTCGTGCGCCGCGCGGGTCGCGGCCGTGATCTCGGCCGGATCGGTGGATTCGGCGAGCTTCTTCAGCGAGGCGTCGAAGGTATCGTCCTTCCATTGCTCGAAGTTGAAGCCGTTCGGCGAGAAGTTGGCCGACGAGAAGTAGCGCGCCATGATCCCGACATCGGAGGAGGGCGAGCTCACGTTCAGGCTCATGGAATTTTGCAGGCTCGGCGCGTCGGGCGTGGCGCGCGAGGCCGTCAGCAGCACCTGCCACTCCACGACGTTGAACTCGACCTTCACCCCGCAGGCTTCCTGGAGGCTCTGCTGGATGAACTCGTTCATCGGCAGCGGCAGCATCTGGCCGGAGCCGGATGTCGAGATCATCACCTTGAAGGAGAGCGGCTTCGCGGCCGTGTAGCCCGCTTCCGCCAGCATCGCCTTCCCTTTGGCGGGATCGAACGCGTAGCGGTTCACGGGCGAGCCGAAATCGGGATCGCTCGCCTTCAGCCAGCCGGCCGAGGGCTCTGCCGTGCCGTTCAGCAGCGTGACGAGCCCGTCTCGGTCCACGCAGTAGTTCAGCGCCTGGCGCACCTTCACGTCCTTGAAGGGGCTGTTCGCCGCGCCGATGTTGTAGAACCACGGCCAGACATGCGGGTAGGAGCCCGTGGTGATCGTGAAGCCGGCGCTCTTCAGCGACGGGATGCCGTCCGGCGGCGGCACCTCGATCCAGTCGACCTGGCCGGCGCGGAGCGCGGCGAGCCGCGAGTTCGCCTCCGGGATCGGCATCAGGCGCACACGGTCCACCTTCGCGGTCCTGGCCTTGTCCCAATAGGCGTCGTTGCGCGCCAGATCGACCGCCTCGCGCGGCGCGACGCGCGTGATCCTGAAAGGACCCGTCCCGGCAGCCGGGAGCGAGGCGACCTTGCCCCAGTCCCGCCCCGCCTTCTCGAAGGAGGCGGGCGAGGTGAACAGGATGTAGACCGCCATGTAAGGGAAATAGGAGGCCGGCACGGTCGTGGTGATCGCGACCGTCCTGTCGTCGACCTTGCGGTAGCTCGCCATCAGCGGGACGCGGGCCCGGGTGATGCCGGCGCCGGGCGGCTCGTAGTGCGGGCTGTCCGGCTTGAAGTAGCGGTCGAGGTTCCACACGACCGCGTCGGCGTCGAACGCGGTGCCGTCGTGGAAGGTCACGCCCGGGCGCAGGTGAAAAATCCAGGTCTTCTTGTCGTCCGCCGCCTGCTCCCAGCTCTCCGCCAGACCCGGTCGCAGCGTCGCCAGCTTGTCCGAGCGCGTCAGGTCCCAGAGCACCAGCCCCTCGAAGATCGGATAGCCGAGGAAGCGCATGCCCTCGAAGCCGTTATTCGGCATGCCGGTCGTGGTCGGGATGTCGGAGGCCGTCATCGCGATGCGCAGCACGCTCTGTGCGGAGGCGGGCGAGAGGGCGGCGATCGTGGCCGCGAGCGCGAGGGCGGCGTTCCTGATGGGCTTCAACATCCGGCATCCTGTCGGGTCACTCGAAAGCTCCAGCGCAAGAGCCGGGCCATCCGGACCGGCTGCCGACGACGCCCGCCCACCCTCACGCGAACGACGTCGCACCGTCGAGCATCCGAGACTCTCGACACCGACGGTCTCGCGGCGGTACGGCCGAACTCATGAAAGTATTTCTCACCCATCACGACGCGGTGTTCGCCGACTACTTCGGCGAACGCGCGCTCGCGGCCCTGGAGGCTCACGCCTCTGTCGTGCGTAACGGGACAGGCTCCGTGTTGTCGGGAGCCGAGCTGGCACGTGCCGCGGCCGAGTGCCAGGCCATCATCGCTCACCGGGCGACGCCGGGCGAGGCGGCGACCTTCGCGGGGGCGCCCGACCTCCAGGCCTTCCTGCGCTGTGCGGTCGATGTCAGCACGATCGACATCGCGGCCGCGTCGCGCGCGGGCGTGCTGGTGACCCGCGCGACGCCCGGCTTCACGCAGGCCGTCGCGGAACTCGGCCTCGGCTTGATGATCGACCTCGCGCGCGGGACCTCGAGCATGGCCGGCGAGTACCGCGACGGTCTGTCCGCGCTGCCCAGGCCGGGGCGCGAGCTCGGCCATTCGACGCTCGGCCTCGTGGGTTATGGCCGGATCGCGATGCGTCTGTCCCAGATGGCGCGTGCGATCGGCATGCGCGTTCTCGCCCACGATCCCTATCATCCGCCCGCGGAGGGCAGTGCGCAGCCGGCCTCGTTCGAGGAGGTCCTGCGACAAGCCGATTTCGTCGTCTGTCTCGCGGCCTCGGTGCCGGAGACGGCCGACCTGATGAATGCGGCGGCGTTCGCGCGCATGAAGCCGGGCAGCTTCTTCGTCAACCTCGCCCGCGGCGAACTCGTCGACGAGGCGGCCCTGGTCGCGGCGCTCGACGGCAGGCACCTCGCAGGCGCCGCGCTCGATGTCGGCTGGGCCACCGATCAGATGCCGAGCCCTGCTTTGGCGCGGCATCCGAACGTGATCGCGACGCCGCATGTCGGCGGCATGACCCGGGACGCCACGGAGCACCAGGCGATGGATACCGTCCGCCAGGTCGCCGCGCTGGCGGCCGGGATCGTGCCGGACGGGACGGTCAACCTGGGCGAGGCCGGCAAGGTCGCGCATCTGCGGCCCGCCCCATGAGCGATGGAGGTATGGGCGACGCGCTGATCGCGCCGGCGGTCGCCCGCAACCGCTACCCATCCTCGCAGTCCTGAGGCGGGTGCTGCCGCCGACCGGGCTGTGCTGGAGATCGAGCGGATCGGGCGAGCACGCGGGTCCACGTCGCGGCCGCGACGCCCGGGTTGCGATGGCAGCCGAGCGATCCGAGCCCGGCCGCCCTCCGGAGTATCGCGGCGCATGCCAGGGCGACGGGGCTGGCGAACGTCCTGCCGCCGATCGCGCTCGATGCCGCCGCGTCGCTCTGGCCTGTGGGGCGGGCGGACGCGATCGTGGCGATCGACATGATCCATGTCGCGCCCTGGCCGGCGACCCAGTGCTTGATGGCCGGGGCAGGCAGGGCGTTGTCCGAGGCCGGCCCACTCGTCCTGTACGGGCCGTTCCGAGAGGATGGACAGCCCTTCGCGCCGAGCAACGCGGCCTTCGATGCGGACCTGCGGGCGCGCGACCCGGCCTGGCGTGCGAGATCTCGCGAGGGTCGCCGAGGCCGCCTCTATCTGCGGGCTGCGACTGAGCGAGCGGGTCGAGATGCCGGCCAACAATCTCGTCCTGGTGTTCCGGCGCGAACCCGTCCTGCAGGCCTGATCCGCGATCAGATCGGCTCGATGCCGGCCACCGCCACGGTTCCGCTCGCGACATGCAAGTCGAGATCCGCTCCTCTGGAGAGGCGGATCGCGTCGCCGGCCGGGAGTGCCACGGCATCGCGCCCGATCGCGAATTCCGCATCGCCCGCCGGCGCGAACACGATCGTCGTGGGCGAGAGCGGACAGGCTTCGCCTGCCCGCACAAAGCGCAACTCCAATCGAACCTGGTCGCGGGCCCCCATCAGGTTCAGCACCTCGACCGGACCGTTGTCCAACTCGCTTCGAATCTCCCACTCCCCGGGAAACGCGACCGGCCGGAACGGCTCGTGCACCTCGAGACACGTGCCGTCCGGTCGTCTCAGTATGAGGCCGCGACCGCCGATGACCGCAAGGATGCGATCGTTGCCCGACAAATCGGAGAAGGGCGCCGGCACTTCGATGCGCGTGTGTCCAAGGCGCCAGATCATGCCGGTCCAACCGCCCGGCTCGGCGCCAGGACGGTACGCGTCCGCGATGTCGACCGTCACGCCGCCGCCGTTCTTCCAGGGCGTGCGGCGGTAGCCGGACGTCCTGAGCCGCGTGATGGCGGGAGCCTCGTCCACGCTCGCGTCCGCGCTCAGTTCGCGTAGTCGAAGGCGCCGTTGCGCCAGACGTAGAGGACGTAGCCGGGCGCCGTGACGTCCCCCTTCCGGTCGAAGCCGACCGAGCCGAGCAGTGTCTCGAACCGGTCCGATTTGAGCACCCGGTCGAGCGTCTTCGGGTCGGTGGAGCGTGCCTTGTTGCCGGCCTGCGCGAGCGCCTGGACGGCCGCGTAGCCGTAGAGTGTGAAGCCCTCGGGATCGATCCCGCGGCTCTTGAACGTCGCGACGATCGCTGCCGCCTCGGGCCGTTTGCGCGGATCGGGATTGAACGTCATCAGGACCCCGTCAGTCGCCGGGCCGCCGACGGCCGCGAACTCGCGGCTCGCCATCCCGGACCCGGTGAACCATTGCGCCTTGAAGCTCTGGTCTGCGCCCTGGCGCACGAGCGCGCCCATCTCCTGCGGGTAGCCGCCGTAATAGGCGAGCTGGATCCCGGCCGCCTTCAGGCGGCTGATCACGGCGGTGTAGTCGCGCTCGCCGGGCGTGATCCCGGCGAACATCGCCTCCTCGACGCCGATCTTGTTCAGGTTCGCCTTCACGGCCTCCGCGAGACCGCGGCCGAACGGGGCGTTGTCGTGCAGAAGCGCGATCTTCTGGCCCTTGAACCGCTCCGCCAGGATGCGGGCCGTCAGCTCGCCCTGCGCGTCGTCCCGGCCGCACACGCGGAAGACGCCCGCGAGCCCCCGATCGGTCAGCTTGGCGCTGTTCGAGGCAGGGGTGATCATCAGCGCGCCGTTCTCCGCATAGACGTCCGACGCCACGATCGAGGTGCCCGAGCACATGTGGCCGACGACGAGCCTGACCCCGCCCTGGATGAACCTGTTCGCGACCGAGACCGCCTGTTTCGGGTCGCAGGCGTCGTCCTCGACCTGAAGGACGAGCTTCTGCCCGTTGATCCCACCCGCGTCGTTCACGTCCTTCGCGGCCGCCGTGACGCCGTTGAGGATCTGATCCCCGATCGCGGCCTGCGGGCCGGTGCGCGGTAGCGCGACGCCGAACACGACGTCGGCGCGCGCGCCCGTCGAGAGCCCGAGCGCGAGAAGACCGACGAGGATAGATCGCGTACGGACATCAAGGCTTGGGATGTTCATGCGACGATCTGCCGAGCGATCGCGGACTTTGTCAACGCGGAGCGAGCCAGGTCCATCTCCGTCGATGCACGCCGAAAGTTGGAGATCAAACTATCTTGTGGTCCAGCCTGGATGGTGGAATTGTGACGTGATGGCGAGGGGCTCGAAGCCGACAACATCGCCTATTGGAGACGCCGACCGCCGAGATGTCGGATGTCGCAAGACCGATCGGGAAACCGACCGGCGAGAGTGATCGGGGAGAGCCATGGACATCCAGCTTCTGATCGACGGCGAGGATGTCGCGGCCGCGGGCGGCGCGACCTTCGAGCGGCGCGACCCGATGACGGACGCCGTCGCGACGCGCGCCTCTTCCGGCGGCGTCGCGGACGCGAACCGTGCGGTCGACGCGGCGGCTGCCGCGTTCCCGGCCTGGGCGGCGCTCGGGCCGAACGCCCGGCGCAAGCTGCTGCTGAAGGCGGCCGACCTCATGGAGAGCCGGGCGGGCGAGTTCGCCGCCCTGATGACGGCCGAGACCGGGTCGACGGGGCCGTGGGGCGGGTTCAACGCGACGCTCGGCGCCGGCATCCTGCGCGAGGCCGCCTCCATGACGACGCAGATCACCGGCGAGGTGATCCCCTCCGACAAGCCCGGCTGCCTGTCCCTCGCGATGCGCCAGCCGGCGGGCGTCTGCGTCGGCATCGCGCCGTGGAACGCCCCGGTGATCCTCGGCACCCGCGCGGTCGCGATGCCGCTCGCCTGCGGCAACACGGTCGTGCTGAAGGCCTCCGAGCTCTGCCCGGCGACGCATCGCCTGATCGGCCAGGTCCTGCACGAGGC
>CAXUHE010000193.1:0-7533 GCA_964250725.1 uncultured Enterovirga sp. | reverse complement strand
GCGCAAGCGCTCCGAGGGAGAGCTCGTGGCCGCGATCGAGGCCGCGATGGCGGATACCTCGTGGTTCAGCCGCGGCGTCATCGAGAAGCTCGCGGCGCTCCGCCAGCTCTCCGGCCCGGCCTCATCCTTCGTCAAGCTCCAGGACCTGACGTCGCGTGAGCGCGACATCCTCGGGCTGATCTGCCGGGGCGCGCGCGACGCGGAGATCGGCACCGAGCTGAAGCTCTCGCCGCACGCAACCACGTCGCGTCGCTCTACAAGAAGCTCGGCGTCAACCGTCGGAGCGCCGTCGTGATCTGGGCGCGCGAGCGGGGAGTCGACGGTGTCGCCACACCAAGGATCGCTCGAAAGTAGAGAAACACTATAAGAATGGTCGATCGGGATCATTGATCCACGATTATTTCGGCTCACGTTCGTCGAACCCGGCAACCTTAAGATCGTCCGATAGTTCAAGCTTCACCGACGGTACGTTTGAACGGTGCCGGGACGTCGTCCTCTTCGGGGGAGGACGAAGTTTATCGACGCAGGCCTCCGTCCTGCGCGATCAGAGTCCCGATCACGCTGCGGCGGCAGCGACGTGATCGGCACGCGAACTGCCGATGACCCGACCCAGGAGGCATAAACATGTCACAGACGATCACCGCCATGTACGACAAGGCGAGCGCGGCCGAAGCCGCGATCCAGAAGCTGGTCGCGACCGGCATACCGCGCACCTCCATCAAGATGGTCGCTGGCGCCGCGGACACGACCACCCGGACCGGCACGTCCTACGATCACACGCGCGACGAGGGCGGCTTCTGGAGCTCGCTGAAGGACCTCTTCATCCCCGAGGAGGATCGCTACGCCTATAGCGAAGGCCTGAGCCGCGGCGGCACGATGGTCACCGTGACGGCCGACGATGCTCACTCCGACAAGGCGATGGACATACTGGAAGAGGAAGGCTCGATCGACTTCGAGGAGCGTGAGACCGCGTGGCGCCAGGAAGGCTGGACCGGCTACACGGCGCCGAGCGCGACATCCTCTTCGACGGTCGGTACCACGTCTGCGCTCGGCGCGACAGCGGTCGGCGCGACGTCCACGGGCAAGACTTCGACGGACACGACCGGCGTTCAGACCCGCAGCCCGACCGCGGGTCAGCCGGTCGACGAGGTGATCCCTGTCATCGAGGAGAAGCTCAGCGTCGGCAAGCGCGTAGCCGATCATGGTCGCGTGCGCATCCGATCCTACGTGGTCGAGACGCCCGTGCAGGAGCAGGTCTCGCTGTCGACCGAGCGCGTCCAGATCGATCGTCACGCGGTCGATCGGCCTGTCACGGCGGCCGATGAGGCGCTCTTCGCGGAGAAGACCATCGAGGCGACGGAGCGCGACGAGGTCGCGGTCGTGTCCAAGGAGGCGCGCGTCGTCGAGGAGGTCGGGCTTCGCAAGGACGCGACGCAGCGCACCGAGACGATCTCCGACAAGGTGCGCCGCACCGAGGTCGAGGTCGACGACCAGCGTACCGCCACGAAGGTGCCGGCAGGCCTCAAATAGCCTCGCCCTTCGAAACGGGCCTGACCGGCTGCGACCGGTCGGGCCCCCTCCGTCACGAGTCTCGACGTGCGATCGACGCTGGGTCGGCGTCGAGCATGGTCTCGACGGCATGGTCGCGGCTGTCGGACACGCCGTGGGTCGGTACGGCCAAATTCGGCTAAGTCCCTATTCATGACCTCGGAGCCGGGCCGGCGGTCGTATGGTGGCCTGCATCGCCTCAGAGGCGGCTGTTCGGAGCGAGCGATGCGCTATACGCGTGATCGCTACGCAATCGTGAAACTCTACAGCCCGTCCACTCGTCTAATGTTGAGGCGGTGAGCGGGCCAGCATCGACATGCCGACCACGGATTGGTCTAACGCCACGAGGTTCGGCGTCGCGTGATCCAGAACAAGCTACTCTGCGCGTTGGCGCCTGACGATCTCGATGCCTTGAGGCCTCACCTCACACCAGTGGAGCTGCCGTCCGGCACGACGGTCACCCTGCCCGGTCCGGGACATGCGATCCATTTCATCGAGATGGGTTTCCTTTCAATCATTCTGCCCGTCGGCAGCCTCGACACCGAGATGGGCCTCGTCGGGCGGGAAGGCATGCTCGGCGTGCCCGCGGCGCTCGGGTCCGACACGACGCCCTATCGTGCGATCGTCCGGCATCGCGGCAGTGCGCTGCGCATGCCGATCGACACGTTTCGCCGCATCGCAGCGATACGCCCCACAATCAGTGCGCTCGTACTCAGGTTCGTGCAGGCCGAGATCGCGCAGCTCGCCTACACCTCCTTCGCGAACGCGTATCTCAGCGTGCCGGGCCGGCTCGCGCGGTGGCTGCTGATGGCGCATGACCGTATCGAGGGAGAGACCCTGACCCTCACCCATGATGTCCTGTCGTTCGGGCTCGGTGTGCAGCGGCCGCGCGTGACCGTGTCGCTGCACGACCTGGAGGGTGGTCAGATGATCCGCTCCGACCGCGGCAAGCTAACGATCCGGGATCGCTCGAAGCTCGAAGCCTTCGTGGGCGATTGCTACGGCCCCGCGGAGGCCGCCTACGCCCAGCTCATCGGGTCGAGGCTCCGTAAATGCGCGCCGGAGCGTCAGGTGATCTGAGATGATCGTCGGCGATCAGATGTGGATCGCCTCGCCCATCGTCTTGAGGCTGGCCTCCTGGAACGCCTCGCCCAGCGTCGGGTGCGCGTGGATCGTGCCCGCGATGTCCTCCAGTCGCGCGCCCATCTCCAGCGCCAGCCCGAAGGAGGCGGACAGCTCCGAGACACCTGCGCCGACCGCCTGGATCCCGAGTACGAGATGGTTGTCGGCCCGCGCCGTCACGCGCACGAACCCGTCCTCGGCCGCCAGCGTCATCGCACGGCCGTTCGCCCCGAATGGGAAAAGCCCCGTGCGGACGTCGTAGCCGGCCGCCTTGGCCTCATCCGGCGATAGCCCGGCCGAGACGATCTCGGGATCGGTGAAGCACACCGCGGGAATCGCGACCTTGTGGAAAGCGCGGGGCAGGCCCGACACGATGTCCGCCACCATCTCGCCCTGGGCCATGGCGCGATGCGCCAGCATCGGGTCGCCCGTGACGTCGCCGACCGCCCACACGTTGCGCATGGAGGTCGCGCAGCTCTCGTCGACCCGGATGAACGGTCCCGACATGTCGAGATCGAGCCGCTCCAGTCCCCAGCCGCCCGTGCGCGGCTTGCGCCCGACCGCGACCAGGATCGTGTCCGCCGGGATCTCGCGCGTCTCGCTGCCGGTTTCCACCACGAGCGCGTCGCCCGACGCCGAGAGGCCGGTCGCGCGGGCGCCCGTCAGGACCTCGATCCCGAGATTCGCGACATGACGCGAGACCGGGCGCGTCAGCTCCGCGTCGTAGTTCGGCAGGATGCGCTCGGCGGTTTCGACGACCGTGACCTTCGCGCCGAGCTTCGCGAAGGCGGTGCCGAGTTCGAGCCCGATATAGCCCGCGCCGACGACTACCATCGTGCCCGGGACTTCGGGCAGCGACAGCGCCCCCGTGGACGAGATCACCCGCCCGCCGAATGGCAGGAACGGGAGCTCGGTCGAGACCGAGCCGGTCGCCAGGATCACGTGCTCGGCCCGGACCGTCTCCGGGCCGGTATCGGTCTCGACCTGGCAGGTCTTGCCGTCCACCATCGTGCCGCGGCCGCGCAGGATCTTCACGCGGCTGCGCTTGAGGAGCGCCGCGACGCCCGTGTTGAGACGGGTCACGATGCTGTCCTTCCAGGCGATCGTCTTCGTGAAGTCGAGCGCCGGCTTCTCGACCGTGAGGCCGAAGACCGAGCCCGAAATCTGGCCGAGGGCGTGGTGATACGCTTCGGCCGCGTGGATCAGGGCCTTCGAGGGGATGCAGCCGACGTTGAGGCAGGTGCCGCCGAGCCGCTGCTCTTCGACCAGCACGACGTCGAGCCCGTGATGCCCGGCCCGGATCGCCGCCACGTAGCCGCCGGGGCCGCCGCCCAGGACCAGGACCTTGGTGGTGATCTCGCCCATCGGGTCACGTGTCCATGAAGAGGAGCGCGGGCGTCTCGATCAGCGCCCGGATGGCCTGCACGAACATCGCCGCGTCGTAGCCGTCGACCACGCGGTGGTCGAAGGAGGAGGACAGGTTCATGACGAGGCGCGGCGCGAACGCTCCACCATTGGCGTTTCCTTGCCACACCGGCCGCATCGCCTGCTTGTTCACCCCGATGATCGCGACCTCGGGCCGGTTGATGACCGGCGTCGACACGATGCCGCCGAGCGCGCCGAGCGAGGTGATCGTGATCGTGGAGCCGGTGAGCTCGTCGCGCGCCGCGATCCCGCCGCGCGCCGCGTCCGCGAGGCGCTTCACCTCGGCCGCGACGTCCCAGAGGTCGCGCGCCTCCGCGTGGCGCAGAACCGGCACCATGAGGCCGTTCGGCGTCTGGGTCGCGATGCCGACATGCACGCCCGCGTGGCGATGGATCACCTCCGCATCATCGTCGTAGAGCGCGTTCATCTGCGGGAAATCCGGCATCGTCCGGACGAGCGCCTGGACGAGGAACGGGATCAGCGTCAGCTTGGGACGGGTCGCGGCGTAGCGGGTGTTCAGCGCCGCGCGCAGCTCCTCCAGGGCGGTCACGTCGACCTCCTCCACGTAGGAGAAATGCGCGATCTTGCGCGTCGCATCCGCCATCTTCTGCGCGATGCGGCGGCGCAGCCCGATGACCTTGATCTCCTCGACCGCCGTGTTCGGCTGCCGGCCGACCGTAGGGGCGGCCGTCGCGGGCTCTTGGCCGGCGCTCAGGTAGGCGTCGAGATCCTCGTGCCCAATCCGGCCGGCCGGCCCCGTCCCGTGGACCTGCCGCAGGTCGATTCCCGCCTCCAGCGCGCGCCCGCGTACGGCCGGAGACGCGATGGGCTTCTCGCCCGCCGGGCGGGGCGGCCCGGAGGAGGACGGCCGACGTCCCGCAACCTCATCCCCGGATCCGGTCCGGGGCAGGCTCTGAGGTGCTCGACCGGAGGTCGAGCCTCGAAGGAGGGCTCCAGGAGGTTGTGCGTCCTTCGAGGCCCGCTGCGCGGGCACCTCAGGATGAGGAGGTTTGATGCTGGAGGAGGCCGGCTGCGGCGGCCTCGGCTCCAGACCATCGGCGGCCGGCTCCAGCTCGGAGACGGGTAGCCCGGCTTCCGCGTTCCCCGCCGCCTCGACATCGGCCGCGACCTCGACGCCGATCTGGGCACTCGGCTCGGGCGTAGCCGCCTCGCCCCCGAGGTCGATCCGCACGAGCTCGCCGCCGACCGCCAGCATCTGCCCGGCCTCGACGCCGAGCGCCGCGACCGTGCCGTGGACCGGGGAGGGGATCTCGACCGTCGCCTTGTCGGTCATCACGTCGGCGAGCGGCTGGTCCTCGCGGACCGCGTCGCCGACCTTCACGTGCCAGGCCACGACCTCGGCCTCGGCCACGCCCTCGCCGATATCGGGCAGCTTGACGCTCCGGAACGCCATGTCTCAGCCCTCCATCGCGGCGTGCAGCGCCCGCCCGACGCGCTCGGGACCGGGGAAGTAGGCCCATTCCTGCGCGTGCGGGTAGGGCGTGTCCCAGCCCGCGACGCGCACGACCGGTGTCTCCAGGTGGTAGAAGCACGTCTCCTGGACGAGCGCCGCGAGCTCCGCCCCGAAGCCGGAGGTCAGCGTCGCCTCGTGCGCGATGACGCAGCGGCCGGTCTTGCGCACCGAGGCCTCGATCGTCTCCATGTCGAGCGGCAGGAGGGTGCGCAGGTCGATGATCTCGGCGTCGATCCCGGTCTCGGCGGCCGCCGCCTCCGCCACGTGGACGATCGTCCCGTAGGCGAGCACGGTGACGGCCGCGCCCTCGCGCCGGATCGCGGCCTTGCCCAAGGGGACGATGTAGTGCCCGTCCGGCACCTCGCCGCCCTCGTGCTTCGCCCACGGGGTCACCGGACGGTCGTGGTGGCCATCGAAGGGGCCGTTATAGAGTCGTTTCGGCTCCAGGAAGATCACGGGGTCCGGGTCCTCGATCGCGGCGATCAGCAGCCCCTTGGCGTCGTAGGGGTTGGACGGTACGATGGTCTTCAGCCCCGAGACATGGGTAAAGAGCGCCTCCGGGCTCTGGCTATGCGTCTGGCCGCCGAAGATGCCGCCGCCCGTCGGCATGCGGACGACGATCGGGGCCGTGAACTCCCCGTTCGAGCGGTAGCGCAGCCGCGCCGCCTCCGAGACGATCTGGTCGTAGGCCGGATACATGTAGTCGGCGAACTGCACCTCGACGCAGGGTTTCAGGCCGTAGGCCGCCATGCCGATCGCCGCCCCGACGATGCCGAGCTCGCTGATCGGCGCGTCGAAGCAGCGACTCGTGCCGAAGCGCGCCTGCAGCCCCTGCGTGCAGCGGAACACGCCGCCGAAATAGCCGACATCCTCGCCGAACACGACGACGGTCTCGTCGCGCTCCATCATCACCGCCATCGCGTCGCGGATGGCCTCGATCATCGTGCGGCGGGTCATGCCGATCCCTCGTCCCGCATGATCTTGCCGCAAGACCGCGTCCCACTTTTGCGGATCATGCTCAATACCCCGCCTGCTGGCGCTGTCGGCGCAGGTGCGGCGGCATCTCGGCGAAGACGCCCTCGAACATGTCGCGCGGCGATGGCTTGCCTCCGGCATGCAGCGTGCCGTGGCTCTCGGCCTCGCGCTGCGCTGTCACGACCTCGTCCAGGATCTCGGCCTCGCCCTGCTTGTGCCGATCCTCCGACCACGCGCCGCGCCCGATCAGATACTGCTTCAGCCGGGCGATCGGGTCGCCGAGCGGCCAGGCGTCGAACTCCGTCTTCGGCCGGTAGGCGGAGGGGTCGTCGGAGGTCGAGTGCGCGCCCGCCCGGTAGGTCACGTACTCGACGAGCGTCGGCCCGAGATTGCGCCGCGCGCGCTCGACGGCCCACTTCGCGACCGCGTGGACCGCGAGGTAGTCGTTGCCGTCGACCCTGAGCGCCGGGATCCCGAAGCCGTGGCCGCGCGCCGCGAAGGTCGCGGAGCCGCCGCGCGCGATCCCCTGGAAGGTCGAGATCGCCCACTGGTTGTTCACGATGTTGAGAACGACCGGCGCCCGGTAGGTCGACGCGAAGACGAGCGCCGCGTGGAAGTCCGATTCGGCCGTCGAGCCGTCGCCGATCCAGCCCGCCGCGATGCGCGTGTCGTTCCGGATCGCGGACGCCATCGCCCAGCCGACCGCCTGGATGTACTGCGTGGCGAGATTGCCCGAGATCGAGAAGAACCCGTACTCCTTCGAGGCGTACATGACGGGCAGTTGCCGGCCGAGTAGCGGGTCGTTCTCGTTCGAGTAGATCTGGCTCATCATGTCGACCATCGGGTAGCCGCCCGCGATGAGGAGGCCGGCCTGCCGGTAGGTCGGGAAGTTCATGTCGCCCGGCTCCAGCGCGCGCCGGAAGGCGGTCGAGACCGCCTCCTCGCCCAGATGCTGCATGTAGAACGACGTCTTGCCCTGGCGCTGCGCC
>CAXUHE010000192.1:0-7540 GCA_964250725.1 uncultured Enterovirga sp. | reverse complement strand
ATGCAACTCGGGATGATCGGCCTCGGCCGGATGGGCGGCAACATCGTGCGCCGCCTCATGAAGGCCGGCCACACGGCCGTCGTGTACGACCGCAGCACCGAGGCGGTCGCGGATCTCGCCCGCGAGGGCGCGGCCGCGAGCGCGGGGCTGGAGAACTTCGTCGCGAAGCTCGATGTGCCGCGTACCGCCTGGGTCATGCTTCCGGCCGGTCACCCGACCGAGGAGACGGTGATGCAGCTCGCCGACCTCATGTCGCCGGGCGACACGATCATCGACGGGGGGAATTCCTTCTACAAGGACGACATCCGGCGCGGGTCGAAGCTGAGGGAGCGCGGCCTGCACTACGTCGATGTCGGCACCTCCGGCGGCGTGTGGGGGTTGGAGCGCGGCTACTGCATGATGATCGGCGGCGAGACCGAGGCCGTCGAGCGGCTCGACCCGATCTTCGCCGCGCTCGCGCCCGGCATCGGCGATGTCGGCCGCACGCCGGGCCTCCAGGGACCGCCCTCGCGGGCCGAGCAGGGCTACATCCATGCGGGGCCGTGCGGCGCCGGCCACTTCGTCAAGATGGTCCATAACGGCATCGAGTACGGCATGATGGCGGCCTTCGCGGAGGGGTTCGACATCATGCGCGGGGCGAACGGCGAGGGGCTGCCGGCCGAGCAGCGCATGGAGATCGATCTCGCGGACGTGGCCGAGGTTTGGCGGCGCGGCTCGGTCGTGTCCTCCTGGCTGCTGGACCTCACGGCGACCGCGCTCGCGGACGACCCGCAGCTCCACGGCTTCAGCGGCTTCGTGCAGGATTCGGGCGAGGGCCGCTGGACCATCAACGCGGCGATCGAGGAGGCCGTGCCGGTGAACGTGCTCGCGGCGGCGCTGTTCTCGCGGTTCCGATCGCGGCAGGAGGCGAGCTTCGGCGACAAGATGCTCTCCGCCATGCGCAAGGGCTTCGGCGGGCACGCCGAGCCGCCGGTCGCGGTCGCGAAGCGCGAGCCGCTGAGCTGATGAAGGAGGCCGCCCGTCCACGGGCCTCCGCGCGAGGCGCGGCGCCGGCGCCCCCCTGCACGCTCGTCATCTTCGGGGCGACGGGCGACCTGACCCACCGGCTCCTCATGCCGGCGCTCTACAACCTGTCGCGCTGGGGCCTCCTCTCGGACGGGTTCTCGATCATCGGCGTCGGGCGCAGCGACATGAACCCCGACACGCTGCGGGCGGACTTCACGAGCGCCATGCAGGGCTTCGTGTCGGACAAGGGCGGCGAGTTCGCGGCCGCCGGCATCGACGAGGCGGCCTGGGGCCGCGTCATGGGCGGGCTCGACTACGTCCGCGGCGATGTCGGCGACCCGGAGACCTATGCGGAGATCGGCCGGCGCATCGGGGAGGGCAGCGCACTGTTCTATCTCGCGGTCGCCGCGACCCTGTTCGGCCCGATCGTGCAGAAGATCGGCGAGGCCGGGCTCGCGCGCGAGGAGGACGGCGCGTTCCGCCGCGTCATCATCGAGAAGCCGTTCGGCCACGATCTCGGCTCCGCGCAGGCGCTGAACCGCGACCTCCTCTCGGTCCTCCACGAGGACCAGATCTTCCGCATCGACCACTTCCTCGGCAAGGAGACCGTTCAGAACATCATGGCGTTCCGCTTCGGCAACGGGTTCTTCGAGCCGATGTGGAACCGCGACCGGATCGACCACGTCCAGATCACGGTCGCGGAGACGGTCGGCGTCGAGAAGCGCGGCGTGTTCTACGACGCGACCGGCGCGATGCGCGACATGGTGCCGAACCACCTCTTCCAGCTCTTCACGCTGATCGCCATGGAGCCGCCGGTCTCCTTCGCGCCGGACGCGGTGCGCGACCGCAAGG
This sequence comes from uncultured Enterovirga sp., assembly GCA_964250725.1. Classification (GTDB taxonomy): domain Bacteria; phylum Pseudomonadota; class Alphaproteobacteria; order Rhizobiales; family Beijerinckiaceae; genus Enterovirga. Next base: position 5,683 of record CAXUHE010000192.1, on the reverse strand, counting down.
AGGAGGTGCTGGCGGCCGTGCGTCCAATGGACGAGGTCTCGGCCGTGCGCGACGCGGTCCGGGCGCAGTACACGGCGGGCCATGTGAACGACACGCCGGTCGGCGATTACCGGGCCGAGCCGAACGTCGACCCGCGCTCCGCGACCGAGACCTACGTGGCGCTGAAGCTCGCCATCGACAACTGGCGCTGGGGCGGCGTGCCGTTCTACCTGCGCACCGGCAAGTCGATGACGCGGCGCGACACCGAGATCGCGATCCAGTTCAAGCGCGCGCCGCTCGCGCTGTTCCGCGATGCCGGCATCGACGAGCAGGTGGCGAACTGGCTCGTCCTCCAGATCCAGCCGGACGAGGGGATCAGCCTCCAGTTCGGCGCGAAGGTGCCCGGCCCCAAGGTCGTGCTCGACCGCGTCACCATGGGGTTCAAGTACAAGGACTACTTCAAGATCGACCCCTCGACCGGCTACGAGACGCTGATCTACGACGCGATGGTGGGCGACGCGACGCTCTACCAGCGCGCCGACAACATCGAGGGCGGGTGGCAGGTCGTGCAGCCGATCCTGGACGCCTGGACGGCGCTCGCCGCCCCGATGGCGCGCTACCCGGCGGGCAGCGCCGGCCCGAAGGAGGCGGACGCTCTCCTGGCCCGCGACGGCCGGGCCTGGCGTACGCTGTGATAGGGGAGACGCCCTCGCCCGGCCAGGATCTCCCGGCCGGATCGACGATCGTGGCAGATGTGGAGACGCTCGCCCGCGCCGCCGCGGAGCGGACGATCGAGATCGTGTCGGCCGCCCGAGGCGAACGGGTCGCGATCTGCCTCTCGGGCGGCTCGACCCCGCGGCGGCTCTACGAACTCATGGCCGCGAGCGTGCCCGCCGCGCTCCCGTGGGGGCGCATCCACTGGTTCTTCGGCGACGAGCGCATGGTCACGCCCGACCACGCGGACAGCAACGCCCGAATGGCACGGGACGCGCTCCTGTGCGTCGCGCCGATCCCGGCCGATCACGTCCACGCCGTCACGACTGTCGGGCTCGACGTCGAGGAGGCCGCCCGCGCCTATGCGGCGGAGCTCGCGGCCTTCTACGGATCGGACCGTCTCGATCCGGCCCGCCCGCTCTTCGACCTCACCTATCTGGGCATCGGCGAGGACGGCCACACGGCCTCGCTCTTCCCGGGCAAGCCCGCGATCGAGGAGGATCGGGCCTGGGCCGCGTCCGTGCCGGTCGCGGGCATGCCGCCCCAGGTGCCGCGCGTGACGCTGACGCGGCCCGCCCTGGCGTCGAGCCGGCACGTGCTGTTCCTGGTGGCGGGCGCGGCGAAGCGGTCCGCCCTCACCCGCATCGCGCGGGGCGAGTTGCCGGCTGCTCAGGTCGCGGCGGCCGCACCGAAGACAGAATGGCTGATCGACCGCGCCGCCGCGACGGGGGTCTCGTCATGATAGTCAGGGTCATCGCCTTTGGGCGTAGAGGGCGGTTCACCTCTCCCCGAGGGGGACCTTCGCGCGATCCCGTCATTGCGAGGAGCGTCAGCGACGAAGCAACCCAGGGGCCGCCGCGTCGCGCGTCTGGGTTGCTTCGCTCCGCTTGCAATGACGGGGGTGCCCCCCGCCAGACTCAAGTCGCACATGCGATGGCCCTTCTATGACGGACAATCCTCGCAGCGGCCCTCCCTCCGTGCTCGTCGTGATGGGCGTCTCGGGCTCGGGCAAGACCACGGTCGCCGCCATGCTGGCGCGCGAGCTGGGCTGGACCTTCGAGGACGGCGACTGGTTCCACCCGCCCGCGAACGTCGAGAAGATGGCGGCCGGAACGCCGCTGACCGACAAGGACCGCTGGCCCTGGCTGCAGGCGATCGCCGACTGGATCACCGGCACGCACGAGGCCGGCCACCACGGCATCCTGGCCTGCTCGGCGCTGAAGCGCGAGTACCGCGCGGTGCTGGTCGGCGGCCTCGCGGACGCGGTCCGCATCGTGTACCTCGAAGGCGACAAGGAGCTGATCGGTGCCCGCATGGCGCTGCGGCAGGGGCATTTCATGCCGCCGCAGCTCCTCGAGAGCCAGTTCAAGACGCTGGAGCCGCCGGGCGAGGACGAGAACCCGATCACGGTCTCGATCGACAGGCACCCGCGCGACTTGGTGACAGCAATCGTTCAGGCGCTCGAAGCCGATATCGGCGCGCCCGCGCCCGAAGGACCCTGATGGCCGGATCCCCGTTGTCTCACGCGATCCGCCTCCTCGTCTCCGACGTCGACGGGACGCTCGTCACCCACGACAAGCGGCTGACCGACGCGACGGTCGCGGCGGTGCGCCGCCTCGAGGCCGCCGGTATCGGCTTCACGATCGTGTCGAGCCGGCCGCCAGTGGGACTTCGCGCGGCAGTCGCGGCGCTCGGCCTCACGCTGCCCGTCGGCGCGTTCAACGGCGGCTCGATCCTCGCGCCCGATCTCAGCGTGATCGAGGAACACGACCTGCCGGAGGACGCCGCCCGCGAGACGGTGCGCCGGCTGGAGACGGCGGGCATCGCGGTCTGGGTCTTCGCGGAGGGGCGCTGGTACGTGACGGACCCGGACGCGGAATACGTGCCGCGCGAGCAGCGCACCATTGCGGCAGACCCGGTCGTGGTGGCGAGTTTCGAGGGCGTGCTGGCCCATGTCGGCAAGATCGTGGGGTCGAGCTCGGACGTCGCGAAGCTCGCGGCCTGCGAGGCCGAGCTCGCGGCGGCTTTGGGCGACACGGCGTCGGCCGCGCGCTCGCAGCCCTATTACCTCGACGTCACGCCGGCGGGCATCAGCAAGGGCACGTTCCTGACCGCGATCTCGCGCCATACCGGCATCCCGGTCTCCGAGATCGCCGCGATCGGGGACATGGACAACGACGTGCCGATGCTGCGCGCCGCCGGCCTGTCGATCGCGGTCGGCAACGCCAGCGACGCCGCCCGCGCGGCCGCGACGCATGGCACGCGATCCAACGAGGAGGACGGGGTGGCGTACGCGATCGACACGATCCTGCTGGGATAACGCTCGCCGAAGCAGGATCAGGCGCGGGGAACCCTCTCCCGGTGGGAGAGGGCAGGGTGAGGGGTTACGAGTTCTCCGGAGAGGGCGATTCCCCCTCACCCTACCTTATCCCCCTCGGGGAGAGGGTTCCCCGCGCCAAATACGATGGCCCTGCGCCCTCGGGGCGAGGTAAGCGCCCAGCCCGCCAGCTTGATGGACCAGGACGACCCTACCCCGCGGCAGGCGCAAGCTCGTGCGCGATGATGCGCCGAAGCTCCGGCACGCAGGAGCCGCAATTCGTGCCCGCCCGGAGCGCCGCCCCGATCGCCTCGGGCGAGGTCGCGCCGCCCGGCGCGATGGCGGCGCGAATCGCCGCGAGGCCGACCCCGAAACACGCGCAGACGAGCGGGCCGGACGAGACGCCTCCGCCCTGCCCCGATAGCGCGAGCCTCCGATCGAGCTCTTCGGATGGCGCTGCGAACAGCGCTTTCACGGCCTCCCATTGCGGGCGCGCCTCGGCCGGACCGACGAAGAGCGCGCCCGCGAAACGCTCGGCCGTGAAGGCCGCGCAACGATAGATGTCGGCCGAGGAATCGGCGTAATCCGCGAGCTCGGCACCCTCGAACAGGTCCGGCGCCCAGCCGGCGACGTCGCGCGCCGAGGAGGTCGTGGCGAAGAGCGTCCCGACACCGCCATCGACCGCGACGCGTGCCCACCATGTGCCGGGCGGCAGGGCGACGGCCTCGCGCGACAGCACGAAGCCGCGCAGCCGTGCCGGTTCGGGCGCGATCGCGGCCGGCGTCGCCTTCGAGTCGGGCTGGCCGGAGACCGGGTCGACGAAGCCGTGCACGAGCGGCCCGACCACGCCGTCCGACGAGGTCTCGCGCGTCCAGTGGATCGGCACGAAGAGCGAGCCGGGGCGCTGCCCCTCGCTCACCTGCACCTCGAATACGCCGCTGCCGGTCGCGCTCGACACGCGGGCGAGCGACCCGTCGGCGAGGCCATGGCGCACGGCGTCGGCGGGGTGGACCTCGACATAGGGCACGGCGCGGTGCGAGCCGAGGCGCGCGCTCTTCCCCGTGCGGGTCATCGTGTGCCACTGGTCGCGCACGCGCCCGGTGTTCAGCCTGAGCGCAAACGCCTCCGAGAGCGCCGCCGGCAGGGCGGGCGCGACCGGCGCCACGAAGCGCGCCCGGCCACCCGGTGCGTGATAGACGCCGTCGCCGAACACCCGGGCAGTGCCTCCCAGCCCAGGTCGCACCGGCCATTGGACGGGCGGCATCAAGGCGTAATCGGCGTCCGACATCGCCATCAGGCCGGACAGGTTGAGGCCGCGCCCGCCCGCCTCGTTCTCGAACGCTGTGAGGCGGGCGTGCTCGCGGAAGACGTCCGCCGGCGAGCGGTACGCGAAGGCGTGGCCATACCCCATCCGGTCCGCGACGGCGGAGACGATCCACCAATCCTGCCGCGCCTCGCCGGGCAGCGGCAGGGCGGGGCGCTGGCGCGAGATGCGGCGCTCGGAATTCGTGACCGTGCCGTCCTTCTCGCCCCAGGCGGCGGCCGGCAGGAGCACGTGCGCGCCGCCCTTCACGGTGTCGGCCGCGAGCACGTTGTCGGACACGACCAGGAGGTCGAGCTTCGCCAGCGCGCGGCGGACCCGGTCCGCGTCCGGCATCGAGACCAGCGGGTTCGTGGCCATGATCCAGAGCGCCCTGATGCGCCCGGCCTCGATCGCGTCGAACATGGCGACCGCCTTCAGGCCTTCCGCGGCCGCGATGTTCGGCGCGTCCCAGAACCGGCCGACGAGTTCCACCTCGTCCGCCGCGAAACCCATATGGGCGGCCAGCATGTTCGCGAGGCCGCCGACCTCCCGGCCGCCCATCGCGTTCGGCTGGCCGGTCAGCGAGAACGGCCCCATACCGGGCCGGCCGATGCGGCCCGTCGCGAGGTGGCAGTTGATGATCGCGTTGACCTTGTCGGTGCCCCCCGCCGACTGGTTCACGCCCTGCGAGTAACAGGTCACGACCCGCTCGGTGCGGGCGAAGAGGTCGTAGAAGGCCGCGACGTCGGCCGGGTCGAGGCCGGTCGCCGCCGCGACGGTCGCGATGTCGGGCGCGATCTCGCGCGACCTCGCCACGACGTCGTCGTATCCGGTGGTCGACCTCGCCACATACTCGCGCGAGGTCGCGCCGCGTCCCGCGAGATCGACGAGCAGCCCCGCGAACAGGACGCTGTCGGTGCCGGGCGCGAGGCCGAGGAACAGGTCCGCCTCCTCGCCCGTGCCGGTCCGGCGGGGATCGATCACCACGATCTTCGCACCCCGCGCCGTCCGGTTGTCCTGCATGCGCCGGTACAGGATCGGGTGGCACCAGGACGTGTTCGACCCGACGAGGACCAGCAGGTCCGCCTCGTCGAGGTCCTCGTAGCAGCCGGGCACGGTGTCGGACCCGAAGGCGCGCTTGTGCCCCGCGACCGAGGAGGACATGCAGAGCCGGGAGTTCGTGTCGACGTGGGACGAGCCGATGAACCCCTTCATCAGCTTGTTCGCGACGTAATAATCTTCGGTGAGGAGCTGGCCCGAGAGGTAGAACGCGACCGCGTCCGGCCCGTGCTCCGCCACGACCCGCCCGAGCCCGCCCGCCACCGCGTCCAGCGCCTCGTCCCAGGAGGCCCGCCGCCCCCGGATCATCG
>CAXUHE010000191.1:0-7552 GCA_964250725.1 uncultured Enterovirga sp. | reverse complement strand
GTCTACGACCGCGTCTTCCTGGCCGCCAAGGGCGTCTCGCTCGAGGTGCCGGAGGGCGGGCTCGTGGCGATTCTCGGGGCCAACGGCGCAGGCAAGTCCACCACGCTGAAGGCGATCAGCGGGCTCCTCAGGACGGAGCGCGGCCTCGTCACGCGCGGCGCGATCCGCTTCGCGGACCGCGACATGCTGGGCCTGGAGCCGGCCGAGCGCGTGCGGGCCGGCATCGTCCACGTGCTGGAGGGACGGCGCGTCTTCGACCACCTGACGCCGCGCGAGAACCTGATCGCCGCGACCTCGATGACGCGCGACCGCAAGCGCGTGGACGCGCTGATCGAGCGGACCTTCGCGTGGTTCCCCCGCCTCGCGGAACGCGCCGACGCCAAGGCAGGCTACCTGTCGGGCGGCGAGCAGCAGATGCTCGCCATCGGGCGCGCGCTGATGACGGAGCCGCGCCTCCTGATGCTCGACGAGCCGAGCCTCGGCCTCTCCCCGCTCCTCGTGGAGGAGATCTTCGCGATCATCCGCAAGGTGAACGAGGAGGCGGGCGTCTCCGTGCTCCTGGTCGAGCAGAACGCAGTCGCGGCGCTCGACCTCGCGACGTCGGCCTACCTGCTCGACAACGGCCGCGTCGTGATGGGCGGCACCGCCGAGGCGCTGCGCGCCAATCCGGACGTGCAGGCCGCCTATCTCGGCGGCGGTCACGGGGTCGATTACGGGGCCGTCAAGCACTACCGGCAGCGCAGGCGCTGGCTGTCCTGAGACGCTGAGATCCGGGCCTGTTCCGCGTCGACAACATGAAGAGGGAATCGAGTTGGACGCGCATCTCGACGAACTGGAAACGCGATCGCCCGAGGCGCGCGATGCCGCGCTCTTCGCGGCCCTCCCGGGCGTGCTGCGCGCCGCCATGACGGCGCCCGCCTACGCGGCGTCGCTCGCCGGCCTCGATCCCGACGCCGCCACGGACCGGGCGGCGCTCGCGCGCCTGCCCGTGCTGCGGAAATCCGATCTGCCGGCTCTTCACAAGGCCGAGCCGCCCTTCGGGGGCTTCGTGCCTGGCGGACCAGGCTCCTTCGCCCGGCTCTTCACCTCCCCAGGCCCGATCTTCGAGCCGCAATCGCCGGGCGACGATCCCTGGGGCGGCGTGCGCGCGCTCCGGGCCGCGGGGTTCCAGGGCGGCGACATCGTGCTGAACACGTTCAGCTATCACCTGGTGCCAGCAGGCTTCGTGATGGACTCGGCCGCGCGCGCGCTCGGCTGCGCGGTCATCCCGGCGGGTCCCGGCAATACGGGCGCGCAGCTCGAACTGATGGCGGCTTACCGACCCGTGGCCTATTGCGGGACGCCCGATTTCCTCAAGATCCTGCTCGACGCCGCCGCGGACGCCGGGACTCCCGCGACGGTCCGCACGGCCCTGGTCTCGGGCGCGGCCTTCCCGCCGTCGCTCCAGGCCGAGATCGCGTCGCGCGGCGTCGATGCGTACCAGGCCTACGCGACGGCAGATCTCGGGATCATCGCCTATGAGACGTCGGCCCGCGAGGGGCTCGTGATCAACGAGGATCTGATCGTCGAGATCGTGCGGCCTGGCACGGGCGACCCCGTTTCCGAAGGCGAGGTCGGCGAGATCGTGGTGACGTCGCTCGACGCCCATCGTCCGCTGATCCGCTTCGCGCTGGGCGATCTGACGGCGATCCTCCCCGGGCGAAGCCCGTGCGGGCGCACCAATACGCGCATCAAAGGATGGATGGGGCGCGCCGACCAGACCGCGAAGGTCCGTGGCATGTTCGTGCGCCCCGAGCAGGTGGCGGAGATCGGCCGCAGATGCGGCGTCACAGCCCGGCTCCGTCTCGTGATCGGGCGCGAGGGCGAGACGGACACGATGACCCTGATGGCCGAACAGGACGGACCGGACGCCGTCTCGGCAGCGCGCGTGGCCGAGATCGCCGACGCGCTGCAAAGCGTCACCAAGCTTCGCGGCCGCGTGGTCATCGTCGCCGTCGGCACGCTGCCGAACGATGGCCGTATGATCGCTGACGATCGTCCGGTCAGGTCCTGAATCGATCTATCTCACGGCGCCGTTGGTCGGCAGCGACGACGGCGAAGGGCTCAGCGAGGTGGACGCCGCCGCCCGACATCAGCACCCACCGAACGCGACCGCGCATTGACCCGTCCGGCCCGGTTCGGTAGCCCGCCCCCATGCTGAACCCGGACGCTTCGACCCGGCAAAGGCCGTGGGCTCGCGTCGACGCGTCCGCGGCGTGCGCCCGATGACCGTGGCGGACCGGGCTCGCGCCGTCCTCAGCCAGGTCTTCGGCTACGACGATTTCCGGCCGGGCCAGCGTGAGATCGTCGAGGCCGTCCTGGCGGGCGAGGACGTCTTCGCCGTGATGCCGACCGGCAGCGGCAAGTCCATGTGCTACCAGCTGCCCGCCTTGGTCGACGGCGGTCTCACGGTCGTCGTCTCGCCCCTGATCGCCCTCATGCGCGACCAGGTCCGGCAGATGAGGGCGCTCGGGGTCGCGGCCGCGAGCCTGAATTCGGCCGAGGACGACGAGAGCCGGCTCGATACGCTGGCCCGGCTCGATGCGGGCCGGCTCAGCCTGCTCTTCGTCTCGCCGGAGCGGCTCGCGGGCGGCTCCCTCACGTCGCGGCTGCGGGGAGCCGGCATCCGCCGCCTCGCCATCGACGAGGCCCATTGCGTCTCGCAGTGGGGGCACGACTTCCGACCGGAATACCGGCAGCTCGCGCGGGTGCGCGAGACCTTGGGCGCCGTGCAGGTGATCGCCTTCACGGCGACGGCCGACACGGCCACGCGGGCCGACATCGCGGCCCAGCTCTTCCCCGCTCCGCCACGTCTCGTCGTGCACAGCTTCGACCGGCCGAACATCGAGCTGCGGTTCGAGGCGAAGGACAGGCCGCGCGACCAGATCGAGACGTTTCTCCGCCGGCATCGCGGCGCCGGCGGCGTGATCTACGCAGCCTCGCGGGTCGGCACGGAGCGCCTGGCGACCGCCCTGTCCGAACGGGGCCACACCGCGCTCGCCTACCATGCCGGCATGGATACGGCGCAGCGCAGCCGTCATCAGGATCGCTTCCTGCAGGAGGACGGGATCGTGATGGTGGCGACCGTGGCGTTCGGGATGGGGATCAACAAGCCGGACGTTCGCTTCGTCGTCCACGCCGACATGCCGGGCGGGATCGAGAGCTACTACCAGGAGATCGGCCGGGCCGGCCGAGACGGATTGCCGGCCGAGACGCTGACGCTCTACGGCATCGACGACATGATGCTGCGCCGGCGCCAGATCGACGAGAAGGACATCGGGGACGAGCGCCGCCGCATCGAGCACCGCCGCCTCGCCGCGATGACGGATCTGTGCGAGGTGGCACTCTGCAGACGGCAATCGCTGCTCGCCTATTTCGGCGAAGCGTCCGGACCGTGCGGCCGCTGCGACCTCTGCACCGGCCGGACCGAGGTCGAGGATGCCACGGAGGCGGCGCAGAAGGTGCTGTCGGCGGTCGCCCGCACCGGCCAGCGCTTCGGCACGGGACATCTCACCGCCGTGCTGTGCGGGGAGGCGACCGAAGGCCTGAAGCGCCATGGCCATGACAGGATCAAGACCTTCGGGGCCGGCCGCGACCGCGACAAGCGCGCCTGGAGCACGACCATCCGCCAGCTGTACGCCGCCGGGGCACTGGCCGAGGCGAGCGAGGAGCATGGCGGCTTCTGCCTGACCGAGAAGGGCGAGGCCATCCTGTTCGGGCGCGAGCGCATCGCGCTGCGGCCACCGCGCCCGTCCGCGCCCACGAGCCGGCGCGATCGGCGCCCAACGCGCGACAGCCGCTTCGCAGGTCTCGACGAGGTCACGACCGCGCTGTTCGAGGAGCTGCGGGCGGTCCGGCTCAGCCTCGCGCGAAGCGAGGGCGTGGCCGCCTACATCATCTTCCCCGACCGCACGTTGATCGAGATGGCGGAGCAGCGGCCGGCGACACTCGACGACATGCGCCGCGTCCAGGGTGTCGGTGATCGCAAGCTCGCAGCCTACGGGGCGGCCTTCCTCGACGTCATCCTGCGGCACGCCTGAGTCGCGTGGTGCTCCGACCCGGTCAGGCCTCTGCGCCCAGACCGGATCTGGGGGTCCTTCATCCGCGAGGGCGGCCTCGATGGCGGTGGGAGGCGGCCGGCCGGGCCGTGCGGCAGGCGATGCGCGAAGCGGGGATCCGGCCCGCCGACGTTTCGGCGATCTCGGCCGATACGACCTGCTGCTCGGTCGTCGCGCTCGACCGCGACGGGATGCCGGTGCGCCCGGCGCCGATCTGGATGGACGTCCGCTACCCGAACGCCTCGTCGTCGTGGGCGACCGAGAGATCAGGGCCGGATAATCCACGCTCGCGAGGACCGACGTCGTGGCCTCGATCGCCGCACAGGCGACCGGGTTGCCGCCGAAGGTTCCTCCGCGAAGACCGTTCGGCGCCCCGAAGCGATCGAGGATCGCAGTCCGGCCTACCACGGCCGATGTGGCGATCCCGCTCGCGACCGCCTTGCCGACGGTCGCGAGGTCCGGGTCCAACCCGAAGAGTTGGCTGGTCAGCCGATCCCCAACGCCGCACACCAACGGGCAAACCTTCCCGATCCCGATCGTCATGGTGCCGTTGAAGCCGAGCTGCTCTGGATTTCCCGTTCGCCGTGCTTAAGTCGCGGTTCCGACCGGAGACGTTCCTTGACCGATCACGATCGCCTGCCCAGCATGCACGCGACCACCATCCTGATGGTCCGCAAGGGTGGCCGGGTGGTGATCGGCGGCGACGGGCAGGTCAGCCTCGGGCAGACGATCGTGAAGGGCAACGCCCGCAAGGTCCGCCGCCTCGCCAAGGGTGCGGTGATCGGCGGCTTCGCGGGCGCGACCGCGGACGCGTTCACGCTGTTCGAGCGGCTGGAGGCGAAGCTCGAACAGTATCCGGGCCAGCTCACCCGCGCCTGCGTGGAGCTCACGAAGGACTGGCGCACCGACCGCTATCTCCGCAGGCTGGAGGCCATGATGCTGGTGGCCGACGCAGAGGTCGGCCTCCTGCTCTCGGGCGCGGGCGACGTGCTCGAACCCGAGACGACCGAGCACGGGGCCGTGATGGCGATCGGGTCGGGCGGGAACTACGCGCTCGCAGCCGCCCGCGCGCTCGTCGAGACCGACCGCGACCCCGAATCCATCGTGCGCCGGGCCCTCGCGATCGCGGCCGAGATCTGCGTCTACACGAACGCCAACCTGGTCGTGGAGAGCCTGGACGAGGCGGGCCGGGCGTAATCCGCCGGCCGGTTCGACATACCCTTAAGCAACCCTCACCGAGCCTGGCGTCCCGGCTCCTTCACCCGGCTTCAGCTTGACATGACCACATACTCACCCCGCGAGATCGTCTCCGAGCTCGACCGCTTCATCGTCGGCCAGGCGGACGCCAAGCGCGCCGTCGCGATCGCGTTGCGAAACCGCTGGCGGCGCCAGCAGGTCGAGGGACCGCTCAAGGACGAGATCGCCCCGAAGAACATCCTGATGATCGGGCCGACGGGCTGCGGGAAGACGGAGATCTCGCGCCGTCTGGCGAAGCTCGCGGGCGCGCCGTTCCTCAAGGTGGAGGCGACCAAGTTCACCGAGGTCGGCTACGTCGGGCGCGACGTCGAGCAGATCGTGCGCGACCTCCTGGAGATCGGCATCGGGCTCGTGCGCGACGAGCGCCGCCGGCAGGTCGACGCGAAGGCCGAACTCGCCGCCGAGGAGCGCGTGCTCGACGCGCTGGTCGGCACGACGGCGTCGGCCGCGACGCGGGACTCGTTCCGCCGCAAGCTCCGGGCGAACGAGCTCGACGACAAGGAGATCGAGGTCGAGATCGCGGGCGGCGCGCCGTCCGGCCTGCCCATGTTCGAGATTCCCGGCATGCCGGGCGCCTCCATGGGGGCGATCAACATCTCCGACATGCTCGGCAAGGCGCTCGGCGGCTCGCGCCCGAAGACGCGGCGCCTCTCCGTGCGCGACGCCCACGCGCCGCTCCTCGCGGAGGAATCCGACAAGCTGATCGACACCGACGCGATCGTCCAGGAGGCGATCGACCGCGTCGAGAACAACGGCATCGTGTTCCTGGACGAGATCGACAAGATCTGCGCGCGCTCCGAGGGCGGCGGCCGCGGCGGCGCGGACGTCTCGCGCGAGGGCGTGCAGCGCGACCTCCTGCCGCTCATCGAGGGCACGACGGTCGCGACCAAGCACGGCTCGGTCAAGACCGACCACATCCTGTTCATCGCGTCCGGCGCGTTTCACGTCTCGAAGCCGTCCGACCTCCTGCCCGAGCTGCAGGGCCGGCTGCCGATCCGCGTCGAGCTGAACCCGCTCACGATCGACGATTTCCGCCGCATCCTGACCGAGACCGAGGCCTCGCTCATCAAGCAGACGATCGCGCTCATGAAGACCGAAGGCATCGACCTCGCCTTCACGGACGACGCGATCGAGGCGCTTGCCAAGGTTGCGGTCGACGTGAACTCGTCGGTCGAGAATATCGGGGCGCGCCGCCTCCAGACCGTGCTGGAGCGCGTGCTCGACGAGATCTCGTTCACGGCGCCCGACCGCTCGGGCGAGGCGGTCTCGATCGACGGCGCCTACGTGCGGGAGCAGGTGGAGGACCTGGCGCGGAACACCGATCTCAGCCGGTTCATCCTGTAGCGATCAGACTGGTGCGCAACACGACTCGTGCTATCGTCGGGTCGCGCAGGGCTGATCGAGGAGGGTCGCATGCCACCTCGTGTCCGGCTCGTGCATTCGGTCCTCGACGGCCGCTTCCACGTCTACACGTCGCCCGACCTTCAGGGCCTTCATATCACCGCCGAGACACAGGCCGACGCCCAGCGAGAAGCCGTCGCCATGCTCGACGCAATCGCCGACCACCAGGGCTGGCAGAAGCCCGTCATCGTCTTCGAGGACGCGATGTCGTTGCAGGCTGCCTGAGTGATCCACTGCGTCCGCTTCGCGGAGATCGAAAGTCATCTCGAACGGCTCGGCTTCGCGCTCGTGCGGCGTGTCGGACAGAACCGCTACTACGCGCACGGGACGCGTGTGTTCACGATCCGCGAGCCGAACGTGGACGGGAACCTGCCGGAGATCATCGCGAACGGCGCATTCGATGCGGCGGGGTTGAGGCCGCCGGATTGGCGTGTGTTCTGGTGTGATTAGAGGCTCGCGAGATGCCGCGAACTCACAGGTTTCCTACCCCGCCACGCAGGCCTTCTGCATCGCCACGAGGTCCGCGATACCCGCCTTCGCGAGGCGCAGCAGCGCCAGGAACTCGTCCTCCGAGAACGGCTTGCCCTCGGCGGTGCCCTGCACCTCCACGATGCCGCCCGTCCCGGTCATGACGAAATTGGCGTCGGTCTCGGCGCCCGAATCCTCCGCGTAGTCGAGGTCGATCACCGGCGTGCCCGCGTGGATGCCGCAGGAGATCGCCGCCACGTGGCCGCGCAGCGGGTCGACCGAGATGATGGAGCGGCCGCGCATCCAGGCGAAGCAGTCGTGGAGCGCCA
>CAXUHE010000190.1:0-7568 GCA_964250725.1 uncultured Enterovirga sp. | reverse complement strand
GTCTCCTTCTCGGTCAGCTTCAGCTTCGAGCCCTTCTCGCTGACCAGGATCTTGGAGCCGGGCCGGAACGTGTAGGGGCCGATCTGGAAGACGGCGTCTTCCGAGGCTTCATGCTGGCGCAGCTGCGCGCGGATGCGCGCGAGCAGCACCGCGAACTTGAAGGGTTTCGGCACGTAGTCGTTCGCCCCGGAATCGAGCCCCACCACCACGTCCGCGTCGCTCGTCTGCGCGGTCAGCATGATGATGGAACCGCGGAACCCCTCGCGGCGCATCAGCTTGACGGCTTCGCGACCGTCCATGTCCGGCAGCCCGACATCCATGATCACGAGATCGACGCGCGCGTTGCGCACCGCGTCGCGGGCGCCGGCCGCGGTCGCGACCGACACGACCTCGAACTCGCTCGATAGACCGAGCTGCTCGACCAGCGTGTCGCTGAGGTCGCTGTCGTCTTCCACCACGAGCAGGCGGTTCATGAGGTCATCCTGTGTCCCGTTCGCCGAAAGGCCACGGAGTTCTTCTCAACTTGAACCCTCTATAGCTTGACATGCCGCAAAGGTTGAAGTCCCCGAACGCGCGTGAAGCGACGCACCATCCGGCTTGTCCGCGTGTTTCCCTCGAGCCTCGACCGGCGTCGCGGGCGGATCGTCGCCGGCCCGCTGGTGCTCGACTGCGCGCTCGGCCGGTCCGGCCCCGTCCGGGGCAAGCGCGAGGGCGACGGCGGCACCCCGCCCGGGCGCTTCCGGGTGCTCGGCGCGTATTACCGGCCCGACCGGGTGCGCCGGCCGCGAACGCTCCTGCGGCTGCGTGCGATCCGCCCCGACGACGGCTGGTGCGACGCGCCGGCCGACCGGCGCTACAACCGCCCGATCCGCCTGCCGGACCCGACGGGCCACGAGCGCATGTGGCGCGAGGACGGCCTCTACGATGTCGTGCTCGACCTCGCCTACAACCGTGATCCCGTGATCCGGGGACGCGGCAGCGCGGTGTTCCTGCACTGCGCCCGCCCCGGCTTCATGCCGACCGAGGGCTGCGTTGCGGTCGATCCCCGCCGCATCGCGCGGCTCGTCGAGCGGATCGGCCCGGACACGATCGTGGAGATCGTGGGGTAGACCGATCGCCGGAGACGGGGTAGGTGCCCCGCCCTTCGTGACGGCCGCTCGTCCGGCGACAACCGACCTCTCATCCCGGCGAAGCCGGGATCCAGGCGGGCGGGGCTGGATGCCGGCTTGCGCCGGCATGAGCGGCCAATGAGTCGACAACCTCAACGGACACGCCATGCCGGCCTGCGGCCTCGATTTCGGCACCTCCAACACGACGCTGGGCCTCGCGTCCGGCGGCGCGCCCGCGCTGGCGGCCCTGGAGGGCGGGGCGGTCACGATCCCGAGCGCGATCTTCTTCGAGCCGTCCGGGCGCGCGACGATCGGGCGGGCCGCGATCGCGCTCTACGTGGAGGGCGTGCCGGGCCGGCTCATGCGCTCGATCAAGTCGGTGCTGGGCTCCCCGCTCCTCGAGGAGACGACCCCGATCGGGCGCGAGCGCGTCGCGTTCCGGGAGGTGCTGGCGCGCTATATCGGGGCCGTGAAGGCGCGCGCCGAGGCGGCGGGCAGCCTCGAGCTGAGCCAAGTCGTGCACGGACGGCCGGTCCATTTCGTGGACGACGACCCGGCGGGCGACGCGCGCGCCGAGGCGGCTTTGGCCGACATCGCGCGGGGGATCGGCTTCGCGGAGGTCTCGTTCCAGTTCGAGCCGATCGCCGCGGCCCTCGATTACGAGCGCCAGGTCTCGGGCGAGGAGATCGCGCTGATCGCCGATATCGGGGGCGGCACGTCCGACTTCTCGATCGTCCGGCTCTCGCCCGAGCGGCATCGTGCGGCCGACCGGTCGCGCGACATCCTGGCGAATGACGGCGTGCGCGTCGGAGGCACGGATTTCGATCGCCGGCTCAGCCTCGGGACCGTGATGCCGCTCCTCGGGTTCGGCAGCCCGATGCGGCGGCCAGGGCTCGACGTGCCGTCCTCCTACTTCCACGACCTCGCCACCTGGTCGTCGATCAACCGGCTCTACAACGCCAAGACCGCCCGCGAGATCGCCGAGGTGCGGCGCGACGCGGCCCGGCCGGAGCTGATCGGCCGGCTCGCCCGGGTGGTCGACGGGGAGCGCGGCCATACGCTCGCGATGGAGATCGAGGCGGCGAAGATCGCGCTCTCGGATACGGACACCGCGCGGGTGCCGCTCGGCTGGATCGAGCCCGGCCTGGAGGCCGCCTTCGGGCGCGCCGACCTCGTGCGCCACACGGGAGGCCTGTCCGGCCGGATCGCCGCCCGGATCGGGACCTGCCTCGGCGACGCGGGGCTCGCGGCGGGCGCGATCGACGCGCTGTTCCTGACCGGCGGCTCGACCCGGCTGCCGCATGTGCGGGCCGCGATCGTCGCGACCGTGCCGGACGCGCGGGTGGTGGAGGGCGACACGTTCGGCTCGGTCGGCACCGGCCTCACGATCGAGGCGCAGCGCCGCTACGGATAGACCCTACGCCGCGACCTGACCGCCGAGCTCGTCCTCGATATGCGCCTGGACGATCTCGTCCATCGTGCGCTCGGAGCGGAACCCGAGGCTCTCGGCGCGCGTCGCGTCGAAGTCGCGCGACCAGCCGTCCACGATGCGGATGATGACGGGGTCGGGCTCGCGCCGCACGAGCGCCACCGCCCTGTCGCCCCCGAAGCGGAGAAGCGAGGCCAGCTGCTCGCCGATCGTCGCCGACAGTCCCGGCATGGTGAGGTTGCGCCGGGGGCCGAGCGCGGACGAGTCCATCGTGGCGGCGTGCAGCAGGAAGCCGACCGCGGAGCGCGGGCTCGCGTGCCAGTGCCGGACCTCGTCCGAGACCGGCAGCACCGCCTCGATCCCGGCGAGCGGCTCGCGCAGGATGTTCGAGAAGAACCCGGACGCCGCCTTGTTCGGGCGGCCCGGCCGCACGCAGATCGTCGGCAGCCGGATGCCGATCCCGTCGAAGAAGCCGCGCCGCGTGTAGTCCGACAGCAGGAGCTCGCCGATCGCCTTCTGGGTGCCGTAGCTCGTCAGCGGCGCCTGGACGAACTCGTCGTGGATCTTCTCCGGGAAGGGCGCGCCGTAGACCGCGATCGAGGAGGTGAAGACGACGCGGGGGTGGTAACTCTGCCGCAGGCCCTCCTGCCGGATCGCCTCGAACAGGTAGCGCGTCCCGTCGAGGTTGATGCGGTAGCCCTTGTCGAAATCGGACTCGGCCTCGCCGGACACGATCGCCGCGAGGTGGAAGACGTGGTCCGGCCGGCCCGCCACGAGGCGTTCCGCGACGCCGGGCTCCGACAGGTCGATCGCGAGCGCCTGCACCTCGCCGGGACCGGCGGGCTTCGCGGGCTCCACGACGTCGGCCAGCGTCAGCCGGGTGATCTCGCGGCCGCCGAGCCCTCCGTCCTGGACAAGGCGCTCCGTCAGCTTCCGGCCCACCATGCCGGCCGCACCGATGATCAGGACATGCATGTCTCGCTCCCTCGCGTCGATATCGGCGGCC
The DNA here is from genome assembly GCA_964250725.1 of uncultured Enterovirga sp. Classification (GTDB taxonomy): domain Bacteria; phylum Pseudomonadota; class Alphaproteobacteria; order Rhizobiales; family Beijerinckiaceae; genus Enterovirga. The sequence goes on along the minus strand of CAXUHE010000190.1, from coordinate 4,024 downwards.
TTGCAGGCAGCACCGCTCGATCGTCGCTCTGCTAGAACGATCCCGCGCGCGATGCTACCGCTTGGCGAAGGCGGCGGTCCCGAGGCCGCCCAAGAACGTCAGGGAAGCGGCATGGCGGGCAAGGCGGCGGTGATCGGGCTCGGCTCGATGGGGTCCGGCATGGCGGCCTCCCTCATCCGCGCCGGGTTCGAGGTCGCGGGTTGCGACGTGTCGCCCGACGCGGTCGGTCGGCTCGAAGCGGCCGGCGGTCGCGGGGCCGCGACCCCGGCCGAGGCGGCGTCGGGGGCGGATGTGGCGATCGGCGTCGTGGTGAACGCCGCCCAGACGGACGCGATCCTGTTCGGGCCGGGCGGCGTCGCCGAGACCCTGCCCGCGGGCGCGGTCTTCGTCTCCTGCGCCACCATGGACCCGGAGGTGGCGCGCGGCCTCGCGGCACGGTTCGAGGCGACCGGCCGGCACTATCTCGACGCCCCGATGAGCGGGGGCGCTGCGCGGGCCGCCGAGGGCGCGCTGACCTTCCTGGCGTCCGGCACCCCGGCCGCCTTCGCGGGGGCCCGGCCGGCGCTCGACGCCATGGCGGGCACGCTCTACGAGCTCGGGGACGCGGCCGGCCAGGGTGCGGCCTTCAAGATGATCAACCAGCTGCTCGCCGGCGTGCATATCGCGGCCGCCTGCGAGGCGATGGCCTTCGCGGCGCGCCAGGGGCTCGATCTCCGGCGCGTCTACGAGGTGATCACCGCGTCGGCCGGCAATTCCTGGATGTTCGAGAACCGCGTGCCGCACGTGCTCGACGCGGATTATGCGCCACGCAGCGCGGTCGACATCTTCGTGAAGGACCTCGGCATCGTGCAGGACATGGCGCGTGCGGCGAAGTTCCCCGTCCCGGTCGCGGCGGCCGCGCTCCAGATGTTCCTGATGGCATCCGGTTCCGGCATGGGCCGCGACGACGACGCCTCGCTCGCCCGGATCTACGCGCAGGTCGGCGGGGCGAAGCTGCCCGGCGCCACGGACTAGGTGAGCACGATGCCCCGCTTCGCCGCCAACCTGTCGATGATGTTCACGGAATGGGAGTTCCTCGACCGGTTCGCGGCGGCGCGCGACGCCGGGTTCGGGGCGGTCGAGTTCCTGTTTCCCTACGATCATCCGGCGGAGGAGGTCGGCGCGCGGCTCCACGTGGCTGGGCTGACCCAGGCGCTCTTCAACCTGCCGCCGGGCGACTGGGCGGCCGGCGAGCGCGGCACCGCGTGCCTGCCCGGCCGGGATGCGGAGTTCCGCGCCGGGATCGCGACCGCCCTGCCCTACGCGCGGGCGACCGGCGCGACGCGGCTGCACCTCATGGCGGGGTTCGGCGACCGCCGCGATCCGGCGACGCTCGCGCGCTACCGCGACGCGGTCGCGTTCGCGGCGGACACGCTCGGGCCGCACGGGATCGACGTGATGCTGGAGCCGATCAACGGGCGCGACATGCCGGGCTTCTTCCTCGACGATTTCGACTTCGCGGCGGAGTTCATCGCGGATCTCGGCCTGCCGAACGTCAAGCTTCAATTCGACGTCTACCATCGCCAGATCCTGCACGGCGACGTCGTGACGGCGCTCCGGCGCATGCTGCCGATCACCGGCCATATCCAGATCGCGTCCGTGCCGTCCCGCCACGAGCCCGGCGAGGAGCTGGACTTTCCCTACCTCTTCGGGGAGCTCGATCGGCTGGGCTACGACGGCTTCGTCGGCTGCGAGTACCGGCCCCGCGCCGGGACGCTGGAGGGGTTGGGCTGGTTCGCGCCGTATCGGGCGGCGTGAGCATTCGACGACGGGACAGCGCCCGTCCAGCGGGACGCAGGTCCCCTCTCCCGGATGGGAGAGGGACAGGGTGAGGGTGAGACCTCTCCGTTGAAGGCAGGCCCTCACCCCAACCCTCTCCCATCCGGGAGAGGGGGCCGCGCGCGCCTGTCAGGGGCGTTACCAACGTTCCGGACAGGAAACGCACGTTACTCTGAGAACGCCGCGTTGATCGCCGCGACCTGGCACGGATCGACGACGATCCGGCCCGCGAACCCGTCGCGCCGCGCCGCCGCGCAGTCCTCATCCATATCGAACGACACACCGTCGATCGCCGGCACGCCCGCCGCAGCGGCGGCGAGCAGCGTCGTCGCGCGGGCCTGGACGAACGGCGCGCTCCAGCGCCCGGCCTCGTCGTGGGCGCTCGCCACCCGGAGATCGCCCGCGAGCGCCGCCGCATCCCAGGCGATGCCGGAGAGGCGTGGGCTCGCGCCCGGAACACTCCCGATCGCCAGGAGCCCACGCGCGCTGTCGCCCGCGACCGCCAGGATGCGCGTCACGCCATCGGGAAGACCGTGCTCGGCCTCCCGCACGGCGAGCTTGACGCCGAGCCGCTGCACGTCCGCCGCCCCGACCGCCCCCGGCAGCACGATCCCGTGCGGGCCGGCCGGCATCACGGCGTCGAGGTCGGCATCGGTCATCCCCGACGCGAGGGCGTGCACCCGCACGTAGGTCGCCGGGCGCGCCACGTCCTCGACATCCGCGAGCCACCCGGCCGCGATCGTCCGCGCCTGCGGCCCGACCGTAAGGTCGAGAATGAGCGCGTCCGCGCCGGACGCGAGGCCCGCATCGAGCTTGGACGTCGAGTCGCCCGGCACGAGGAGGAGCGAGCGCACCGCGCGAGAGGGTCAGGCGTCCGCGTCGAGCGTGATGAGGCGCTGCCCCTCGGCGACCTGTGCGCCGGGCTCGGCCGAGACCTCCGCGACCGCGCCCGCTGAGGGCGCCACGAGCGCATGCTCCATCTTCATCGCCTCCACGATCGCGAGGCGCTGCCCCTTTTGGACGCGGTCGCCCACCGCCACGAAGAGCGCCACGAGCTTGCCGTGCATCGGGGCCCTCACGGCCCCGCCCGAGCCGATTCCGTCGAGATCGACGTCGAACGGGTCGAAGAGCGAGACGCGGGTCTGCCGGCCTCCCATCAGCATGAAGGCGGTCGCGTCGTCGGCCAGGATGCCGGTCGCGCCCTCGCCGAAGGTGAACGTCGTCGTCGGCGCGGGCTTGAACGAGATCTCGATCGCCTGGCTGTCCCACAGCACCTCGCCGTCGAGCGAGGCCGTGACCGTGCCGTCCTCCGCGAAGGCGAGCGCGGCGTCCAAGCGCTCGCCCTCGACCACCAACGGCACGACCGTGTCCCGGCGCGGTCCCATCGTGAATCCGACGAGTTCGTCCCACGGATCGAGTCCGCGGCCGAACTCGGGCGGCGCCTGCTCGAGCCGGCGCTCGACCAGCATCAGGGCCGCGGCCGCGATGCCGCGCCGGTCCGGCCCGTCTGCGGTGCCGACCAGCGCGTCGAGGTCGCGCTCGATGAACCCCGTGTCGAAGGCGCCCGACCGAAACCCCTCCGCGTCGCAGAGCGCACGCAGGAACGCGACGTTCGACTTCGGTCCGGCGATCAGCGTCTGCCCGAGCGCAGCGGATAACCGGTCCAGGGCCTCGTCGCGCGTCGCACCGTGCGCGATCACCTTGGCGATCATCGGGTCGTAGAAGGGCGTCACCACGTCGCCCTCGCGCACCCCGGTATCGACCCGGATGCCCTCGCCCTCGGGCAGGCGCAGCGCCCAGAGCTTGCCGGTGGACGGCAGGAAGCCGCCGGCCGGGTCCTCGGCGTAGAGGCGCGCCTCGACCGCGTGGCCCCGGATCGCGAGGTCGCCCTGCCCGAAGGGAAGCGGCTCGCCCGACGCGACGCGGAACTGCAGCTCGACGAGGTCGAGCCCGGTGATCGCCTCCGTGACCGGGTGCTCGACCTGGAGCCGCGTGTTCATCTCCATGAAGAAGAACCGGTCGGCGCGCAGCCCCTCGCGCCCGTCCGCGATGAACTCGACGGTGCCGGCGCCCACGTAGCCCACCGCCTTCGCGGCCTCGACCGCCGCGCGCCCCATCGCGTCGCGCATCTCGGGCGGGATGCCCGGGGCCGGCGCCTCCTCGATCACCTTCTGGTGGCGGCGCTGGAGCGAGCAGTCGCGCTCGA
>CAXUHE010000189.1:0-7588 GCA_964250725.1 uncultured Enterovirga sp. | reverse complement strand
CGCTGGCAGCAGAGCTCGATGAAATGCGCGCCCTTCAGCGCGCTCTCCGAGTAGAGGATGCCGTTATTCGCCAGGATCCCGACCGGCATGCCGTGCAGCCGCGCGAAGCCCGTCACCAGCGTCGTGCCGTAGAGGCGCTTGAACTCGTCGAACTCCGACCCGTCGACGAGCCGCGCAATCACCTCGCGGATGTCGTACTGCTTCTTGAGGTCGACCGGCACGATGCTGTCCAGCTCCTCGACCGGGTAGCGCGGTGCGACGGTCTCCGCGATGTCGAGGTCCGGCCGCTTGACGGTGTTCAGCGTGCCCATGATGCGCCGCACGATCGCGAGCGCGTGGACGTCGTCCGTCGCGTAATGGTCGACGACGCCGGACAGCCGCGCGTGGACGTCGGCGCCGCCGAGGTCCTCGGCCGACACGACCTCCCCGGTCGCGGCCTTCACGAGCGGCGGCCCGCCGAGGAAGATCGTGCCCTGGCGGCGCACGATGACGCTCTCGTCCGACATCGCCGGCACGTAGGCGCCGCCCGCCGTGCAGGAGCCCATCACGCAGGCGATCTGCGGCACGCCCTCGGCCGAGAGGTTCGCCTGGTTGAAGAAGATGCGCCCGAAATGCTCGCGGTCCGGGAAGACCTCGGTCTGCTGCGGCAGGTTCGCGCCGCCACTGTCCACGAGGTAGACGCAAGGCAGCCGGTTCTCGCGGGCGATCTCCTGGGCGCGCAGATGCTTCTTCACCGTCAGCGGGTAGTAGGTGCCGCCCTTGATGGTCGCGTCGTTGCACACGATCATCGTCTCGCGCCCCGAGACCCGCCCGATCCCCGCGATGATCCCGGCCGCATGGATGTCGCCGCCGTAGAGCCCGTTCGCCGCGAGCGCCCCGATCTCCAGAAACGGCGAGCCCGGATCGAGGAGACGCAGCACGCGATCGCGCGGCAGGAGTTTTCCACGCGACAGGTGACGTTCGCGCGCCCGCGGCGGCCCGCCCTCCGCCGCCTCGGCCCGGCGCGCCTCGAGTTCGGCGCGCAGGGCCGACCACCCGGCCCGGTTGGCGGCGGCCGCGTCCGAGACGAGGTCGGGCGAGGACGCGATCACGGGCAAGCAGCTCTCCCTCGGCCGCGGCTAAAGCCGCTTCGTGGCCGGACCTTACACGAGGCGGAGCGCTCGTGAAGCCTGTCCGGCGGGTCGTCCGGGGCAAGGTCGGCCGCGCCTTGACTTGCGCTGGCGCGGGGCGTTGATCGATCACATATTCATCAGCACGCATCGTTCGCAGGCAGGAGAGCGCATATGGCACAGGCCGAGATCGTCATCGTGGGCGCGGCCCGCACCCCCGTCGGGTCCTTCAACGGTGCCTTCGCGAACACGCCCGCGCACGAGCTCGGCGCGGTCGCGATCAAGGCCGCGCTCGAGCGCGCGAAGGTCGACGCGGCGGATGTCGACGAGGTGATCCTCGGCCAGATCCTGACGGCCGGCGAGGGCCAGAACCCCGCGCGCCAGGCCGCCATGAAGGCCGGCATCCCGCAGGAGGCGACCGCCTGGGGGCTGAACCAGCTCTGCGGCTCGGGTCTGCGCGCCGTCGCGCTCGGCATGCAGCAGATCGCGAACGGCGACGCCGACATCATCGTGGCGGGCGGCCAGGAATCCATGTCGATGGCCCCGCACGCGCAGCACCTTCGGGGCGGCCAGAAGATGGGCGACCTCAAGATGGTCGACACCATGCTGAAGGACGGCCTCATGGACGCGTTCCACGGCTACCACATGGGCAACACGGCCGAGAACGTCGCGCAGAAGTGGCAGCTGACGCGCGAGGCGCAGGACACCTTCGCGGTCTCCTCCCAGAACAAGGCCGAGGCGGCCCAGAAGGCCGGCCGCTTCAAGGACGAGATCGCGCCCGTGACCGTGAAGGGCCGCAAGGGCGACGTCGTGGTGAGCGAGGACGAGTACATCAAGGCCGGCGTGACCCTGGAGGGCGTCGCCAAGCTGAAGCCCGCCTTCAACAAGGAGGGCACGGTCACGGCCGCCAACGCGTCCGGCCTCAACGACGGCGCGGCGGCCGTCGTGCTGATGTCCGCCGAGGAGGCGAGGAGGCGCGGCCTGAAGCCGCTCGCCCGCATCGTCTCCTGGGCGACAGCCGGGGTCGATCCGGCGATCATGGGCACGGGGCCGATCCCGTCCTCGCGCAAGGCGCTGGAGAAGGCGGGCTGGAGCGTCGGCGACCTCGATCTCGTCGAGGCGAACGAGGCCTTCGCGGCCCAGGCCTGCGCGGTCAACAAGGACATGGGCTGGAAGGACGAGATCGTGAACGTCAACGGCGGCGCGATCGCGATCGGCCACCCGATCGGCGCGTCCGGCGCGCGCGTGCTGACGACGCTGCTCTACGAGATGGAGCGCCGCGACGCGAAGAAGGGCCTCGCGACGCTCTGCATCGGCGGCGGCATGGGCGTCGCCATGTGCGTGGAGCGGTAGACGCCGGGACAGTGAGCGGCCGCGTCTTCTGGAAGGGTGAACGATGACGAAAGAGGGTGTGCTCGATCTCGCGAATCGTGTCGTCCGGCCCTTGCTCGGCGATCGGACGATCGAGGAGATCGCGGTGCGGGAGGACATCGACTCTGTCGGCGATCCTTCGTTCTTCGTCGATGTCTTCATCGCACCCGGGACTCGTCCGCTCGATGGCGACGTGTCGATCCAGCTGTTCCGGGACTTCCACAACGAGCTCCTCGACGCCGGAGAACGACGTCAGTCGTATCTTCGGTTCCGGGACAGGTCGGATGAGAGCGACATCGGTGAGCCAGGCGAAGCGCACTGATGCATGGCGAACTTCTCAGGCTGGCAACCCTGCTGGCCAGCGACTCAGGCGGCTACCCGCGCTGGGTCGCGCGGAGCCGCGCTGTCTCGACCGCCTATTACGCTCTCTTCCACGCCTTGGCCGAGCGGTGTGCGCGGGAACTGGTCGGCGCCTGGCAGCCATGGAGCCCTTTTCGTCACATCTATCGGTCGCTGGATCACGGCCAAGCTCGCCGGGTCTTCTCGATGATCAAGAGTGATCGTGGCTTCAGCGAGGGCGTACGACTGATCGCCGAGACCTTCATCGATCTTCAGGAACAGCGGCACGGCGCCGACTACGACATCGGCTACCGCGCCAGCGTCGTCGAAGTGGCTGTCGTGTTGAAGCGCGCGAAGGATGCGATCGAGTCGCTGGACCGGATCGACCCGGCGGAGCGCAAGCTCGTCGCCGCCCGCCTCATCGGGCGAACCCGCCCGGCGTGAGCTGCACCGGGTTTCGTTTGACGCGACGGCCCCACGCGTCACAATCAGGCATGAGAAGCCCGGGTTTCCGGGAGCATCCGCGATCGGGCACCAAGACCCGTCCGCTTCAGGGGAGGACGTTCATGGCACGCGTGGCACTTGTGACGGGCGGCACGAGGGGGATCGGCGAGGCGATCTCGAAGGGGCTTCACGCGGCGGGCTACACGGTCGCGGCGAGCTATGCCGGGAACGACGAGGCTGCGCAGCGCTTCAAGGGGGAGACCGGCATCCCGGTCTTCAAGTTCGACGTCGGGGACGCCAAGGCCTGCGAGGAGGGCGCGAAGGCGGTGGAGGCCGAGGTCGGGCCGGTCGACGTCGTGGTGAACAATGCCGGCATCACGCGCGACGGCATGTTCCACAGGATGACCTACGACCAGTGGTCGGCAGTGATCCGCACGAACCTCGATTCGGCCTTCACGGTCACCCGGCCCTTCATCGACGGCATGCGCGCGCGCGGCTTCGGGCGCATCGTGCTGATCTCGTCGATCAACGGCCAGAAGGGCCAGATGGGCCAGACGAACTACTCGGCCGCAAAGGCCGGCGTGATCGGCTTCGCCAAGGCGCTCGCGCAGGAGAACGCCGCGAAGGGCGTGACCGTGAACGTGATCGCGCCGGGCTACATCGCGACCGAGATGGTGAAGGCGATCCCCCCCGACGTGCTGAAGGCGAAGATCCTGCCGCACATCCCGGTCGGCCGCCTCGGCGAGGCCGACGAGATCGCCCGCGCGGTCGTGTTCCTGGCGAGCGAGGATGCGGGCTTCATCACCGGCTCGACGCTGACGATCAACGGCGGCCAGTACTTCCACTGAAGGCCGCCCACAGGTCGGGCCGGCGCTCGCGCGTGTCGTGCTCGGCCCGCTCGCGCCGCCAGCGCGCGATGGCCGCGTGGTCGCCGCCGAGCAGCACGTCCGGGATCGTCCGGCCCTCGAACGCGCGGGGCCGGGTGTAGTGCGGGTACTCGAGGAGCCCGGCCTCGAAGCTCTCCTCCTCGCCCGATACGTCCTTGCCCATGACGCCCGGCAGCAGCCGGATGCAGGCGTCGAGGAGCGCGAGCGCCGCGACCTCGCCGCCGGACAGGATCACGTCGCCGAGCGAGACCTCCTCCAGGCCGCGCGCGGCGACCACCCGCTCGTCGGTCCCCTCGAAGCGCCCGCACAGGATGACGACGCCCGGCCCGGCCGCCAGCTCCCGCACCCGGGCCTGGGTCAGAGGCCGGCCCCGCGGGGAGGTGACGAGGCGCGGCCGGGCATCCTCGCCCAGCGCGTCGAGCGCCGCCGCCACGACGTCGGCGCGCAGCACCATGCCCGGCCCGCCGCCCGCCGGCGTGTCGTCGACGCTGCGGTGGCGCCCGAGCCCGTGCGCGCGCAGGTCGTGCGAGTCGAGGCTCCACAGGCCTCGCGAGAGCGCGGTCCCGGCAAGCGACGCCCCGAGCGGACCGGGGAACATCTCCGGGAACAGCGTCACCAGGGAGGCGCGCCAGGGCGGGGAGAGGGACGTCATGCCCGTCCATGCCGCGGGAGGGAACCGCGGGTCAACATCTGGCCGTCCCGGCGGGACCGCGAGGCCTCTCCGGCGTTGTCGCTCCATGATGCTTCGTCGCCTGGCCCTGGTGGCCGTTCTCGCCTCCATCCCGCCCGCTCTCGGCGCGGAGCCGTCGGGTCCTCCAGGCGCGCCCGCAGCCGCGTTCCCGAGGCCGGATCGCCCCGTCGCCGAGATCATCTCGCCGCGCTGGGCGAGCGATTCCGAGCGCGACGCCGTCGACGAGGTCGGGCAGGTGGCGCGCACGATGCGGATCGCGCCCGGCGAGACGGTCGCGGATGTGGGGGCGGGCAGCGGCTACTACACCCTCAAGCTCGCGAAGCTCGTCGGGCCGGGCGGCCGCGTGTTCGCAGAGGACGTGACGCCGCGCTACCTCGCGGACCTGGAGCGCCGCGTGCGCGGTCTCGCGAACGTCACCGTGGTGCGGGGCGAGGCGCACGATCCTCGGCTCCCGCCGGCATCGGTGGACGCGGCCGTGCTCGTCCACATGTACCACGAGATCACGCAGCCCTTCGGTCTCCTGCACAATCTCGCGGCCGCGATGAAGCCCGGCGGCCGGGTTGGGATCGTGGATGCGGACGACGTGCCGTCGCGTCACGGGACGCCGCCGGCGCTGCTGCGCTGCGAGCTCGCGGCGGCGGGCTACCGCGAGACCGGGTTCGAGACGCTGACGGGCGGGGTGGGCTATCTCGCGACCTTCGAGGCGCCGAGCCCGGACCGGCGGCCTGATCCGGCGACGATCAGGCCCTGCCGGGACGAGACGACGCGGGATCGGCCGCGCCCCTGAGCCGCGCTCACTCCAGGACGAGCTTGAACCCCTCGTGGCTCATCGCGAAGCCGAGCGAGGCGTAGAAGCGGTGCGCGTCGAGGCGGCGCTTGTCGCTCGTCAGCTGCACGATTCCGCACCCGCGACCTCGCGCCTCCTGGACGAGGTCGCGGACGAGGTCGCGTCCCAACCCGCGACCTCGCCGATCCGACGCGATCCGCACGGCCTCGATCAGCCCGCGCTTCAGCGCGCGCCGGGCGAGGCCCGGGATCACGGTGAGCTGGGCGCAGCCGACGACGTGGCCGTCGCGCTCCAGCACGTACACCGTGCTGTTCGGGTCGCGCTCGATCTCCTCGAAGGCGGCCGCCACCGCCGCGTCCGCCCCGCCCTCGCGCCCGACGCTGAACTCGTCGTCGGCGAGGAGCGCCATGATGGCGGGCAGGTCCTCGCGCCGGGCGGGCCGCATCTCAGGCGGGCTCCCCGCCCGGGTGCTCGTCGGCGTCCTCGGCCGGCATGTCGACCACGACGCGGCCGCCCGCCACGTCCACCTGCGGCACGAAGGCCTTGGTGAAGGGAACGAGCCGCGTCGCCCCGCCGACCTCGGGCAAGATCTCCAGGAGCTCGCCGCCGCCGTAATCGGGCACACCGACGATCTGGCCGATGGCGGCCCCGTCCGGCGCCACGGCCGCGAGCCCGACGAGGTCGGCCAGGAAGAACTCGTCCTCCTCGGCCTCGCCCAGCCGCTCGCGGGGCGCGTAGAGGAGCGTCCGCACCAGCGCCTCCGCGGCCTCGCGGGTCGCGATGCCGTCGAGCCGCGCGACCAGCATGTCGGGCTGGTCGCCCGCGGCCGCGCGCAGCGCCGCGACCGCGATCGTGCGGCCGCCCCGGGTGACGAACGGCCCGTAGCCCGCGATGGCCATAGGATCGGCCGTGAAGGATTTCAGCCGGATCTCGCCGCGCAGCCCCTGCGCCCGCCCGAGCTCGCCGAGGAGCACGTGGCCGGGGATGCCCGGCTCAGGTCGAGCCGGCGCAGGCGCGGGAGCCCTCTCCCCGTCGGGGAGAGGGTGGGGTGAAGGGGCGGGGCCTGTCCGGTCGGGGCGAACCCCCTCACCCGGTCGGCCGCTGCCGCGCCCGACTCGACCTCTCCCCCCTGGGGAGAGGCGACCGGCGTCGCGCGCCATCGTGCCGTCTTACGCCTCGGCGGGAGCCTCGGCCTTCTTGGCGCGCTCGGCCGCGAGCTCCTGGGCGCGCTTGCCCGGCTCGCCCTTCTTCGGGTTGTTGCGCGGCTCGCGCTTCATGAGGCCGGCAGCGTCCAGGAAGCGCAGCACGCGGTCCGTCGGCTGCGCGCCCTTGGTCAGCCAATCCTTGATCTTGTCGGCCTCGAGGTTGATGCGCGCCGGGTCGTCCTTCGGCTTCATCGGGTCGTAGGTGCCGACCTTCTCGATGAAGCGGCCGTCGCGCGGCGCGCGCGCGTCCGCGATGACGATGCGGTAATAGGGGCGCTTCTTGGCGCCGCCCCGGGCGAGACGGATCTTGAGGGACATGAAATTCTCCTAGCTTGATGGCGTGGCAGGGTTCGTCCCGGCCATCAGGGTGTGAGCGATAGACGTGGATGGCCGGGTCAAGCCCGGCCATGACGGCGTTCCGGCCGTCACTTCTTCTTGGCCCCGCCGAACGGGAAGCCGCCGGGCATCTTCGGTCCGCCGAGACCGGGCAGGCCCGGGAAACCGCGTCCGCCGCTAAGGCCGGGCGGGAGCTTCGGCATGGCGCCACCGCCTGACATCCCGCCGCCCCCCTTGCCCATCTGGGCCTGCATGGCGGCGATCTGCTCGGGGCTCGGCGCGCCCCCGCCCATGCCGGGCAAGCCGCCTCCGCCCATGCCCCCCATGCCCATCATGCGGCCGAGCATGCCGGACATGCCCTTGGCCTTGCCGCCGCCCATCATCTTCATGACGTCGGCCATCTGGCGGTGCATCTTGAG
>CAXUHE010000188.1:0-7593 GCA_964250725.1 uncultured Enterovirga sp. | reverse complement strand
CGACGAGGCTCGCGAGCAGCGTCCCGAAGGCGAGCAGACCCGTATTCGCCGCGGGCGAGCCGTGCAGGTTGCCCGCCACCACGATGCCGCCCGCGATCGTGTAGAGCGCGCCCAACAGGATGATGAAGGGCAGGTACTCGCTCAGCAGGACGTGGAGCGCCGCATCGAGCGCCGGGCCGAAACCGGCCGTCAGCACGAGCGGCACGAGGGTGAGCGTCGCGAAGACGCCCACGAGCTTGCCGATGTGCCGGTCCCAGAACCGATGAGCGATCTGCGGCAGGATCGCGATCGACAGGAGAAGCCCGACGAAGGGCAGCGCCCAGGCGATCCCGAAGGAGGTGCCATCGAGCGGCGCGGCCCAGGCCGGGGGCGGCACGAGCGTGAGGGCGGCCGCGAGCGCGGCGGGGGAGGTACGGCGCATGGCTGATGACGTTGGCGGTCGCCGCACGTCATGCGCGGCGGGGATCGGGCTGGCAAGGAGGGGATCGACGCAGATATAGGGTATGCGAGCGCCGCCCCTCCCCGCCCTCCTGCGCGAGGCCCCCCATGCCGTCACACCCGATCCTCCTCGACGACCAAGACGCCGACGCCGTGATCGGCGCCATGGCGCCGCTCCTCGGCCTCGCGATCGAGCCCGAATGGCGTGCTGCGGTCGCGATGAACGTGAAGACGGTCGCGGCCGCGGCCGGGCTGGTCCTCGCCTTCCCGCTCGACGACGAGGCCGAGCCCGCGCCGGTGTTCCGGGCGTGAGCGCTCCCGCGTTCTCGTCTGCCGCAGATAGGGAGAGGAGGTCGCCGCGATGACGGCACGGGAGACCATCACGGTGACGCTCGCCCGCATCGAGGCGCTGAACCCCGCGGTCAACGCCTTCACGGACGTCACGGCCGAGCGGGCGCTGGCGCGCGCCGACGGGCTCGACGCCGGCCGGCATCGGGGCCCGCTCGCGGGCATGCCCTTCGCGGTGAAGAACCTCATCGACATCGCGGGCCTGCCGACGCGGGCCGGCTCGAAGATCAATCGCGAGCGCGAGCCGGCTGCGCGCGACGGCGCACTGGTGCGGAGGCTGGAGGCGGCCGGCGCGATCCTGGTCGGCGGCCTCAACATGGGCGAGTACGCCTACGACTTCACGGGCGAGAACGCGCATGACGGGCCGTCGCGCAATCCGCACGACCTCGGCCGCATGTCGGGAGGCTCCTCTGGAGGATCCGGCGCGGCGGTCGCGGCCGGGCTCGTGCCGCTGGCGCTCGGCTCCGACACCAACGGCTCGATCCGGGTGCCGGCCGCGTTCTGCGGTGTGTTCGGCCTGAAGCCGACATACGGCCGCCTCTCGCGCGCCGGCAGCTTCCCGTTCGTCGGCAGCCTCGACCATCTGGGACCCCTCGCGCGCTCCGTCCAGGACCTCGCGCGCGCCTACGACGCCATGCAGGGCCCCGATCCCGACGATCCGGTCTCGACGGACCGGCCGCCCGAGCCGGCCTTCGATTTCCTGGATCGAGGGATCGCAGGCCTGCGGATCGCGGTCGCGGGTGGATACTTCGCCCGGGGCGGTGACCCGGAGGCGTTCCGCGCCGTCGCGCTAGCGGCGGACGCGCTCGGCACGGGCACGACGTTCGACGTACCCGAGGCGGCCCGCGCCCGAGCGGCCGCCTACGTGATCACTGCCGCCGAGGGCGCGTCCCTGCACCTCGACAGGTTGCGGACACGGCCGGGCGATTTCGATCCCGCGACCCGCGACCGGCTTATCGCGGGTGCGATGATCCCGGCCGCCTGGGTGCAGGCCGCGCAACGCTTCCGGCGCTGGTACCAGGCGCGGGTCATGGCGCTGTTCGAGAAGGTCGACGTGATCCTCGCGCCCGCGACGCCGTGCCGGGCGCCAAGGCTCGGCCAGACGACGCTTGTGCTCGACGGTGTGGAGGTGCCGCTCCGGCCGAATATCGGCGTCTTCACCCAGCCGATCTCCTTCATCGGCCTGCCGGTCGTCGCCGTGCCGGTCCGACCCGATGCCGGGCTACCGCTCGGCGTGCAGGTGATCGCCGCGCCGTGGCGCGAGGACCTGGCGTTGCGCGTCGCGCGCGAGCTGGAGCGATTGGGCGTCGGGACAGCGCCTGTCGCGAAGCTCACGTGAGATCGACCTGACCCCGCAGCTGCGACCGGATCGGGATGTTGAGCCGGTGCAGTAGAACCGGGAGGTCTCGGTCGAGTCGCTCAGGGCGGTGGTCGAGCTGGTTCCTGCGCTGAAGCTCGATCGACACGGCATCGAAGTCGCTCGTCCCGATCTCGCAGGCGACGCATCGCCTTGAAGCCGAGCGACTCGGCTCATGATCCGGCATGCCACAGCCCGGAAGCCGTCCTGCCTCCGCCTCAAAGCGCCGGGCAAGGTCGAACTCGAGCAGCTGAGCTTTCGTTCATGAGCTCCAATCATGATGCTGAAGCGCAGGCGAGGGAGGCAGCCCAGTCCACCTGATCCGCACCGATATGGCGGGCAACATCACGAAGCATTTCTCGTTGGCTGTCATCCCGGTTCCATGTCATTCGCCTGTGTGCGCTGAACATCTATGTGGCCTTGCTGGCGCCGGAGGTCGCGATTGTGAGGACGATCGTGTCATGAGCGCGTCCGACACCATTTTCGCTCCCGCCTCGGGCACTGGGCGCACCGCCATCGCGATCATTCGGATCAGCGGTCCCGCGGCCGAAACGGGTCTGCGCGCGATCGCGGGGTCTCTGCCGGAGGCACGCCACGCCACGGTGCGGTCCTTGCGCCATCCAGCTACGGGCGAGATCCTCGACCGGGCGCTCGTCCTTTGGCTACCTGGGCCGGCGAGCTTCACCGGGGAAGATGTGGCCGAACTCCATATCCACGGCGGGATCGCGGTACGGGCCGCCGTGCTCAAGGCGCTCGGCGACCTCGATGGATTGCGTGCCGCCGAGCCCGGCGAGTTCACGCGACGTGCCTTCCTCAACGGGCGAATGGACCTGGGCGCCGTCGAAGGACTAGCGGACCTGATCGACGCGGAAACTGAGGCGCAGCGTCGTCAGGCCGTACGGCAGCTGGATGGAGCGCTCGCGACGATCGTGGCGGGCTGGCGCGAGCGCCTCATCGACACGCTGGCCTGGTACGAAGCTTCGCTGGATTTCGCCGACGAGGATGACGTGCCGGAAGGTGCGGCGGGCGCAGCAGCGGCCCGACTTGATGCGATCCGTCGCGAGGTCGAGGCAGAGCTGGCGCGGGGGCGGCATGGCGAGCGCCTGCGCGACGGGTTTGTCGTCGTGATCGCCGGACCACCGAATGCCGGAAAGTCCACGCTCCTGAATGCGCTTGCCCGGCGCGAGGTCGCGATCGTGTCGCCCTTTCCTGGGACAACGCGGGACGCGATCGAGATCCGGTGCGACTTCAGGGGGCTGCCAGTCGTGTTCGTCGATACTGCGGGGTTGCGGGTGACGATCGATCCCATCGAGCAGGTCGGCATCGCGCGGGCTCGCCGACGGATGGAGGATGCCGATCTCGTGCTCTGGCTGGCGGAGCCGGGCCATGACTTCGCAATCGACGACGCTCTCAGGTCCGTGCCTCGGATCAAGGTCGCGACGAAGGCGGACAGCGACGAGCCTGCTCATGGCGCGGATCTCGCCATCTCGGCCGCGACCGGCCTCGGCATCGACAGCCTGCTCGATCTGGTGCAACAGAGAGCGAGCGACGCACTGGTCGGATCCGGCGACGCCGTCTTGACACGCGAACGTCACCGCCATGCCTTCGAGGACCTGGCGGGGGCGCTGGAGCGGGGCGAGGCCGCTGCTGCGGTCGGTCGAGACGAACTCGCGGCAGAGGACGTCAGGTTGGCGCTTCGCGCGCTCGGGCGCGCCATCGGAAGCGTCGATGTCGAGGATGTCCTGGACCGCGTGTTCAGCTCGTTCTGTATCGGGAAATGAGTGTTCCACGTGAAACACAGGTTCGATGTCGTGGTGGTCGGAGGGGGACATGCCGGGGTCGAGGCGGCCACAGCCGCGTCTCGTGTCGGAGCTCGAACCGCGATCGTGACGCAGTCGCTGGGCCAGATCGGCACGATGTCGTGCAACCCCGCGATCGGTGGACTGGGCAAGGGTCATCTCGTTCGTGAGATCGACGCGCTGGACGGCGTCATGGGACGTGCCGCCGATGCGGCTGGTATTCAGTTCCGGCTCCTCAACAGGCGTAAAGGACCGGCGGTTCGGGGACCGCGTACTCAGGCGGATCGCAAGCTCTACGCTCGGTTCGTGCAGCATTACTTGGCGGCTCAGCCGAACCTGACGCTCGTCGAGGGCGAGGTGGTCGACCTCGTCGTCAGCCAGGACATCACGTCCGGTGTTCGGCTGGCCGATGGCCGGCAGCTTCCGTGCGCGGCCGTCGTGCTGACGACGGGCACGTTTCTTGGCGGGCTCATCCACATCGGGGAAACGAAGATCCGGGCCGGCCGCTTCGGCGAGGCCCCCTCGATCGCGCTGGCCCGTCGCTTGGCCGAACTCGATTTACCACTCGGACGGCTCAAGACCGGGACGCCGCCGCGGCTCGACGGCCGCACCATCGACTGGGCGTCGCTGGAGTTGCAGCCTGCCGACGAGGACCCGACACCATTCTCCTCGATGACGGATCGCATCACAGTACCTCAGATCGAGTGCGGACTCACGCGCACCACCCCAGCCGCACACGATCTGATCCGCGCCAACCTGCACCGCGCACCGATGTACAGTGGTGACATACAGGGTCGCGGGCCGCGCTACTGCCCGTCGATCGAAGACAAAGTTGTCCGTTTCGCCGATCGCGGCACGCACCAGATCTTCCTGGAGCCGGAGGGGCTCGACGACGCGACCGTGTATCCCAACGGGATTTCCACCTCCCTGCCCGAGGATATCCAGCGCGAGCTGCTGCGCCTCACGCCCGGGTTGGAGCGCGCGCGCATGCTGCGGCCCGGCTACGCGATCGAGTACGATTTCGTCGATCCCCGCGCGCTCAGCCGAACGCTGGAAGTGCAGCGTCTCAGGGGTCTGTTCCTCGCCGGCCAGATCAACGGCACCACCGGCTATGAGGAGGCAGCCGCCCAGGGGATGGCGGCTGGGCTGAACGCGGCGCTCCGGGCCTCCGGTCGGCCGGAGGGCCTCACCTTCGCGCGCAGCGAGAGTTATATCGGTGTCCTCATCGACGACTTGGTCACAAAGGGCGTCTCTGAGCCGTACCGGATGTTTACGTCGCGTTCGGAATTTCGTTTAAGCCTCCGGCCAGACAATGCTGACGAGCGATTGACGCCTCTCGCGATCGGACTCGGCGCGGTCTCGTCCGAGCGCCTGGCACGATTCGAGACGGTGCGGCAGGACGCAGCAGACGTTCGGGCGCGGCTCGATGCCATCCGGGTGTCGCCTCAGCAAGCCGAACGCGTCGGCCTTCACCTCAATCAGGACGGAGTTCGGCGCTCCGCCTTCCAGCTACTGGCGTATCCGGACATCACGATCGCGCGCCTCTCGCTGATCTGGCCGGAGCTCGGTGGCGTCTCACCGCGGCTTGCCGATCGGATCGAGACCGATGCGCGCTATCATGTCTATCTCGACCGGCAGGCCGACGATGCCCGCACGGCGCAACGCGACGATGCCGTGCTGCTGCCGACGGAACTCGATGTCAGCCGTCTTGGTGGCCTCTCCTCCGAGTTGCGCGGCAAGCTCACGGCCATCCGCCCGGAGACCTTGGGGCAGGCCTCACGCATCGAGGGAATGACCCCGGCTGCTCTCACGCTCCTGGCAGGACACGCCCGACGTCAAACCGCGCGCAGCTGATCATGCACGCTGGGACGGACATCGTTGTTTCACGTGAAACACATCAACGGTTGGAGATCTATCTTAGCGAATTGCGGCGTTGGCAAAGCATCAAGAACCTTGTCGGTCCCAAGACCCTCAGCGACGCCTGGAACCGCCACGTCGCCGATTCCTTGCAGCTCTCCTCGCTCGCGCCCGGCCGGATCTGGGCCGATCTCGGATCCGGCGCGGGTCTTCCCGGCCTCGTCCTCGCGATAGCCGACCCCGATCTGCACGTGCACTTGGTCGAGAGCGATCAGCGGCGTTGCGCCTTCCTGCGCCATATCGGGCGCCTCCTCTCCCTCTCGGTGACGATCTGGAGCGAACGCATCGAGGCGGTCGTGGATCGACTAGCCCCTACCCCGCAGGTCGTGACCGCGCGTGCGCTGGCACGCTTGACCGATCTCCTCGCCTACAGCGAAAACATGTTGACAGCCGGAGCGATCGGTCTCTTTCCCAAGGGACGGGACCACGTGGCGGAATTGACCGAGGCTCGGCAATCCTGGAGATTCGAGGCCGACATCATTCCGAGTCGGACCGATCCCGACGGACGCATCGTCCGCGTCCATCGCTTCGAGGGTCGCCACGCAGCCGAGCCGCAATTCCCGTGATCCAAGCCCTGCAAGGTGACAGACGACGTGGCGGTGATTGACCCCCGACGATCGCCTCCGCGCATTCTCGCGCTCGCGAACCAGAAAGGTGGCGTGGGTAAGACCACGACCGCGATCAATCTCGGCACAGCGTTGGCGGCGATCGGCGAGCGCGTGCTGCTGCTCGACCTCGACCCCCAGGGCAATGCCTCGACCGGACTCGGCATCGACAGGAAACACCGCAACCTCTCGACATATCACCTGCTCGCGGGTGCCGCGAAGCTGGCAGACATCGTCAAGCCCACGGTAGTGCCTGGATTGTTCGTTGCGCCTTCGACCATGGAATTGCTCGGCGTCGAACTTGAGATCGCACAGGAACGCGATCGGGTACAGCGCCTGCGGCGCGCGATCGTGGACGGAACGGCAGCAGCGACCGAAGGCGAGCGCTTCGACTACGTGCTGATCGATTGTCCGCCATCGCTCAACCTGATCACCATCAATGCACTTGTCGCTTCGGACGCGGTGCTTGTGCCGTTGCAATGCGAATTCTTCGCGCTGGAAGGGTTGAGCCAGCTTCTGAAGACTGTCGAGCAGGTCCGCAGCAATCTCAATGCGCGGCTCACCATCCATGGGATCGTCCTGACGATGTTCGATCCCCGCAACAATCTGGCGAATCAGGTCGTCGCCGACGTGCGTCAGTTCATGGGCGCGAAGGTGTATGACACCGTCATCCCGCGCAACGTGCGCGTTTCGGAGGCGCCCTCGCATGGCAAGCCGGTCCTGCTGTACGACCTGCGTTGCGCGGGTTCGCAGGCCTACCTGAAGCTCGCCTCCGAGGTCATCCAGCGCGAAAGGGAACGGCAGGCCGCATGACCAGTCCGAAGTCGAAAGAGCGTTCCCCCGAGGAGGCGTCCCGCCCGCGCCTGGGCCGCGGCCTGGCGGCGCTGCTGGCCGACACCACGGCCCCGGATGCCCGCGCAAGGTGCAGGCGCAGCGCAAGGTCGCGGTCGAGTTCCTGCGGCCGAACCCGCGCAACCCGCGGCGCCAGTTCGGCAGCGACGACCTGCGGGACCTGACCGAGTCGATCCGCGCCAAGGGCATCATCCAGCCCATCGTGGTGCGGTCCATCCCCAATGTGGCGGGCTCCTACGAGATCATCGCGGGCGAACGGCGCTGGCGGGCCGCGCAG
>CAXUHE010000187.1:0-7654 GCA_964250725.1 uncultured Enterovirga sp. | reverse complement strand
GAGAGCCAGCGCGGGGCCTCCGAGATCCGCACGGTCTTCGACGAGGCGACGTCCGAGATCGCCAGCAAGCTCGACACCGCGCTGGCCCAGTTCCGGGGCGCGGCCGACGACCTGCGCAGCACGGCCGACGCGGTCCACGAGGAGCTCGACCGAACGCGCGAGGATCTGAAGCGCGGCGTCGCGGGCCTGCCCAAGGAGACCCAGGAGACCACGGCCGAGATGCGCCGGGTCGTGACGGACCAGATCAAGGCGCTGAACGAGCTGGCCTCCCTCGTCTCCCGATCGCATCAGGGGCTCGACGTCTCGCCGGCCGCGGAGGGCGCGTCGCGCCGTGTCCCCGAGCCGCGCAGGTTGGAGCCGCGCAATCCGGACCCGCTTGTCCCGCTGCCGAGCGCGGTGCCGCGGCCGGCCGGCCCGGTCGCTCCCCCGCGGCCTCGGCCGGAGCAGCCCGCCGGCGGCGAGCAGGGCGGCCTGTCCTCGCTCTCGTCCATCTCCGGCAACATCGCCGGCATGCTCGACGGCGAGCGGGCGTTCGACCTCTGGCAGCGCCATCGCGGCGGCGAGACGGGTGTCTTCACGCCCGGGATCTACGCGCCCGAGGACCGCGAGACCTTCGAGGAGATCCAGCGCAAGTACCGCACCGAACCCGGCTTCTCCACGACGATCGAACGCTATGTCGGAGAGTTCGAGCGGCTGCTCGACAGGTTGCCGGGCACGGGCGAAGGCGAGGCGACGGCGCGTGCCTATCTCGGATCGGACACGGGCAAGGTGTTCCTCGTCCTCGCCCACGCGAGCGGGCATTTCGGCTAGCAGCCTGCACGCCCGCGCGCCTCTCGAGGTCAGGCGACGTTCAGCCGCCGGCCCCGGTTCCAGAGAAGGAAGGGCACGCCGGACAGGAGCGCCCCGATCGCCTCGTCGCTCTGGAAGAGCCCGTTGACGGACACGCGCGGCAGCGCGGTCGGGTGGCCGGCATGCCCGGCATGGAGGTGGCCGGGCCGGGTCGTCACGGCGGTCGCGTATCCCGCATCCCGGGCGATCTCGAATTCGCGCCGGCCGGCCGAGCCCGGGTCTCCGACCGGGTAGGCGAGATGGCGGATCTCGCGGCCGAGACGGCCGGCCAGGATGGTGCGCGGCTCCCGGATCTCGCGATCGGCCAGCGCGCGCGGGTGTTTCGCGAGCATCGGATGCGTGAGCGTGTGCGCGCCGATCGTGACACCCGGACGGCCGGCTACGCGTGCGAGGTCGTCCCAGCCGAGGCAGAGCTCACGCACCAGCGCCGAGGTGTCGATGCCGGTCTCGTCGCACCATCGGGCCAGCGTGTCGCGCAGGAGCGCCTCCGGGCCGGCGCGCAGCGCGCGGTAGGCCGCCGCGAAGGCCGCGTGCTTCTCCTGCGGCGTCCGGGCCGGGACGAGGCGCGTGGCACCGGCCTCGACGAGGTCGAGACCGGCGCGGCGGCGTACGACCTCCTCGAGCTCGATCCACCAGAGCCGCCCCGCCCCGGAGGCGTAATCCGTCGTGACGAACAGCGTCCACGGCGCCCCGTGCCGCTCCAGGATGGGCATCGCGTGATCGACGTTGTCGCGGTAACCGTCGTCGAAGGTGAGCGCCGCGAACGGTCGTCCCGGCTCCGCGAGGCGAGCGGGCACCTCGTCCAGGCCGACGAACTCGTAGCCGTGCCGGGCCGCCAGCGTGAGTACGCGGTCGAGGAAGTCCGGAGTGATCTCAAGGAGAGCATTCGGCTGGAACGGGTCGTCGCGCGGCGGCCGGACGTGATGGAACATCAGGATGACGCCGCGCCCGCGCGCGATCGGGGCCAGCCATCGATCCGCCCCGAGGGCCGCGATGCCCGTGAAACCGGCCGATATCGCCCTGTGCTTGAGTCCGAGAGCCATCGGACCGGTTTAGCGGCGACTTAACAAAGCTCCGTTACCGTCCCGCCGCCTCCAGGACGGGGCAGATGGCACATGCCCCGGAGAGCGGATGACGGCGACCCTCACGATGTCGGATGTCGCCGGATCACAGGCCATCGCGATCGTGCGCGACCTCTCGATCGAGATCGCCGCCGACATGGCGGCGACCGAAGGTGTGTGGCGCGCGCTGGAGAACGACGGCGCGGCCTCGCCCTACCAACGTTTCGATTGGGTGGCGGCCTACCTCGCCCATGCGGGCCGGGCCGAGCGGACCCGGATCGCGGTCGTGCGCGACGCAGATCGGCCGGTCATGCTGCTCGCGCTGTCGATCTCGCGGCGCCAGGGGCTCACCATCGCGTCCGGCATCGGCGGCAAGCACGCGAATTTCCACATGCCCCTTATGTCGGGCTCCGGCGGCCTGTCCGAGCACGAGATGAGAGGCGTGCTGCACCAGATCGGCCGACGGCTCGCGCTCGACCTCTTCGCCTTCGCGAACGTGCCCACCCATTGGGGCGGGCGCGCATGCGGGTTCGCCGCGGGAGGGCGGCCCAGCGCCAGCAACGCCTACGCGACGCCGCTCGATCCTGACCCGGAGGTCACCGCCCAGCGCGTGTTGAGCACCCAGAGCCGCAAGCGGTTGCGGCAGAAGGAGCGCTACCTCGCGAAGCTCGGCACCGTCGGATTCCTGGCGGCATCGAACGAGGCCGAGATCGAGCGCGTGCTCGAAGCGTTCTTCCGGCAGAAGGAGGAGCGGTTCCGCACGCTGGGGATCGCGGACCCCTTCCTCGCGCCCGAGCAGCGGGCTTTCATCCGCGCGGCCGCGCGTCCCGGACCGGACGGCACGGCGGCCCTGCAACTCTACGCCCTGAGCGTCGACGACGTCGTCGTCTCGACCTTCGGCGGCGCGATCGACCCTCGTCGCATCAGCGGCATGTTCCTATCCTTCGAGGAGGGTCACGAGGCGGCCCGGTTCAGCCCGGGCGACGTTCTCGTATCCCGCGTCATCGCGGAGTCCTGCCGTCGCGGACTCGACGTGTTCGATCTCGGAGTCGGGGAGGCGCGCTACAAGGGCACGTTCTGCAACGTCACCCAGACGCTCGTCGACGTGGTCGTTCCCGTGACGGTCCGGGGCCGCGTCTCGGCCTCGCTGATGCGGGGCGCTCTCGCGGTGAAGCGATGGATCAAGCAGGATCCCCGCGCGATGAGGTGGGTCGCGCTCATCCGCCGCGCGAAGCCCACCCTGTCGAGCTGACGGGGGCGGGTCTCACCCCGCCCCCTCTCGGTCACGCCGCCTCGCTGTCGAGATCGGCCAGGGGCTGCTCCCGCGCGACGACGACGTCCGGCGAGCCGGCCTCGCGTGCCGCCTCGTAGGCCTGGACCAGGACGTGGCTCGCGGGTTCGAGGTTCGACGCGATCACGACCGAGTCGAAGCGCGGCGCAAGCAGCTTCAGGAGGCCGCCCTCGTCGCCGCCGATCAGGCTGCAGATCACCCAGTCGTAGGTCTGTTCGAGCGCCGACACGACGAGGTTCAGCTTGTCGGAGCCGGCCGTCAGGGCCTCGTTCGTCAGGAGGCCGGTCGAGACCCGGTGCAGGCGCGAGCCCGGCTCGGGGTAGATCACGTCCGCGAACGAGGCGTTGCCAGCCACAAGGTCGGTCAGACCAGGACGCGCGGAGTCGCCCGAAAGATCGTCCGGATCCACCTCGATCAGGATCGTGGCGGCGCTTCTCGCGAGCGTCAGAGCCAGCCCGAGCCCGACCTCGGCCTCCTGGGAGCCGCGCTCGATGCCGGTCACCAAGACCCGCCGTGCCCGTCCCGAGACGTCGGGCGTCTGCAATCGTTCGATCAGATGACCGAAATCGTAGCGGGGATCGGGCTCCATGGCGACCGTCTGGGCGGCGGCGATCGACTCGCGCCCGTGCCTGAGGTGGGAGAGGTCGAACACCATGTCGTCCGGCCCGCGCGGCATGGCACGCCGTGCTCCGTCCCGATCGAACGCGGCACCCGACACCGCCCGGCCGCCGAGGAGTTCGCGCGCGATCACGAGGCCGATCGTCAGGACCAGCATCGCGAGGGTCGAGAGGGCGACGATCGGCGCCTTCTTGGGGAAGGACGGGATCTGCGGCGCGACGGATCGCGACACCAGGCGTGCGTCCGGCGGGACGGCGTTGTCGACATCGCGCGCGGTCGCCTCGCGGTAGCGCCCGAGATAGGCTTCGAGCTGGTCGCGTTGCGTGCGCGCCTCGCGTTCGAGGGCGCGAAGCTGGACCTCGTTCCCGTTGCCTTGCGAGACGACCTTCTTCTGCGCGTCGAGCGCCGCCTCGATGGCCGCGACGCGGCTTGCCGCCAGCCGCCCATCGTTCTCGAGCGTGCGCGAGGTGCGCTCGCCCGCGCCCCGGATCTGCCCTTCCAGGTCCTGGAGCTGGGCGTTCAGCTCCTTGATCCGCGGGTGCTGCGGCAGAAGCGTGCGCAGTTCGAGCGCGAGCTGGGAGCGCAGGTTGATCCGCTGCTCGATGAGACGGCGGATCAGCTCGTTATTGGCGACGTCCGGGATCTCGAAGGCGCGGCCGTCGCGGATGAGTTCGCGGATGAGCTTCGCCTTCGCGTCCGCGTCGCCCTGTGCGGTCCGCGCCTGGGCGAGCTGACCGGATAGCTCCGACAATTGCTGCGCGGAGAGCGTCGTGGTGCCGCTGCCCGCGAGCAGCCCGGTCGCGGAACGGTACGCTTCGACCTTCGCCTCGGCCTCCGCGACGCGCTTGCGCAGGCTGTCGATATTGGTGCCGAGCCAGGTCGAGGCCGAGCGCGCCAGGTCCTTGCGGGCGTCGTCCTGCAATCCGAGATAGAGATCGGCGACCGTGTTCGCGGCCCTCGACGCGAGATCGGCGTCCTTCGCCCGGAACTCGATCGAGACGATCCGCGACTTGCCGACCGGGTAGACGACGAGGTGGTCGTAATACTCGTCGAGGACGCGCTCCTCCGGCCGGCCGGCCGCCGGGTCGCGGGTGAGGCCCAGCATCATGCCGAGCCGGGTCAGCATCCCGGCACCTCGCACGAGCGGGTCGAATTCGGGATTGCCCACGAGGTCGAGCCGCTTGATCGCCTCGCGGGCGAGATCCCGCGACATCACGACCTGGACCTGGCTCGCGACGCCCTGCTCGTCGATCTGCGGCTGCTGGTCCCCGCCCCGCTCCTGTCCGGGCCGCGTGAAGTAGCTGTCGCTCGTCTGCAGGAGCAGTTTCGCTTCACCCGTGTAGCGCGGCGAGACGATGTTCACGAAGGCGAGCGAGCCCGCGAAGGCGATGATCGTCGGGATGGCGACGAAGCGCCAGCGTCTCCTGACCGCCCGGCCGATATCGCCGAGAGTGGCATCCGACGTGTAGGTGGTGAGCTGTTCCGTAGTTGGGGCGTAAGCGTGAGCCATGGTGATCGATCCGAAAACGCGACGCAGGTGATCCTGTCCGAACAAACGCGATTAAGGTTGAAGGCGGGTTAAACGCTTCCCGACCAGCTGAATACTCGAAAACCTCGCGTTAACCATGCGAGCCATATCGAGGATCATGTCGCGAACGCCCATGAGACCTCTGAGATGAACAGGCGCCAGGCTTTTATCCTTCTCACCGCGGCTCTCCCGCTCGGCGGGTGCTTTCAGCCGACGCGGACGGGCTCGATTCGGCCGGACCTCCGGGCAGCGGACGCCTACACGCTGGCGACCGGCGACAAGCTGCGGGTCATCGTGTTCGGCCAGGACACGCTGTCGAACATCTATCAGGTCGATTCGGGGGGACGGATCATGATGCCGCTGATCGGCATCGTGCAGGTCGGCGGCCTCGCGGCGGGCGCGGCCGCGGACGCCATCGAGGCCAAGCTGAGGAACGGCTACATCCGCGAACCGAAGGTCACGGTCGAGGTCGACACGTACCGGCCCTTCTTCATCCTGGGCGAGGTCACGACCTCCGGGCAGTTCCCGTACGTGAACGGGATGACCGTCCAGACCGCCGTCGCCATCGCGGGCGGCTTCACGGCGCGTGGCCAGCGCGAGACCGCCGAGGTCACGCGGCGCACGCCGCGCGGGATCGTGGTCTCCGAGGTGCCGATCACGTTCCCGGTCCGTCCGGGCGACACGATCGTCATCAAGGAGCGCTGGTTCTGAGCGCCGCGGTCGCGCCGCCGGTCCAATCCTGCCGGGATCATGCGATGACGACGCCGCTGCGTATCCTGCACGTGTTCCGCGCGCCCCTCGGCGGCCTCTTCCGGCACGTCCTCGATGTCGCCCGCGGGCAGATCGAGAGGGGGCACGAGGTCGGCATCTTCTGCGATTCGACCACCGGGGGACCGCGCGCCACGAAGGCTCTGGACGTCCTCGCGCCCGATCTCGCGCTCGGGCTCACCCGCGTTCCGATGCGCCGCCAGCTCCATCCGATGGACATGGCGTCCATGGCGAAGCTGACCAAGCTCTACCGCCGCGTGCGGCCGAACGTGCTGCACGGGCACGGCTCCAAAGGGGGCGCCTTCGCTCGGCTGGTGACGTCGCCCTCCCTCGATCGGCGCACCATCCGCGCCTACACGCCCCATGGCGGCAGCTTCAACTACAACCCGGGAACCCTCGCGCACCGCATCTACATGAGCGCGGAGTCGATTCTGACCCGTCGGACGGACGTGTTCCTGTTCGAGAGCGAATACGTGCGCAAACGCTTCGACGCGTTCGTGGGCGCGCCCGCGTCCCTGGTCCGCATCGTCCATAACGGGATCTCGGAGCCGGAATTCGACCCGCTCGAACGAGGGTCCGATCCGTTCGACCTTGTCTATATCGGCGAGCTCAGGCCCGCGAAGGGCGTGGAGACGCTGATCGACGCGCTGGGCTTGCTGCGCCGCGAGCACGATCTGCGCCTGACGCTCCTCATCGTCGGATCCGGGCCGAGCGCGGCCGAGTTGCATGAGCGGGCCCGAACGGCCGGCGTATGGGACTCGACGGCCTTCGTGCCGCCGCAGCCCATCCGGCGCGCGCTGGAGCGGGCGAGCATCATGGTGATCCCGTCTCTCGCCGAGTCGCTTCCCTACGTGATCCTGGAGGCCGCAGCCGCGGGTCAGCCGCTCGTCTCGACGAATGTCGGCGGCATCGGGGAGATCTTCGGACCATTCTCGGATCAGCTGATCGCGGCCGGCGACCCGGCCGTGCTCGCGCGCGCCATCCGGGCGAAGTACCGTGAACCGGAGGGTGTCCGGCGCGAACAGGCGCGGAGGCTGAGCGACTACGTCCATGCCGGCTTCTGCATCGATCGAATGCTCGAGGGCGTACTGTCGGGCTACGCGGAGGCTCTGACCGCCAGGGGACTGACCACGACGGCCGGGCGATCGGCCGACAACGGACCGAGCGCCGTGGAAACGGCCGCCGCGGAACTGGCCAGCGACATCTAACGATCGCGTTGAGCCTTCCGTAATGACGGACGGGTAGCGTCGACCTCGTCGCCCGGCAGCGTATCGGTTCGCTCGGAGCCGGGTGCCGCGCGATCCGAGAACGAGCATGAGCGGTATCGATCTTCGCCAGATCATCAGCATCGCCTCGCACGCCGCCGGCTCGGGAACATTCGATCCGTCACGACCCTCCAGCGGTGCCGGGTTCGCGAACAGGCGTCTGCACTCGCGGCTCTCGCCCGTGGTGATCGCCGGCCTCGTGCGGGCCTTCGAGCTGGCACTCATCGTGGCGACGGGCGTCGTCATCCACGCACTCTACTTGCGCGGACTCGTG
>CAXUHE010000186.1:0-7668 GCA_964250725.1 uncultured Enterovirga sp. | reverse complement strand
AGAACGTCGAGCGCAACATCTCCGAGGGGCAGACCCCGCGCGAGGCGGCGCACACCACGATGGACGAGGTCGGGGGCGCCGTGATCGCGATCGCGCTCGTGCTCTCGGCGGTGTTCATCCCCACGGCCTTCATCCCGGGCATCTCGGGGCAGTTCTACCGGCAGTTCGCGCTGACCATCGCGGCCGCGACGATCATCTCGGCCGCGAACTCGCTGACGCTCTCGCCGGCGCTCTGCGCGCTGCTCCTCAAGGGACATTCCGAGCACCGGTCCCGCAATCCGCTGGCGCGGCTCGGGTCCTGGGCGGCGGGCCTGTTCAACCGAGGCTTCGACCGTACGTCGCACGGCTATTCCCGCGCCGTGCACGGCCTCGTGGGGCACAAATTCGCGCTGGGCCTCATGCTACTTCTCTATGTGGGGCTCGTCGGCGGCACCGTGTTCCTGGCCCGCACGACGCCGACCGGCTTCATCCCGGCGCAGGACAAGGGCTACCTCATCGCGGTCATCCAGCTGCCCGACGGGGCGTCCCTCAGCCGGACGGACGCGGTCATCCACCGCGCCGAGGACATCCTGAAAGGCATTCCGGGCATCGCCCACGTGATCGCCATCGGGGGCTTCAACGGCGCCACCTTCACGAACGCCACGAACGGCGCGGTCATGTTCCTGCCGCTGAAGCCGTTCGAGGAGCGCGTCCCGGCCGGGCTGACGGCCGCCGCAATCGCGGGCAACGTCATCGGCAAGCTCAGCGTCATCCAGGAGGCCACGATCTTCGCGCTGCCGCCCCCGCCCGTGCAGGGGCTCGGCAATTCCGGCGGCTACAAGATGCAGCTCCAGGACCGGACCGGGCAGGGGCTGAACGCGCTGCTCGCCTCGACGCGCGAGATCATCGGGCGCGCCAACGCCGACCCGAACCTCAGCCGCGTCTTCACGACCTTCGGCAACAACACCCCGCAGATCTACCTCGATATCGACCGCGTGAAGGCCCGCATGCTCGACGTGCCGCTGGCCAACGTGTTCAGCACGCTGCAGGTCAATCTCGGCGGCGCCTACGTGAACGATTTCAACGTGTTCGGGCGCGTCTACCAGGTCCGCATCCAGGCCGACGCCCGCTTCCGCGACGACCAGAAGGACATCCTCGGGCTGAAGGTGCGCAGCAACAGCGGCGCGCTCATCCCGCTCGGCACACTCGTCACCGTGCGCGACACGGCCGGTGCCGACCTCGTCCAGCGCTACAACATGTACACGTCGGTGCCGATCCAGGGCGACACCGCGCGCGGCGTCTCGTCCGGCGCCGGGATCGGCACGATGGGCCGGCTTGCCTCCGAGCTCCTGCCCCAGGGCATGGGCTACGAGTGGACGGAGCTCGCCTACCAGGAGCAGTCGACCGGCAACACGGCGATCTACGTGTTCGGCCTCGGCGTGCTCTTCGTGTTCCTGGTGCTCGCCGCGCAATACGAGAGCTGGACGCTGCCGCTCGCCATCATCCTCGTTGTGCCGACCGGCGTCCTCGCGGCGCTGGCGGGCGTCGTGCTGCGCGGCCAGGACAACAACATCCTGACCCAGATCGGGCTCGTGGTGCTGATCGGGCTCGCGGCGAAGAACGCCATCCTGATCGTCGAGTTCGCGAATCAGATCGAGACCCGCGACGGCAAGAGCGCCGTCGAGGCTGTGGTCCAGGCGACCCGCACGCGGCTGCGGCCGATCCTGATGACCGCCTTCGCGTTCATCCTCGGCGTCGTGCCGCTCGTCATCGCCACGGGTCCGGGCGCCGAGATGCGCCAGGCGCTAGGCACGGCGGTGTTCTTCGGTATGATCGGCGCGACGTTCTTCGGCCTGTTCCTCACGCCTGTGTTCTACGTCGTGATCCGCAGCCTCGCGGGTCTGCTGCGACCGAAGCGCCGGGCCCGCACTGTGGTTACCGCGCCGCAGGGTTCGCCCTCCTGACGCGGGGTCCTTCCCTCTCGTTCCACCCGGAGTGACACCATGCGTCCGATGAAGTTCGGTATCGGCCAGCCGGCCACCCGCATCGAGGACCCCCGCCTCGTGACGGGGCACGGGCGCTACACCGACGACATCCTGCCCGCCGGCTGCGCCCACGCGGCGCTCGCCCGCTCGCCGCACGCGAATGCGGCGTTCGCGATCCGGGACATCGAGGCCGTGCGCGCCATGCCGGGCGTGCTGCTGGTGCTGACGCATGCCGACCTCGACGGCTATGGCGGGCTTCCCTGCGGCGCGCCCGCGAAGAACTCCGACGGGACCGTCATGACCCTGCCGCCCTACCCGCTGCTGGCGGACGGGCGCGTGCGCCACGTCGGCGACGCGGTCGCGTTCGTGGTGGCGGAGACGGCCGCAGAGGCCCGCGACGCCGCCGAGGCGCTGGAGGTCGACTACGAGCCGGAGCCCGCGATCATCGGCATCGAGGGCGCGCAGCGGGAGGGCGCCCCGCTCGTCTGGCCGCAGGTGTCCGGCAACGTCGCGTTCGACTGCCGCGAGGGCGACGCGGCCGCGACCGAGGCCGCCTTCGCAGGGGCCGCGAGGACCGTCTCGCTGACGCTCGTCAACAACCGGCTCGTCACGAACTACATGGAGACGCGCGCCTGCGTCGCGGAATACGACCGGGAGGCCGGCCGCTGGACGCTGACGCTCGGCAGCCAGGGCACGCACGGCATCCGCGACACGCTGGCCCGCGCCATCCTCAAGGTCGACCCGAGCCGGGTCCGCGTGATCACGCCCGACGTCGGCGGCGGCTTCGGCACCAAGCTGTTCATGTACCGCGAATACGCCCTGACCGCGGTCGCCGCCGAGAAGACCGGCCGACCGGTCAAGTGGACCTGTGAGCGCACGGAGCACTTCCTCGCCGACGCGCAGGGCCGCGACAACCTGAACCGGCTGGAGGTGGCGCTCGACGCGGACGGCCGGTTCCTGGCGCTGAGGGTCGACCTCAAGGCCGACAT
Organism: uncultured Enterovirga sp.; assembly: GCA_964250725.1. Classification (GTDB taxonomy): domain Bacteria; phylum Pseudomonadota; class Alphaproteobacteria; order Rhizobiales; family Beijerinckiaceae; genus Enterovirga. The sequence continues at coordinate 4,715 of CAXUHE010000186.1, read as the reverse complement.
GGGCGGCTACCTGTCGGGCTACGCGCCCTACATCCCGACCGCCGGCTCGCTCCTCTCGCCCGGCGTCTACGACATCCCGGCGATCTCGATCCGCATCCGCGGCTACTACACGAACACGCTGCCGGTCGACGCCTACCGGGGCGCTGGACGCCCGGAGGCCGCCTACGCGATCGAGCGCCTCGTCGACCACGTGGCGCGCGAGACGGGCTCGACGCCGGACGCGGTGCGCGCGGCGAACTTCATCAGGCCGGAGCGGATGCCGTACCGGACCTCGACCGGCAAGGTCTACGACACGGGCGAGTTCGAGGGCGCGATGCGGCTCGCGATGGAACGGGCGGACTGGGCGGGCTTCGCGGCCCGCCGCAGCGCGACCGAGTCCGGCGGCAAGATCCGCGGGCTTGGCATGGCGAGCTACATCGAGGCCTGCGCGGGCGGCCCGGGCGAGAACGCGCTCGTGCGCCTCGAGCCTGACGGCAACGCCACGGTGCTGATCGGCACGCAATCCTCGGGACAGGGGCACGAGACCGCCTACGCGCAGATCGTCAGCCAGGAGCTCGACCTGCCGCTCGAGCGCATCAAGGTCGTGCAGGGCGATACCGACCGCATCGCGACGGGAGGCGGCACCGGCGGATCGCGCTCGATCCCGGTCGGCGGCGCGTCCGTCAGCGGCGCGTCGCGCCATCTCGCGGTCAAGCTGAAGGAGCTCGCGGCCGAGCTCCTGGAGGCCGGGACGGGCGACCTCGAGATCGCGGACGGGGCGGTGCGGGTCGTCGGCACGGACCGTGTCGCGAGCTTCGCCGAGCTCGCGGGCCACGCCGAGGACAGACCGGACGCGCTCAGCGCGAGGGACATCTGGCAGCCCCCGGAGGCGACCTATCCCAACGGCACGCATATCTGCGAGGTCGAGATCGATCCCGATCTCGGCGAGGTGGAGGTCGTGAGCTACGTCGTGGTGGACGATTTCGGCGTCACGCTGAACCCGCTGCTGCTCGCCGGCCAGGTCCATGGCGGCATCGTGCAGGGGATCGGGCAGGCGCTGCACGAGCACACCTTCTACGACGCGGAGGGGCAGCTCGTGACGGCCTCGCTGACCGATTACCGTCTGCCGCGCGCGGCCGACGTGCCGCCGATCCGCTTCGAGACGCGCAACGTGCCCTCCACCACGAACGCGCTCGGCATGAAGGGCGCGGGCGAGGCCGGCGCCATCGGCTCCTGCCCGGCGGTGATGAACGCGGTCGTGGACGCGCTCCACGCGCGCTACGGCATCGCGCATCTCGACATGCCCGCGACCCCGGACCGGATCCGCGCGGCCGTGGCGGCGGCGGGCTGACGGGCGTTCAACGATCGGGTCGAACGATCGGGTTCACCTCTCCCCGAGGGGGAGAGAGCCTGCCCCGGACGCGATCCGGGGTCGAGTCGGCAACGCCGAGCGGGTGAGGGGGAAGCTCTCTTTCCGGATACGTCGTAACCCCTCACCCTGCCCTCTCCCAATGGGAGAGGGTTCCCGCGCCTGATCCGGCCGACACTGGAATCTTGACCACGTCCCGATCTGTTCTATGAACAGGACGATGCGTTCGCTGTAGCGGATGAGGAAATGCCGATGTCCGACCGTTTGCCCGGGTTCAACACGCTCGCCGTCCACGCGGGAGCGGCGCCCGACGCCGCGACGGGGGCGCGCGCGACGCCGATCTACCAGACGACGTCCTTCGTGTTCGACGACGTCGACCACGCGGCGTCGCTCTTCGGGCTCCAGGCCTTCGGCAACATCTATTCGCGCATCGGCAACCCGACCTGCGCGGTGCTGGAGGAGCGGGTCGCGGCGCTGGAAGGCGGGACGGCCGGGCTCGCGGTCGCGTCCGGCCACGCGGCGCAGTTTCTGGTGATGCACGCGCTCATGCAGCCGGGCGACGAGTTCGTGGCGTCGAACAAACTCTACGGCGGCTCGATCAACCAGTTCAACCACTCCTACAAGAACTTCAACTGGAATGTGGTCTGGGCCGACGCGGACGACCCGTCCGCCTTCGAGGCGGCGATCACGCCGCGCACCAAGGCGATCTTCATCGAGTCGATCGCCAACCCGGGCGGCGTCATCGTGGATATCGAGGCGATCGCGAAAGTCGCGAAGGCGCACCGCATCCCGCTCGTCGTCGACAGCACGATGGCGACGCCCTACCTCATCCGGCCCTTCGATCACGGGGCCGACATCGTGGTCCACTCCGCCACGGAGTTCCTGGGCGGCCACGGCAACTCCATTGCGGGCGTGATCGTGGACGGCGGCTCGTTCAACTGGGCGGGCGACGACCGCTACCCCATGCTCTCGAAGCCGCGCCCGGAATATGGCGGCATGGTGCTGGCCGAGACCTTCGGCAACTTCGCCTTCGCGATCGCCTGCCGGGCACTCGGCCTGCGCGACCTCGGGCCGGCTTGCTCGCCCTTCAACGCCTTCATGATCCTGCAGGGCATCGAGACCCTACCGCTGCGCATGCAGCGCCAGTCCGATTCGGCGCTCGCGGTCGCCCGCCACCTCGCAGGGCACGAGCGCGTCTCGTGGGTCAGTTATCCGGGCCTGCCGGAGGACCGCTATCACGCGCTGCACCAGCGCTACTGCCCGAAGGGCGCGGGCGCGGTCTTCACCTTCGGGGTGAAGGGCGGCTACGAGGCCGGCGTGAAGCTCGTCTCGAACCTCAAGCTGTTCTCGCATCTGGCGAATATCGGCGACACGCGCTCGCTCGTGATCCACCCCGCCTCGACCACGCACCGGCAGTTGACGGAGGCCCAGCAGATGGTCGCCGGGGCGGGGCCCGACGTCGTGCGCCTCTCGATCGGCCTCGAGGACCCGGACGACCTCCTGGCGGATCTCGACGGGGCGCTCGCCGCGTAGAGATCGGAACCAATCGCGTCGCTGCCGGCTTCTCGGCGCGAGGTCGCTGCGGCCGCATCGTCGCGATGCGGCGCCGGCGTTCGGGGATCAGCATGGCCGATCAACCCACGCCGCGATGTCGGATCGAGGATTACGCCCTCGTCGGCGATTGCGAGACGGCGGCGCTCGTCGGGCTCGACGGCTCCGTCGACTGGCTGTGCTGGCCTCGCTTCGATTCGGGCGCCTGCTTCGCGGCGATCCTCGGCACCGCCGATCACGGGCGGTTCAGCATCGCCCCGACGGACGAGGTCCGCCGGACCTCGCGCACATATCGCGGCGACACGTTGATCCTGGAGACGACCTTCGAGACGGACGAGGGCCGCGTCACGATCGTGGACTTCATGCCGCCGCGCGGGGAGGCCTCCGACCTGATCCGCCTGGTGACGGGCATCGAGGGCACGGTCGCGCTCCGCATGGAGCTCACCCTCCGGTTCGGCTACGGCCTCATCGTGCCCTGGGTCACGCGGCTCGAGGACGGCACGTTGCGCGCCATCGCGGGGCCCGACATGGTGGTGCTGCGCACGCCCGCGGAGACGCGCGGCGAGGGCATGTCGACGGTCGCGGACCTCACCGTCTCGGCCGGCGAGACGATTCCCTTCGTGCTCACCTACGGGGCGTCCCACCGTCCGATCCCGGGCGCGGTCGACGCGGACGCGGCGCTCGCGGACACGCAGGCCTTCTGGACGGAGTGGTCGGGCCGGTACCGGCCGGAGACGCTGGAAGGCCAGTCCCCGCTTCCCCCGCATTGGCGCGCGGCCACGATGCGCTCGCTCATCACCCTGAAGGCGCTGACCTACGCGCCGACGGGCGGGATCGTCGCCGCGCCCACGACCTCGCTGCCCGAGTGGATCGGCGGCCAGCGCAACTGGGATTACCGCTTCTGCTGGCTGCGCGACTCGGCCTCGACGCTCTTCGCCTTCATGAACGGAGGCTATCTCGACGAGGCGCAAGCGTGGCGCGACTGGCTGATCCGCGCGATGGCGGGCAGCGCCGACCAGCTCCAGATCATGTACGGGCTTGCGGGCGAGCGGCGGCTCGACGAGTGGGTGGCGGATTGGCTGCCCGGCTTCGCGGGCTCGGTGCCCGTGCGGATCGGCAACGGGGCCAGCGGCCAGCTCCAGCTCGACGTCTACGGCGAGGTGATGAGCCTGCTCTACCAGGCGCGCCAGGGCGGGCTGCCGGACGACGACCAGGCCTGGAACCTGCAACGCTCCATGCTGGACCACCTCGCGAACATCTGGCGTGACCCGGACGAGGGTATCTGGGAGGTGCGCGGCCCGCGCCGCCATTTCACCTTCTCGAAGATGATGTGCTGGGTGGCGTTCGACCGCTGCATCCGCACGGCCGAGGAGTTCGATATCGGCAAATGCCCGATCGACACATGGCGGGTCATTCGCGACGAGATCCACCGCGACGTGTGCGCGAAGGGCTTCGATCCCGAGCTCGGCACCTTCACGCAGTATTACGGGTCGAAGAGCCTGGACGCGAGCCTGCTGCTCCTGCCGGCCCTGGGTTTCCTCGCGTCCGACGATCCCCGCGTGCGCGGCACGGTCGAGGCGATCGAGCATGGGCTCGTCGAGGGCGGTTTCGTGCTGCGCTACCGGACGGAGGCGGCGCTCGACGGGCTGCCGCCGGGGGAAGGCGCGTTCCTCGCCTGCAGCTTCTGGCTGGCGAGCGCGCTGGCCGAGATCGGCCGGATCGCGGATGGGCGGGCGCTCTTCGAGCGGCTGCTCGGGCTCGTGAACGATGTCGGTCTCCTGGCGGAGGAGTACGATTCAGGCTCGGGACGTCAGCT
>CAXUHE010000185.1:0-7729 GCA_964250725.1 uncultured Enterovirga sp. | reverse complement strand
CACGTCATCGACAAGGTCGAGATGCCGTAACCCGTAGAGATCTTTGCGATCCTTCGAGCCGCCCCGGCCTCCGGGGCGGCTTTTTCACGAGCGCCGACCGGCGTCGGCGGGCCCGTCTTCAGACGCCGCTAACTTCGCCCGTGTCAGCTTGGCGGCGATGCGCATCCTGCTCGCCAATACCGGGCACCCGGCGACGATCAAGGGCGGGGCCGAGGCGGCGGCGCTGGACCTCGCGCACGCGCTCGTGGGGCGCGGCCACGACGCCGCGCTCGTCGTCCATCACGGGGGCACGGACCTTCAGGAGAGCCTGGACGGGGGCGTGCGGGTCTACGCGCTGCCCAACCGCAACCTCTATTTCGGGTTTGACGGAGCGACGCGGCCCGCGCCCTTGCGCCTCGCCTGGCACGCGCTCGACGGGGCGAATCCATGGATGGCGGCGGCCTTCGGGCGCATCCTCGACCGCGAGCGGCCGGACCTCGTTAACACTCACGCTCTGGTCGGGCTGTCCCAGCTCGTCTGGCGCGAGGCCGCGCGGCGCGGCCTGCCGGTCGTCCACTACCTGCACGAGTACGGCACGATGTGCCCGCGCGGTTCGGGCTTCCGCGACGGCCACCTCTGTGCGACGCCCTGCGGGGCGTGCCGGGCGCTGACGGTGTCACGTAAGCACTTGTCGCGGCTCGTGAACACGGTGGTCGGCGTCAGCCGGTTCACGCTGGAGCGCCATCTCGCCTGGGGCTTCTTTCCCGATGCACGCCACGCGGTGCTGCCGAACATCTTCACCGACCTCGCGCTCCGTCCGAGATCCGCACCCGGCCCCGGCCCGCTGCGCCTCGGCTATTTCGGGCGGCTCATCGCGGACAAGGGCGCGCATGTCCTGATCGAGGCCGTTAAGCGCCTGCCGCCGGACGGTTGGACGCTCGACATCGCCGGGACGGGCGACGCCGCCTACATCGCGTCCCTCAAGGCGGCCGCGCCGGCGAACGTGCGCTTCCTCGGCTGGACGCCCGCCGCCGAGGTGTTCCCGCGGCTCGATCTCCTGGTCGTGCCCTCGATCTGGCCCGATCCGCAGCCGCGCGTCACCTTCGAGGCCTTCATGCACGGCGTGCCGGTGATCGGCTCGCGCGCGGGCGGCATCCCGGAGGAGATCGACGAGGGCGTGACCGGCTGGCTCGTCGATCCGGACGACCCGGCCGAACTCGCCCGCGTCATCTCGGCGCGCATCGCGGACCGCGCCGACCGCGCGCTGCCGGAGGCCGGCTTCCGCGAGCGGCTCGCGCGGCTCGATCCGGGGCGCGTCGTCGTGGAGTACGAGGAGGTGTTCGCGGAGGCTATGACCCGCGTAGGTATGGCGCAGGGAACCCTCTCTCCGGCGGGGCAGTGCCGTCGCGCATGAGCTTAGAGCGCGGGTTCCCTCTCCCCGAGGAGGAGAGGCCGAGCAGGCGCGGAACGCGCCGTCCGGGTGACGGGGAAGCGCCCTCTCCGGATGGAGTGAATCCCCCTCACCCTGCCCTCTCCCCCTTGGGGAGAGGGTTCCCCGCGCCAGACCCACGTTCGGCTTGCCGTCGACCGCATTTGAATCCGCGCCCGTCATCACTATAAGACCGGCAGCGTCGGTCGGCGCGGCGCCGGCCGTGCCGTCGCGTCCCGAGATCCTCGCGCCCCCAAGTCCGCGCTGAATGTCCCAAGGAGTCACGTGTTGATCACCCCAGCCTTCGCGCAAGGGACTTCGTCGATGATGCCGTCGACCGACATGATCATCCAGTTCGTGCCGTTCATCCTCATCTTCGTCATCATGTGGTTCCTCATCATCCGGCCGCAGCAGCGCAAGGCGCGCGAGCACCAGGACATGATCAAGGCCGTGCGCCGCGGCGACACGGTGGTGAGCACGGGCGGGATCGTCGGGCGCGTCACCAAGGTGACGGAGGATCCGGAGATCGAGGTCGAGATCGCGGAGGGCGTGCGCGTGCGTCTCGTGCGGGCCATGATCAGCGAGGTCCGGTCCAAGGGCGAGCCGGTCAAGGCGTGACCCGGCGATGATTTAGGGCGGCCAAGGATGCTCCGGTTCTCGAAGACTTAGGTCGCGGTGACACTGGGCGCGGTGCTGATCGGGCTGCTGCTCGCGGTGCCAAGCCTGATGTCGCGCGACGAACGGCAGGCCTATCTGGCGGCGGTCCCCTCCTGGGTGCCGTCCTGGCTCGTGCCGAGCCGCGCCATCGTGCTCGGGCTCGACCTCCAGGGCGGCTCGCACATCCTGCTCGAGGTGGACCAGAACGATCTCCTGCGCGGCCAGGGCCTGACCTTGCGCGACGACGTGCGCCGCATCCTGCGCGAGACCGGCGTCGCGCTGGAGGGCGGCATCCAGCTCACGCCGCGCGGCGCGCAGATCCGCGTCTCCGATCCCGCCGCCCGCGCGCGTCTCCTGCCGAAGCTGCGCGAGCTCTCGCAGCCGATCTCGAACGCCATCCTCGGCCAGACCGGCGCGCAGACGCTGAATGTCGCCGAGAACCAGGACGGTCTGATCCAGCTGAACTTCAGCGAGCAGGGCGTGACGGACCGCGTGCGTCGCGCGGTCGACCAGTCGATCGAGGTCATCCGCCGCCGCGTCGACCAGCTCGGCACGACCGAGCCGTCGATCCAGCGCCAGGGCGCGGACCGCATCCTCGTCCAGGTGCCGGGCCTCCAGGATCCGTCGCGGCTGGAGGAGATCCTCGGCAAGACCGCGAAACTCGAGTTCCGCCTGCTGGGCGACGCGGGCACGAGCGACGCGGAGCAACTGCCGTCCCGCGACTCGGGCGGGCAGCGCGTGCCGGTCGAGCGCCGCGTCATCGTGGATGGCGGCGACCTCACCGACGCGACGCCGGGCTTCGACAGCCGCACGAACGAGCCGATCGTCAATTTCCGCTTCAACCTGCGCGGCGCGTCGCGCTTCGGCGAGGCGACAACGCAGAATGTCGGCCGCCCGCTCGCGATCGTGCTCGACCAGGAGGTCATCTCCGCGCCGCGCATCCTGCAGCCGATCACGGGCGGGCAGGGACAGATCTCCGGCCGCTTCACGATCCAGCAGGCGAACGACCTCTCAGTGCTGCTGCGCTCGGGCGCGCTCCCGGCGAAGCTCACCATCGTCGAGCGGCGCACCGTCGGGCCGGGGCTCGGGCGCGATTCGATCGAGGCCGGCAAGCTCGCGACCTACGTTGCGGCGGGCTTCGTGGTGATCTTCATGTTCGCCACCTACGGCGTGTTCGGGTTCTTCGCGAACATCGCGCTCCTCATCCATGTCGGGCTGATCTTCGGCCTCATGTCGATCCTCGAGGCGACGCTGACGCTGCCCGGCATCGCGGGGATCGTGCTCACGATCGGCACCGCGGTCGATTCGAACGTGCTGATCTACGAGCGCATCCGCGAGGAGGCGAAGGCCGGCCGCTCGATCGTCTCGGCGATCCAGGCCGGGTTCGAGCGCGCCTTCGCGACGATCATCGATTCGAACTCCACGATGGCGATCGCCGCGGTGATCCTGTTCTTCCTCGGCTCCGGGCCCGTGCGCGGCTTCGCGGTCGTGTTCATCCTCGGCATCCTGACGACCGTCATCACCGCCGTCACCATGACGCGCATGATGATCGCGCTCTGGTACGCCTACGCGCGCCCCAAGGCGCTTCCCTTCTAGGACCCCGCTTCCCTTCTAGGACCTGACGCCGTGCGCCTCCTCCGCCTCTGGCCGGACGACACCCGCTTCGATTTCATGCGGTTCCGGCACATCACCTTCCCGTTCTCCGCGACGCTGTCGGTCGCGACCGCGGTCGTGTTCGTGCTGATCGGGCTGAACTTCGGCATCGATTTCAAGGGCGGCACGCTCATCGAGATCGCGGCGAAGAACGGCCACACCGATGCCTCCTCCGTGCGTGGCGTCGCGAACGGCTTCGGCTTCGGCGATGTCGAGGTGCAGGAGTTCGGAAACCAGGGCGGCGTGTCGATGCGCTTCCCGATCCAGCCGGGCGGCGAGGCCGCGCAGGGCGTCGTCGTGGAGAAGGCCCGCGCGGCCTTCGCGGGCGACTACGATTTCCAGCGCGTCGAGACGGTCGGGCCGCGCGTGTCGGGCGAGCTCGTGCAGTCGGGCACCATCGGCATCGTGCTCTCCGTCTTCGCGGTCCTCGCCTATCTCTGGTTCCGCTTCGAGCGCGAGCTCGCGATAGGGGCGATCATCGGCACGCTGCACGACATCGTCCTGACGATCGGGTTCTTCGTCATCACGCGCCACGAGTTCAACATGACCTCGATCGCCGCGATCCTGACGATCGTCGGCTACTCGCTGAACGAGACGGTCGTGGTGTTCGACCGCACGCGCGAGCTCCTGCGGCGCTACAAGTCGATGCCGACGGACGAGCTCCTCAACCTGTCGATCAACTCGACGATGTCGCGCACCGTCATGACCTCGACGGCTACGATCCTGTCGCTGCTGGCGCTCGTGGTGTTCGGCGGCCGGGCGATCGAGGGCTTCGCGCAGGTGATGCTGGCAGGCGTCGTCATCTGCACCTACTCGGCGATCTTCATCTCCTCGCCCGTCCTCATCTATATCGGGATGCGGGTCGGCAACCGCGCGGCCGCCCGCGGGTCCGCCCTCCAGCCGGCCGAGTAGTGAGCGAGCCGAGGGACCTCGGCGCCGGCTACGCGCCCGGCCGCCACATGCTCGACAGCTACGGCCGGGGCGGATTCCGCTTCGCCGGGATGTCGCACAAGGGCTCGATCCTGGCGCTGCCGTCGGGCGTCAGCGCCTGGCCTGTCGCCGCGATGCGCGACCTGACGCCCGAGCACCTCGACGCCGTCTTCGCCGAGGAGCCGCCGCTCGACTTCCTGCTCGTCGGCACGGGCCCCGACCTCGCGCGGGTGCCCGAGGCGATCCGCCGGCGCTTCCGCGAGGCCGGCATCTCGCTCGACGCGATGCAGACCGGACCCGCGGCGCGCACCTACAACGTGCTGGTCGCCGAGGATCGGCGGGTCGGGGCCGCGCTGATCGCGGTCGATTGAGCGCGCCCGACGCCCTCGCGGCGGCCTGCGCCCATTGCGCCGCGCTCGTGCGCGAGGCCGACCCGGACCGCTATTACGCCACGCTCTTCGCGCCGGCCCATGCGCGGCCCGCACTCTTCGCGCTCTACGCCTTCTCGGTCGAGGTCGCGCGGGTGCGCGACGCGGTCACGAACCCGATGCCGGGCGAGATCCGCCTGCAATGGTGGCGCGACGCCATCGCGCGGGACGCGCGCGGCGACGTCGCGGCGAACCCGGTGGCGCTCGCGCTCGACGCCGCGATCGAGCGCTGCAAGCTGCCCCGGGCGGCCTTCCTCGACCTCGTCGACGGGCGCGTCTTCGACCTCTACGACGACCCGATGCCCTCGCTCGGCGACCTCGAAGGCTATCTCGGCGAGACCTCCTCGGCGCTGATCCGCCTCGCCTCGCTGATCCTGGCGGGTGGCGAAGATCCGGGCGGTGCCGAGGCCGCGGGTCATGCGGGCCTCGCCTACGGCATCGCGGGGCTCCTGCGCGCGCTGCCCTGGCACGCCCGCGCGGGGCGTCTCTACTTGCCCAAGGACGCGCTCGAGCGGCACGGCGTCACGCGCGAGGACGTCGTGCACGGGCGAGGGGGGCCGGGTTTCGTCGCGGCGCTCCACGACATGCGCCAGGAGGCGCGCCGTCACCACGCCCGCGTGCGGGCCTTCGCGGCCACGGTCACGCCTGCGATCCGCCCGGCCTTCCTGCCGCTCGCGCTGGTGCCCGGCTACCTCGCCCGGATGGAGAGGCCCGGCTACGACCCGTTCCGCACCGTGGTCGACATGCCGGGATGGCTCAAGATCGGGACGCTCTGGTGGGCGCGCCGGAGGCTTTGAGCCTAGGCGTCAGCTTGGCCCGCGCGTAGGTTTCCAGCACCGCGTTCATGCGGGTCTGGTATCCCTTGCCCTGGGCCTTGAAGGCGTCGAGAACGGACGCCTTCACGCGGAGCGTGACCGCCAACGTCCTGTCGGGTTCCACGAGCTTCGCCGTCGCGAAGAACGCTTCGTCCAGTTCGGGAATGTCGCTGTAGTCGATCGACTCGTCGGGCAGGGCCGCGAGCTCATCCGGGCTGAGCTCCCGCTCGAAGGGCGCCGTCATACCGTGTCCTCTCCGTTCGATTGGCACGCCTGGCCGATATGATCCGGATCCGGCCGTTCCGGTCCGTGTGGATCACCGCCAGGATCAAGGCATCCTCGACCATGCCGAGGCTGACCTCCCGACGCTCGCCGTAAGACCTCCGATCGTCGGTCCGGGTCAGGACACGGCCCTCGAAGATGCGGCTCGCGAGCTCGAAACCGATGCCGTGCTTCGCCACATTCACGTCGTTCTTCGCCCGATCCCACTCGAACGCGACGCCGGCATGTACATACAAATTGCATGCTCGCTTGGCAAGCGCCGCGTCGCTACTCCGCGGCCTCCTGCATCGATCCCTCACCCAGCCAGACCGCGAGATCGGCGCGCGCCCGGTCCGTGAAGGCGCGCTTCCTGGCCTGCGCCTTGTCGGTGCCGCGCAGGCGCTTGCCGTCCGGCGCCTTCAGGGCTTGCGTCAGCGGCGGGAACAGGCCGAAATTGACGTTCATCGGCTGGAAGGAGCGCGGCTTGGACTCTGTGGCCGGCCCGTCGCCCGCCTCGTCCGCCACGATATGCCCGCCCGTGATATGCGCGATGAGCGCGCCGATCGCGGTCGTCTGCGGTAGCGGCTCGGGCGCGCGTCCGTCGCGCTCGGCCGCCGCGAAGCGCCCCGCCATCAGGCCGATCGCGGCGCTCTCCACGTAGCCCTCGCAACCCGTGATCTGCCCGGCGAAGCGGAGCGAAGGCCGCGAGCGCAGGCGCAGCGTCGCGTCGAGCAGCTTCGGCGAGTTCAGGTAGGTGTTGCGGTGCAGGCCGCCGAGCCGGGCGAACTCGGCCCGCTCCAGCCCCGGGATGGTGCGGAACACACGGATCTGCTCGGCATGTTTCAGCTTCGTCTGGAAGCCCACCATGTTGAACAGCGTGCCGAGCGCGTTGTCCTGCCGGAGCTGCACGATCGCGTAGGGTTTGACCGCCGGATCGTGCGGGTTCGTGAGCCCGACCGGCTTGCACGGGCCCCAGCGCAGCGTCTCGCGGCCGCGCTCCGCCATCACCTCGATCGGCAGGCAGCCGTCGAAATAGGGGGTCGCCTCCCACTCCTTGAACGAGGTCTTCTCGCCCGCGATCAGCGCGTCGATGAAGGCGTCGTACTGCGCGCGGTCGAGCGGGCAGTTCAGGTAGTCCGCTCCGGTGCCGCCCGGCCCCGCCTTGTCGTAGCGCGACTGGAACCACGCCTTGCCGAGGTCGATCGAGTCGCGGTGCACGATCGGCGCGATCGCGTCGAAGAAGGCGAGCTCCGATTCGCCGGTCTCCTGCCGCAGCGCCTCCGCGAGGGCGGGGGAGGTCAACGGCCCGGTCGCGACGATCGTCGGGCCCCACGCCTCGGGCGGAAGCCCCACGACCTCTTGGCGCTCGATCCGGATGTTCGGATGCGCCTCGATCGCCGCCGTCACGGCCGCCGCGAATCCGTCGCGGTCGACCGCGAGCGCGCCGCCCGCCGGCACCTGGTGCCGGTCCGCCTCGCGCAGGATCAGCGAATCGAGGCGGCGCATCTCCTGGTGGAGCAGCCCGACGGCGTTCGAGAGCGCGTCGTCCGAAAGGAACGAGTTCGAGCAGACGAGCT
>CAXUHE010000184.1:0-7737 GCA_964250725.1 uncultured Enterovirga sp. | reverse complement strand
TCGATGCGGCCCGGGGCCACACCCGAAATTACACCTCGTTGACGGACGTGACCGAGACCGGGCCTTGGTACGGCCGACCGATGGCCATACACTTCCTCACGTTTGCAGGCGGTAACCTCGTCTCCGCCTCGGGCGGACAGCTTCAAAAAATTGAAACGACGCGAAGCAGACATCGAGATGGCCGGCGGTAGAATTTCTTAAACTAGTTGAGGCGGCGTCGACGCAGTTCGGACAATCGCGGATCGGCGCGTGTCTCCGGCAACTCGGAAAGCCAGTCCAAGACGTCCTCGACCTTGTATGGCCACAGCGACGCGTCCTCGGCGAGGATCCCCCAGAGCAGGTCGAGCATCGACGCGGGATACGCCTGGGCGGGATGGTTCTCCTGCTCCTCCTTCAACATGAAGCCCCGAAGCACTCCCTGCCGCACGGGGACCAGCCGCGGAAGGATTGCGGCGACGACCTGGGGGAACAGGTCGCCGCTCGCCAGGGCGAGATCCGCGAGGCGAGCCGACATCTCCGGCGTCCGCAAGGCCCGGTGGTTGGGCCAGACGTCGGTCAGGAACGGCACCAGGCGGATTCGCCACTTCCCTTCAGGGTCCACCGCCCAATGCTCGAGATGCCAGAGGATCTGTCCTCGCAGGTCATTGTCGCTCTCGACCAGGATCTCGCGCAATTCCGAGCTGGTGATGAGCTGTTCGGGCGGGTCGGCGTCGGGATCGCCCCCCCAGCCGATGAGCAGGAATGCGCCGATGACGTTGGCCTCCGCGCGCCGCCGCATCGGGGAAGTCGCACGGGCGAGCAGACCAGGCTTGAGGTGGTCGAAGAGCGCGCGGCTCGGTGGCCGGGCGGCCCAGAGGAGGCCGTCCCACACGGCATCGCCGTCGTCGCCGTCGTCGGCGACCGCCGGCAGCAGATGCTGCGCGGTCCAGTCCGGGGCAACGGCGAAGATCCACGTCATCTGGAACCCGAGCATGACGAGCGCGTGGCGCCGCATGTCGCCGGGCAGTGCGAGCAATTGCTCCATCTTCCCCATCCACGCCTCGGGGAAGCCTTGGCCTAGGCCCCTTCCCTTGGTGGATGGGTCCTTGACCAGCAAGCTGGCGAGCTTCCCAACGGGTGCGTTTAGCGCGTCGTTCGCCCAGCTGCTGTCGACGCTGCGCTTGCGGTCCTCGCGTTCAAGCGGGAGGGCCGCGACGAGGGGATCCCAGATACAGTCCAGGAGCGGCGCCAACTCGGCGAAGACCCGACCACCCAGTCCTAGGAGCCAGTCCGCGACGGGATAGGCGATGCTGCCGAGGCCCGCGGGGGACAGGCTGACGAGCCGCGCCGCGATCGCGCCGACCATGCGAGGGCGATCGGACTTTCGCTCCTCGGCGTAGAGGAACGCCGACCAGAACCGAACCGGCACATCGCCTTCCCCGATCGCCTGGCCGAGCGCCGCAAGCGCTCGGGCGGGGCGTTTCGCCGCGAGACCAGCGAAGGGCCGGTGCTCGACCAAGTCGAAGAAGTCGGGCTGGCCGGCCCGGCGGGCGCGTTCGAGGATCATGCTCACCGGGCCCTGCTCGAGCGAAGAGGGATCGGAGTCGATGTCGATGCTCCTAACCATAGGCGCATGCGAGTCCGCTGCCTCCTGACCGGAGCGTTCGGTCCATCCCTCAGCGATCGGCCGCAACGCGGCGATCTCCGCGTCGACGTCGAACGAGAACGGCACTCCCTGCTCATTGAGCCAATGAAGGCGATCGAGACGATAGTGCGCCTCGGCCCGCGACGCTCCACCGCGCGGCTCCGCCGACCATGGAAACGACGTCGTCCGCAGACGCTCCTCGATCCGGGACCTATCCTCGGCGGAGAGGTCGGGCCAGCGGTCGCGGATCGCGTAGAGGATGTCCCTCTGATGCTCCGACCCCCAGAAGATGTCGTCGGGAAAGCCCAGCAGGATGTCGACGGCTTTTTCCGGAGGGGTGATCGGACACGCTGCGGCCCAGATGCGGAGTCGACCGAAGATGTAGTGATCGCGCGCCGGCCAGCTTTTGATCTGCGCCCGCGCCGCATCCGGATCCAACGCGACGAGCCTCTGCATCAGCTGCTCGACGTGCGCGATCGGTCCGGTCAGGCCGAAACTGTCGTAGCTGATCTCAGGCCCGCCGTCGTCCGGACGGGTCGTTTCCATGTAGACGTGGTCGTGGCCCGAAATCTCGAACTCGAGGGATCGGGCGAGATCGAGATTCTCGCGGAAGCGGCTAACCGCATAGGCCAGATGCTCGTCCGGCACCTCAAGAAGCTCGTAGGGATGGGGATAGTCGACGTCGTAGCTCAGGAGCGGGTTGGGCCGGTCCGCATCGGTCCACGACAACGGATGGCGCAGCCCGAACTTGCGCTCGACCTTGAGTCGGGGCCGGAAGAGGTAAGCATATTCGCGCACGCGAGCCTCCGACCAGCCCTCCTGCTGCACTCGATGCAGGAGGTCGAAGTATCCCCGGTCCGGATCGACCCGCCGATCTTCCCAGCTGGCGATGAGGAACCGCCATCCGCGACGGATGTCGTCGGGCCACCGGCCGGGATCTTGGCGGATCCACGCCGCGACGCTGTCGACGACGACCGGGTGCAACGGTCCGCGGCCCGCCGCCCACCAGAGTGCGATCGGCTGATGGGCGACGCGCTGGAACCAGATGCCGAGATTGCCGAGCCTCGTGCTGAGCCGCGCGCTGGTGGCGGCACTGGGCCCGCAGAACGAGCCGGGATCACGTTCGGCAGTGTCGTCCTGATCGAAGCGCGTGGCCTCGAACGCGTCCCACGATCCCTCCGGGACGGCGCGGTCACGGAGGAAGTCGCCGTCGCTCTCTTCAGGTTGGGGAGGGGTATCGAAGTCGAGGGATAGGCTCTCGTAGGGATCAATGCGGTCCGCGGACTCGCCATAAGGATCGACGAGACCGGCTTTCGCGAACCGCTGCCGGGGATCGAGGACCAGCAGCCACGATGCTGGCAGCGGATCGTCGGCCAGGACGACGCGCCTCGCGCCTTCACGGGTGGAGAGGAGATGCGCGACCTGTCCGCGGACGTGAGCGTCGAGCTCGGCCGGCCCGGCAGCGGCGGTCGCCAGGAGCGTGGCATACCAGCCATCGAAATCACGCGAACGCTCGGCCCAGGCGGCCAAGCTGTCCCAGAGCGTGTCGAAACCGGCGCTGTTGTCGAACGGGATCGCGCGCACGCCGCGATGCTCCCAGAGCGCCGCGTCGTCAGCGTTGCTGCCTGGCTGAAAAGCAAACAGGCGGCTCCGATTGCCGGCGTGCAGATTCAGCGCTTCGAGCAGATACTGGACTGGCGGATCATCGGCGCCGTATCCCACGAACACTATCTGGAAACGCGTGAGCAGCGACTGCATGAAGCGTGTCGCCCAACCGTCCGACAGATAGGCTCTACCGAAATCTCCGCTGGAGATGACGAACTCCTCGTCGCCAGCGCCCGCGTAGGCAGCATCCACCCGGCCATGCAGATGAACGATGCCAGCGAAACCTGCGCTGCGGGGACTGGGCAGCATCGGCGGCCCGAAGGATGCGAGGCCATTCACGCACCTCTCGAACAACAGGTCGAAGTTTGTGGTGACTAGTCGGACGGTGCCGTCTCGGCCCTGCGACAGGTCGATCATGGTCCGGTGCGCAGAGAGATCGACGTCGTCCGCGGTCCGAATGGCGCTCGCTACCGCGCTTCGCACGTCGGCTTGCTCAAACTCCCTCTCCAGAAGGCTGAATATGCGATCGGTCGCGATGAGGCCGCCGACCCCGTCCATCACGCCGATCTCCTTGATGCGCACGAACAGCCTGCGGGCCAGGCTCTTCTCGCTCGCCCCCAACAGGTCGATCACGTCGCCGCCTAGCTTGATGAAGTCGGGCAGACCCGCACGATGGCGCGAGACGCCGGCGCCGCAGAAAAAGATGACGTCCCCGGCATCGCGCGCGATCAGCAGATCGTCCGGTATCGATGGGCCGTTGGCTAGGAAGCGCATGACGCAGCATAAAGCCATCCGGCGAGGTTTTCATGCGAAGATTAAAACGCAACCGATGAATCGCCTGCGTCTCGGGTCGCGAGCAGGCGCCTCGGGAAACGTCTACATGGGCTACGGCCTCCATTCGCGTATTCGACGTTCGCCGGAAAGGATCATGCGGACAATCGGGTCCTCGTCACCATCCGGTCCGGTCGGCGCGGGACGCGAGGCGGCGACTGCGAGTGCCTCAGCGAAACGCTGAGCGAGAACACCGACGCTTCGTTCTGGCCACCAGACCGCCATGAGCCGCGCTAGCTCGGCCTCGAGGTCCTCCTCCTCGGCATCGATTGGAAGAAGTCTCGCAATTTCCGCAAGCCCGCGGTCGCCCGTCGCGAACACGTGATGCACGTTCGGATCCGCGCCGTGCAGCATGCGACGGGTCAGGTCGCTCAGGTGCGTCATGTCCCAGGCCGCGTTCCTGATGCCATCGAGCGCCCGTTCGCGATCCGCCGAGCGCAGGTGCTTGATCAGTCGCTTCTTGGCAGCGTTGGGCGAGAAATACATCGAAGCGAATACGGCTGCGGGTCCAGCGAGGAAGAAGTCGTCGATCATCCAGTCGAATAGCGCCACCGCGCGTTCGAGTGGTTTCCGTTCGGAGAGCTCGATCTCGGCGATCTTCAGGGCGACCACGTAGTTGCGCTCCCACCTCGGAAGTGGCCGCGCGAAGTTATGATCTGTCAACGCAGCAGGTCGTAGGTCACCCAAACCGTGGGCCGTCCCGCGTGACACGGCTACCCACGCGAGGGCTTGCGGCTGATCGGCCGCACGGAACCAGGCGAGTTCCCGGTTCGCCTCCTCGTTGCCTTCCTTGTGGGCCAGCTCATGGAAAGCAACGACCGGCTCGAAGTTCAGATTCATGCACTGGCAATAGGCCATGAGGTTCGCCGCGAGCTGCGAAGGCGGGTCTAGAGGATACCGAGCACGGCCCTCGGCAATCCCGGCTATGCGGGATATGAGGTTGCGGTCGGGGAGTATGATCGTCGTCTCACCCATGAGCTTCGAATACTCGATGGCCATTACGTCGAAGACACCGCGGTCTGCGGGAACGAAGCCAGGCACTATGCCGCCATCGGCCATAAGCTCGTCTGCGATCTCGACTACCGCCTGCAGAGGGAAGTCCGGCGGGAAACGGACCATGAACTCATCGATGCCGTCTTCCATCGAAACCGCCTCATTTCCGCGACATGGGTTCGCTCGGCTAGCGTCGGCCAAGCGGCTTAGACTAGAAGCGTCCGATGGCTGGTGAAGAACTTGTAAGACCGAGCCGGGATGGCGACCAGTTCCATTATTACTGGGCTGCGCGCCTGTGCCTGCGGCTGCTGCCGCCGGGAGCCGATCTCGTCGCCATCTCGATCGAAGGGCCGGCGATTCCGGACGGCGAGCTTCTGGATGACGGCGCCAAGTCGATAGACGTGGCGGAATACAGCGGGAGCACGGACCCTGCGAGGGCCACGCATGTTAGGTATGTCCAGCTGAAGCACTCGAGCCGGCGAGAGCAGAAGGCGTGGATCGCGAGCGAGCTGACTGACACGCTGCAGGACTTCGGCAAGCGCTATGTCGCGCTCGTCGGAAAATTCGGTGCGGACGACGTCGCCCGACGATTCTCGTTCGAGTTCGTGACCAACCGACCGCTCGCGGCTTCATTCGAGGATGGCGTCGTGCAGTTGCGGGCCGACCGCGCCACCGCCAACTCCAAGGCGGCCGCGCACGCCATGCGGCTTCCGATCGAGCAGGCCATGGCGCTTGCGAAGGTCCTGACGTTGACCGGCGAGACCGAACGATACCTCGAGCAACGGACGCTGCTTCACGACGACGTATCGGGTTACCTCCCCGAAGCGGACCGAGACGCACCGCTGCAGATGAAGAACCTGGTCGAGCAAAGGGCGACGACCGAGTTCGAGCACCGTCCCGAGATCACGAGGATGGACGTGCTCAAGGCGCTCGGCGCCGACATGCGCGACCTCTACCCGGCGCCATCACTCATCGAACTTCCATCGACCATCGTGCCACGGGTCCAGCTGGCGGAGCTCGCGGAACGGGTGGTCGCCGGCGGGAGCCTCACGATCATCGAGGCAGACGCCGGCGTCGGGAAGTCCGTCCTCTCGACCCAGCTAGGCCTCCACCTGCCGGAAGGCAGCCGAACGCTCGTCTACGATTGCTTCGGCAATGGTGCGTATCGCAGCGCCAGCGGTTACCGCCACCGTTGCCGCGACGGACTCGTCCAGCTGGCAAACGAGCTCGCTGGGCAGTCGCTGAGCCACCCACTCATACCGACGAGCAAGGCGGATCCAGCAGCATACGTGCGCGCCTTCCTCGCCCGGGTCGAGCAGGCGGCAGCCAGGCTGAACGAACATTCCGCTGGCGCGATCCTATGCATCGTCATCGACGCCGCCGACAACGCGCAGATCGCCGCCGACGAGGTGCACGGCGGACCGAGCTTCCCGCTACTGCTGCTGCGCGAGCAATGGCCCGCGAACGCCCGCATCGTCCTGACCACACGCCCCCACCGCGTCGACATGCTCGAGCCGCCCTCCACCGTGCCAAGGATCGAGCTCGAGCCGTTCAGCGAGGCCGAGACGGGAACCCACCTGCGATCCTTCTTCCCAGATGCCACCGAGCAGGATGTCCACGAATTCCACCGGCAGACGTCGATGAACCCTCGGGTTCAGGCGACCGCGCTCGCCCAGCCCGATCAGCTCGGGGAGATCCTGCTCGGCCTGGCGGGTGCGCCACGGACCGTGGAGCACTTAATCGGCGACCTGCTCGAGAGCGCGATCGCCAAGGTGCTCACCGATGCCCCGAAGACGGAGCGCGAGCAGATCGATCGGATCTGCTCCGCCTTGGCGACCCTGCGCCCGTTCGTGCCGCTCGACATCGTCGCACGCGTGGCCGACGCGCCGAACGCCCTCGTGACAAGCCTCGCAAACGACCTCCAACGTCCGCTCATCGTCCGCGAGGGCGCCATCCAGTTCCGCGACGAACCCACCGAGACTTGGTTCCGGCAGAGGTTCCGCCCGACAGGCGGTCAGCTCGACACGTTCATCGGCCGGCTTCTGCCGATCGCGCAGGGAAGCGCCTACGTTGCGGCGGGCCTTCCGCAGCTGCTGCTCGAGGCCGGGCGCTTCGATGAACTCGTCCGTCTCGCCCTGTCCGACGAGGCCCTGCCCGCCGAGCCGGCGATGGCGCGGCGCGACGTCGCCCTGCAACGGCTCCAGTTCGCTCTGAAGGCTGCGATCCGTGACGGTCGGCACCTCGAAGCGACCAAGTTGGCCCTCAAGGCCGGCGGCGAGACCGCCGCCGACGCGAGGCAGCAGAAGCTCATCTCGGCGAACACCGACCTCGCCAGGCATTTCCTCGAACCGGAGCAGATGCTCGAGCAGGTAACCAGGCGCCTGATCACGGGGGGCGAGTGGACCGGCTCGGAACACGCCTACGAAGCCGCCTTCCTGTCGGGAGCGCCTGACCTCGCGGGTGACGCCCTGAGCCGCCTTCGGGTCTCTTTCGACTGGCTGCGGCACTGGTCCCAACGGCCGCACGACCGCGCCGGCAAGTCCCAAAGCGTCGGCAATGACGACATCGCCGAGATGGCGCTTGCGGAGCTTAACCTGAACGGCGCGGCCGCCTGCGCGAAGTCGCTGCGGCGCTGGCGTGCACGCGAGCGCTCCTTCGGCGCAGGCCGACGGCTCTGCTCGCGA
>CAXUHE010000183.1:179-7788 GCA_964250725.1 uncultured Enterovirga sp. | reverse complement strand
GCGACCTCGATGTCGAAGACGTCGATGCCGGCGAACTTCTTGAAGAGGACCGCCTTGCCCTCCATCACGGGCTTCGAGGCCAGCGGTCCGATGTTGCCGAGGCCGAGCACCGCGGTCCCGTTCGTCACGACCGCGACCAGGTTCTGGCGTGCCGTGAGGTTCGCGGCCTCCGCCGGGTCCTCCGTGATGGCCGTGCAGGCGATCGCCACGCCGGGCGTGTAGGCGAGCGCGAGGTCGCGCTGGTTGCCGAGCGGCTTCGTCGCCTGGATCTCGAGTTTTCCCGGTCGCGGATAGCGGTGGTAGAACAGCGCGCCCGATTTCAGATCGTCCGTCAGATCCGCCATGCGCGCCCCTCCTCGCCTCGATCACCCGGCCGTCAGGTGATGCGGCTTCTCGATCTGCTCCGCAACCCGGCGCGGCGCGACAACCGCACGGCGCGCCACCTCGAGAAGCTGGTGCGCCGGCACGGCTTCGTGGTGGGCGACCACTCCTACGGCCGCCCCAAGGTGCGCTTCCCGGAGACGGGCGCGCGCCTCACGATCGGGCGGTTCTGCTCCATCGCGGACAAGGTCGAGATCTTCCTCGGCGGCAACCATCGCGTCGACTGGGTGACGACCTTCCCGTTCGCGGCCTTTCCCGAGCGCTGGCCCGGCGCCGAGGCGCTCGGCGGCGGGTATCATCGCACGCGCGGCGACGTGACGATCGGCTCCGACGTCTGGCTCGCGTCGGGCGCGACGATCATGTCGGGCGTCACGGTCGGGCACGGCGCAGTGATCGGCGCGCGCTCGGTCGTCTCGCGCGATGTCCCGCCCTACGCGATCATGGCGGGCAACCCGGCCCGTCTCGCCCGGCGGCGGTTCGACGAGGCGACCGTCGCGGCGCTGCTCGAGACGGCCTGGTGGGACCTGCCCGACGCCGAGATCGCGCGGCTGATGCCGCTCCTCTCGTCGGGCGACATACCGGCCCTGGTCGCGGCGCTCAGGGCGCTGCGGGCTCGATCGTCCTGAGGGTTCGCAGACCCAGCGCCCTCGCCTTCAGCCGCAGCGCCGGACGCTCGACGAGACGCCAGGACAAGGCCGCGACCCCGAGCGAGAGCGGCAGCGATACGGCGAGCAGCACCGGGCTTCCCGCGCCCGGGTCGAGCGCGCGCAGCACCTGCTGGATCGGCCAGCCATAGAGGTAGACGCCGTAGGAGAGGTCCTGGCGCAGGTCGAAGACCGGGCGTGCGAGAGGCTGGCTGAGCGAGATCACGAGCACGCCGTAGGCGGTCGCGCCGTAGAGCAGCGCCGGGTAGGCCGGCGTCCGGGCCGCCAGGGCCGCGAGGCCGGCGAGAGCCGCAGCCGCAAGCCAGGAGAGACGCACGGCGTCGCGCCACTGGTGAAAGGCCGCGCCCGCCGCGAAGATGAAGGCGAGCCGCAGCGTCGTCGTCGTCCCGAGCGACGCGTTCGGCAGGAGCAGGTTCGTCGCGAGCAGCGCCCCGAAGAGGCCGGCCGCGACGACGAGCGACGGGGCGCGTCCGCGCAGGAGGCCGACGGCGCCGGCGAGCAGCACCGCCACGTAGCAGAGCACCTCGTATTTCAGCGTCCAGACCGTGCCCATCGAGAAGTGGAGCGGGTTGTCCCGGAACAGGCCGGGCAGCGGTGCGGTGCTCTTCAGCGTCGTGAGCGTGCGTACGAGGAAGACGCGCAGCTCCGGGTCGGTCAGGTAGTCCCGAAGGCAAGAGGTCGTCATGGCGGGGCCGATCGCGAGCGCGACCACGAGCACCGCGGCGACGAGCCCCGGCACGATCCGCAGCGCCCGCGCGGCCGCGTAATCGCGCGGGCCGCGGCGCACGAAGCTCATCGTGACGAGGAACCCGGAGATCGCGAAGAAGCCGTTCACCGCGTGCTCGCCCAGCGTGTAGCCGGTCCAGGCGTGGAGCGGCTCGGCCTCGACCCGGCCCGTCGTCACGCTGAAGGCGTGGCTCACCACCACCGCGAGCGCGAGCGCGAGGCGCACGGCCGCGAAGCCGTTCGCCGGCCGCGCCATCGCGTCCGCGATGGTGGGCGGCCTCCCGAACCTCACGTGAGCCCCTGACGGTCGAGCGCGGTGCGGCCGCGCCGGAACGCGAGCGTCCCGGCCGCCACCCCCGCGTGGCGCTCCGCCCGGCGGCGGTCGAGCAGGAGCGCGAAACCCGCGGCCTTCAGGGCGTTCGCCACGATCGCCCCCCAGCCGGGCAACGGCAATCCGTATTTGCGGCACACGTGTCCGCGCGACCAGGCGAGATGCCAGCGTGCGTTGAAGATGCGGCCCGGTACGACCGTACTCGACCCGCCCCGAACGTGACGCGCGACCGCCGCGTGGACGTGGACGAGCGCGTATCCGGCATCGGCCACCCGACGGCAGAGGTCGTCGTCCTCGTAGAAGAGGAAGATGTCGGGGTCGAACGCGCCGAGCCGGACGAACAGCTCGCGCCGGATCATGAAGCAGGCACCAGACAGGAACGGCGAGCAGGCGTCGCCCTCCGGAAGCGCGAGACGGCCGCAGGGGTTGGGGAGGTAGGACGCGAGAAGCGAGCGCGGCTGGAAGAAGAACCGGCCGGACGGCTCCACGATGCGGGGCGCGAACAATCCGGCATCCGGGTAGCGCGAGGCGGCGGCGAGAAGCTCCGCCGTCGCGCCCCGGTCCAGTACGACATCCGGGTTCGCGACCAGCACGTAGTCGGATGCCGCGTCCGCGATCCCGCGATTGTTGGCCCGCCCATAACCCTCGTTGCGGTGGTTGCGGATCACGCGCGCGCCGAGCCGCTCCGCCAAGTCGGCCGAGCTGTCGCAGCTCGCATTGTCGACCACGATCGCCGGCACGCCGTCACGGGCCAGCGCGCCGAGGCAGGCCGGCAGCACGCCCGCCGAGTCGTGCGCGACGACGATCGCCGCCAGCGATCCCGGTCCGATCCTGCCGTCCGCCGTCACGTCCATCCCGTCCGCGGCCAGTGCGGTCGCACTCGGGGCTTGTCCCCAATCAGCCGAAGCGACGCAAGCGAGGAGGATCGCTCCCCCAGGGTTCCGGCGAAGCCGTTCAGACAGCCGAACGCGATAGCCCTGATCGCCCCCTCTTCATGATCGATACGGATCGTAACGTCTATGCTCGTGATCAAAACGGTTCGTAACTATCACCGCCACGATAAAAACGTGCCGTTTCGTTCAGCGCCCCACAAGAACGATCCGTTTCGATCCGCGGTCGTTCTGCTACGGTGCGGAACGAGGAGAGCGCGTTGACGCAGGACCCGAAGCCGTCGCCGCGCCGCACATCGATCGGTGCGCGTCGCAATCCGGCCGCCGAAGCGGCGATCGTGGCGGCGGCGCGTGATCTCCTGGGCGAGGTCGGTTTGGCGGGGTTCTCGATCGACGCGGTCGCTCGCCGTGCGGGCGCGGGCAAACCGACGATCTATCGCTGGTGGCCGAGCCGGACCGACCTGCTGGCCGCGGTCTACGAGCGGGAGCGCGCCGCGCGCTTGGCCGAACCCGAGACGGGGTCGCTCAAGGGCGATCTCGCGGCCCATGTCCGCGCGTTGTTCGCGGCTTGGCGCGAGACCCCGGCCGGGCACGCGCTCCGCGGCATCGTGGCCGAGGCGCAAGCGTCCGGACCTGCGCTCGTGCTGCTCTGGGAGCGCCTGCTTCCGGCCCTCGCACGGTCGATCCACGCGATGCTGGGCGACGCCGCGCGCCGCGGCGAGGTCGATCCGGCCGATACCGAGATGCTGGCCGAGCTCGTGTCCGG
Organism: uncultured Enterovirga sp.; assembly: GCA_964250725.1. GTDB lineage: Bacteria > Pseudomonadota > Alphaproteobacteria > Rhizobiales > Beijerinckiaceae > Enterovirga. The sequence goes on along the minus strand of CAXUHE010000183.1, from coordinate 4,029 downwards.
CTTCCTGCTTCGCCGGCTCCTCACCGGGCAGATCGACGACGACCGGGCGGCGGTCGAGCGCATGTCGCGGATCATCGCGAGCGGGCGGGGCCGCGCGAAGTGATCCGGCCTATGGGCCTACCGACGATGCGGATTGCCGCATCGTCGTCGACCGGTTGGGTTGCTGCTCGACCGACCGGGATCAGACCCTGCTCTGACGCTCACTTCACCGGTGGGTTCATCCGGATGTGAAGTTCGCGCAGCTGCTTCGGGCTCGGCTCCGATGGCGCACCCATCAGGAGGTCCAAGGCCTGCTGGTTCATCGGAAACAGTGCGACCTCGCGCAGGTTCTTCGCGCCGCAGAGCAGCATGACGATCCGGTCGACGCCCGCCGCCATTCCGCCGTGGGGCGGCGCTCCGTACTGAAAGGCGCGGTAGAGCCCGCCGAAGCGCTCCTCGACGTCCTGGCGCGTGTAGCCGGCGATCTCGAACGCCTTGACCATGACGTCCGGTAGCTGGTTGCGGATGCCGCCGGACGCGATCTCGAACCCGTTGCAGACGACATCGTACTGGAACGCCTTGAGGGTGAGCGGCTCCTGGCTCTCCAGCGCCGCCATGCCGCCCTGCGGCATGGAGAAGGGGTTGTGCGCGAAATCGACTTTCTTCAGGTCCTCGTCCCATTCATAGAACGGGAAGTCGACGATCCAGGCCAGCGCGAACTGGTCGCGGTCGACGAGGTCGAGTTCCTCGCCGATGCGGGTGCGCGCCTTGCCGGCGAGCGAGGCCGCCTTCTCTGCCTCCCCGGCCGCGAAGAACACGGCATCGCCTGCGCCGACGCCGGCCCGCATCGCGATCGCGGCCTGCACGTCCGCGGGCAGGAACTTCGCGATCGGTCCCTTGCCCACGAGCCGGCCGTCCTCGTCCCCGAACACCACGTAGCCGAGGCCGGCCGCACCCTCGGCCCGCGCCCACTCGTTCAGCTTGTCGAAGAAGGAGCGCGGCTGCTGGCCGCCTTCCGGCGCGGGAATCGCGCGCACGACGCCGCCCGCCTCGATCACCTTCTTGAAGGCGTTGAAGGTCACGCCCTCCTCGGCGAACTCGGCCGTGACGTCCGCGATGACGAGCGGGTTGCGCAGGTCCGGCTTATCGGACCCGTAGCGCAGCATCGAATCCGCGTAGGTGATGCGCGGAAACCCACCCGTGACCCGCTTGCCGTCCGCGAACTCGTCGAAGATGCCCCGGATGACGGGCTCCATCGTCTGGAACACGTCCTCCTGCTCGACGAAGCTCATCTCCACGTCGAGCTGGTAGAACTCGCCCGGCAGCCGGTCGGCGCGCGGATCCTCGTCGCGGAAGCAGGGCGCGATCTGGAAATAGCGATCGAAGCCCGACATCATGAGCAGTTGCTTGTACTGCTGCGGCGCCTGCGGAAGCGCGTAGAACTGGCCCGGATGGAGGCGTGAGGGGACCAGGAAGTCGCGCGCGCCCTCAGGTGAGGAAGCGGTCAGGATCGGGGTCTGGAACTCGTTGAAGCCGGCCTCCCCCATGCGCCGACGCAGGGCCGAGATGACCTGGGTCCGGCGCATGATATTGGCGTGCAGCTTGTCCCGCCGCAGGTCCAGGAAACGGTACTTGAGCCGCACCTCCTCCGGATATTCGAGATCGCCGAAGACGGGCAGCGGCAGCTCGGCCGACGGGCCCAGCACCTCCATCTGCGTCACGTAGACCTCGATATCGCCGGTCGGCAGTTCGGCATTCGCGGTGCCGGACGGGCGCTCGCGCACGAGGCCGTCGAGCCGCACGACCCATTCCGAGCGCACCTCGTTCAGGCCCGCGAAGGCCGGCGAATCCGTATCCGCGACGCATTGCGTGATGCCGTAATGATCGCGCAGGTCGACGAAGAGAACGCCGCCGTGGTCGCGAACGCGGTGGCACCAGCCGGAGAGGCGTACGCTCGCCCCGATATCGGACGGGCGGAGCGCGCCGCAGGTGTGGCTGCGATAACGATGCATGGTTCGGGTCACTTGGGGGAATGGCCGCGCACCATCCATCCGGGTCGTCGGATGTCAAGCCAAGGTGGCTAGGCTCACGCCCGCAAGACGTCCCGATGCGCCCGCACGAGGTCCGCCATGCTGGTAAAGCGCAGATCGATGCGCGGCATCCGGCCGGGGTTCATGGTTGCGCCGAAACCTTCGACCTCGTGACGGCGGTGGATCCAGCACGAGGCGAGCCCGAACTGGTTCGCCGGCACGTGATCGTGGAACAGGCTCTCGGCCGTATGCAGGATGTCGGCTTTCGCGATTCCGAGGCCGCCCAGCTTCTCCAGCATGTAGGCGAAGTTCACCGGGTCCGGCTTGTAGCTGCCGATATCCTCCGCCGTGTAGATCGCGTCGAACTCCACCCCGAGCTTGCGCTGGCTCGCCGCGAAAGATGCGTTGTCGACGTTCGACAGGATGACGAGCTTGTAGAAGCTCCTGAGGTATCGGAGGGCTTCCGCGCTGTCCTCGAAGGCCGGCCAGTCGCCGACCGAGCGGCCGTAGGCGAGGCAATCATCCCACGTCGTCGGCACGCCCCACTCCTCCGCGAGCCGCCGGTACACGGTGGCGAGCACCTCGCGATAGGGCTTCGCGGGCGTCTGGCGCTGCTGTGACGATTCGTGGCGCGCATGCGCTTCGAGGATCGCGTCGCGATCGAGGGCTGCCCCGACGCGCGATGTCAGAGACTCCAGCGCTTGCATCATGCCGCTCTCCCAATCGATGAGCGTGCCGTAGCAGTCGAAGGTCAGCACCTTGTAGTCGGTCAAGCGCATGGTGGGCTCGTCACACGATCTCGTTCAGCAACGGCCGGTCGCCCTGGAGGCGCGACATGTTCTCGACGAGGTAGTCGACGATGCGCTCCTCGTAGAGGCGGGTCTCGCCCGCGGAATGCGGCGTCACGATCACGTTCGGCATCGTCCAGAGCGGGGAGGAGGTCGGCAGCGGCTCCTCGTCGAAACAGTCGAGCGCGGCGCCCGCAAGACGTCCGGCCGCGAGGGCGTCGACCAGCGCCGAGGTGACGACGACCGGTCCGCGCGCGACGCTCACGAGGTAGGCGCCGGGCTTCAGCGCCGCGAATTCCCGCGCTCCCATGAGCCCCCGCGTCTCCGGCGTCAGTGAACATGCCAGGATCACGGCATCGGCGTCGGTCAAAAGCTCGGACAAACGGTCCGGGTGCGCGACCTCGATCGCGTCGTCGGCCGATGCCGCACGGCGCCGCACGCCCGTGACCCGCATGCCGAACGCGCAGGCGAGCCTCGCGATCCGCGCCCCGATCCGGCCGAGCCCGACCACGACGAGATGCTTGCCGTCGAGCTCCTCCTCGCGCCGGGACACGTCGGAGATGAACGGACGCCAGTCGCGCCGGGCCTGCTGGTCGCGCAGCAGATGGAACTGGCGCGTCAGGCCGAGCAGGATCCCGATCGCGTGCTCCGCGACCGCCACCTCGTTCACACCCTGCGCACTCGCGAGCTTCACGCCGTGCCCACGGATCATCTCGCGGTCGTATTGGTCGGTCCCGGCGCTGACGGATTGGATGAGCTTGAGCCGGGGTGCGTTCTCCAGGAGGTCGTTTCGCCACAGACCCGAGACGACGAGCGTCCCGGTCTCCGGCAGGGCGCGGCGCAACGCGTCGAGGTCGCGCACCTCGACGAAAGGTCGGGCGTCCCCGCGGGCCGAGAAGGCCGCGCCGAGCTGATAGCCAGAATGCGCGAAACAGATCGGGAGGAGGCTGTTCGGGTCCATCGGATCTCGTCGATCGGCAGATGACAGCGTCATAGAGGGAATCCGCCGCCGATGCGCCCCCGGATCGAGACGGAAAGTCGCTGTTTCGATGA